>DOHN01000188.1:62916-71550 GCA_003535195.1 Ruminiclostridium sp.
GGCATGGGCGGTATGGGCGGCATGATGTAACAGCCGTCAAGCCTGCCACGGGGTGTATTCCTCCGGCAGCCCTTGATTTTAGATATATGCGAAAGAGACAGGTCTTCCCTCCGGAGGCTTGTCTCTTTTGCTTTTGCAGCTTTGTCACTGGGACCATTCTGCCGGCAAGCCCTGTCAAATTCGGCATCCGGTCGAATTGTCTTGAATTTTGACAGGCGCCGGCTTATAATAAATTTACAATCGAATAATGCACAACGGTGCATTTTATGCTTAATAGGGAACCGGGTGAGAAGCCCGGGCTGTCCCAGCAACCGTGAAGCTGACGAAGCGGCGTATACCACTGATTTTTTCGGGAAGGTGCTGCCAGAGGATGAAGCAAAGTCGGTAGACCTGCCGTGGTGTTGTGTTTCTTCTGGGGCTTAAGAGTAAAATATGATAGTCTGAAGGCTTGCAGCCCCCCTTAAATTTTGAAGGAGGGCTTTTTTTAGCGGCTGCTTTAGGTTTACGGCAGATCAATAGAAGAGACAGGTTCTGATTGGTTTAGCGAAAAGATACGAAAGGAGCTTTCTTAGAATGAAAAAGATATTACCGGTTTTATTAGCTGCAGTTCTTCTATTTACAGCGGCGGGATGCGGTGCAAATCCGCAACAGGGAGCAGGGCCCTCCGGCAATCCTGTCTCCCAATCCGGCGCCTCTCCTGAGGCGGTCCCTGAAGGGTCGGGTCCTTTTGCTGTGACCGACAGCCGGGGCGTGGATATTACTTTTGATAAAATTCCTGAAACCATTGTATCACTGACGCCTTCCAATACCGAAATTCTTTATGCACTGGGGATGGAAGAAAAAATAATAGCCGTCAGCGATTACTGCAACTATCCCGAAGAAACAGCAAGCAAGCAAAAGCTGCCCACGGGCGAGCAGCTGGATTTGGAATCTCTGATCAGCTTAAACCCCGATGTCGTATTCTTAGGCAATATGTCGGTCATGGATGATCAAATGCGCCAGTTAGAGGAATCCGGTATCAAATTGGTAGTAACAGAAGCCAACACTCTTGCTGAAACCTATGAAGTAATGGGCCTTATCGGTAAAATTACGGGCAAGGCTCAGGAGGCATCCGCCATGGCGGATGCTATGAAGAAGGGCTTTGAAAAAATCAGGGAAGAAGTGCGGGGAAAGGCGCAAAGGACTGTTTATGTGGAAGTTTCTCCGCTTCAATACGGGCTTTGGTCCTGTGGGAAAAATACATTTATCCAGGAACTTATTGATATCGTGGGCGCTAAAAATATCTTCGACGATGTAGAAGGCTGGACCTCCGTTTCGGAAGAACAGGTATTGCAGCGGAATCCGGACATCATACTGACAACAGCCAGCCCGCTGACGGGAATAAAGGATCCCATCGGAGATATTGTTTCGAGACAGAACTGGAGCGGTATTTCAGCTGTCAAAAATAATAAGGTTGTGATGCTGGATTCCGATATGAGCACCAGGCCCGGCCCCAGGCTGTTGGATGCGGCAAAAGCGCTTGTTCAGATTATTTATGGGGAATAAGGAGAGCGTTCGGATGATTGGGCAAAAGGCTGCCATGAAGAAGGAAAAAGCGGGCGGAATGTTGTTTTTATTGCTGCCTGCATCGTTATTGCTGATTGCGGCTTTTATTCTGTCGGTTTCGGTGGGAAGTGTGCGGATACCTCCCTCGCAAACAGTAAGGCTCCTGTTTCATCGGCTTTTTGGCACTGGGAATATTGATGATATCCCGCCAAACACCGCTGTTATATTGTTTAACGCACGTATGCCGAGAGCCGTATTGGCTGGGATGGTCGGAGCGGCTTTGTCGGTGGCGGGAGCGGCCATGCAGGGACTTTTAAAAAATCCCCTGGCAGATGGTTCCACCCTGGGAATTACCTCAGGTGGTGCGCTGGGTGCTGTGATGTTCATTGTTTCGGGTATTCAGCTTCCTTTTTTTCAGGAGGGCGGCCTTGCCCTTATGAGCATTCTGTTTTCTTTTTTATCCCTGCTCCTTATTTTAGCTTTTACAAGCAGGGTCGACGCCGGCCTCTCAACACAGACCATTATTCTGACAGGAGTTATTTTTTCCATGCTGACCAGCAGCCTCACCAGCCTTCTGGTGACCTTATCCAGTGACAGCCTCAAACAGGTTGTTTTTTGGTCCATGGGATCCTTTTCAGGGAGGGGCTGGACCCATGTTCTTCTTATGCTTCCGTTCTTTCTGGCGGGAACTGCAGTTCTGCTTTTGATATGCAGAGAATTGGATGCCTTCTCCCTTGGTGAGGAGCAGGCCAGATACCTAGGTGTGAATACCAGGAAAATAAAGCTCCTTATTCTGGCAATGGTATCGGTCCTGGTGGGAATATCGGTGGCAGTCAGCGGCACCATCGGATTTGTGGGATTGCTGATTCCCCATATTACCAGAATGCTGACAGGGCCCGGCCATAAAAAACTGCTGATTTTATCCACATTGCTGGGCGCAAGCTTCCTTATGCTGACCGATCTGCTGGCCAGAACAATAATGAGCCCTGCCGAGCTCCCCATTGGTGTTGTGACTTCATTGATCGGCGCGGTGCTCTTTATCTATATTTTTTATAACCAGACCAATAAGAATACAAAGGAATTTTAGTATGCTTGAACTCAGGGATTTAACCGTAACGGCGGGAAATAAAGTGATTTGCGACAGGGTCTCCTTTACGTTAAAGGAACATGATATCTTTATGGTTATCGGCCCTAACGGCGCGGGAAAAACAACTTTGATCAAGGCCGTCATGGGCGTTGTGCCCCATACGGGAAAAGCTCTTCTCGAAGGCAGGGAATTGACCCTGTTTTCTCCCCGCCAGCTTGCGCGGCAAATCGGCGTTCTCACCCAGACCCACCAGCCTCAATTTTCACACAAGGTTTATGAGGTCGTTGCGCTGGGACGATATGCTTACCGGAGCAGTATTTTGAGCGGATTAACCCGGGAAGATAGGGATAAAATAGAGGAGGCCGTTGCTCTTACCGGTATTGAGCATCTGCGGGATCGATCGGTGCAGACCCTCTCCGGAGGCGAATTGCAGCGGGTATTTCTGGCCCAGCTTTTCGCTCAGAATCCCCGGCTTCTCATTTTGGATGAGCCGACCAACAACCTGGATTTGCAATATCAGATAGCCATCTTTGACATTGTCCGGGATTGGACCAAACAAAAGGGCAGAGCCGCCCTGGCCGTGGTTCATGACCTGAATCTGGTCTATTCCTACGGGACCCGGGCCATTCTTATGGAAGAGGGCAGGGTCTATGCCCGTGGGCCGGTGGATGAAGTTTTGAGCAGCGAAAACCTCAAAGCCGTTTATAAGGTCGATGTGGCACAATGGATGCAGAATCTCTTAAAACACTGGCATTAGGCCCGCCGGCAAGAGAGATGGAAGGAGATAAGCTATTGGAGCATTATTATACGGAAAAACCCCAGTCGGAAATCAGAGAAAACCGATTTTCTTACGAAACCAAAGGCAGGTCCCTGGAATTTATATCTGTCAGCGGTGTATTTGCATTCGGCGGGAAGGTAGACAGGGCCTCTCTTCTTCTTATAGAAAATTTTAAACCCTCGGGTGCAGGGAATTTTCTCCTGGATGTAGGCTGTGGCTTCGGACCCATTTCACTTTTTATTAAATCACGTTATCCGCATATTCAGGTACTGGCTGTTGATATCAATGAAAGGGCAGTCGAGTATACGAAAAAAAATGCTGCCGTCAATGACCTCTATATTGAAGTGATGAAGAGCGATCTCTATGAAGGAATCCAAGACAGGCTTTTCGGGGATATTGTTTCCAACCCGCCCTTTGCGGCCGGTAAAGCCTTGAACACCCGGCTCATCGAGGAGGGTTACGGGCGCCTCATGAAAAATGGAGCCCTCTGGCTTACGGCTTTTCATAACAAAGGGGGAGAGACCCTGAAAAAAATCATGAAGGCGACTTTCGGAAATGTGGAGGATATAGAGAAAAGCGGGGGAATCCGGGTCTACCGGTCTGTCAAAGAGTCCTGATTTTCTTGAGGGCGTACGAAACATCGCTCATAGTGTTAAATTACAATAACTTCGAAAAACACCACTCATGGCGCTAAAATACGAATCAGGTGAAAACGTGAAAATGCATGCTTGACAACTTAAAAGGTGCGGTGATACAATAATTGAGCATGTGAACCTTTATGTTTGCATGTTTTTGTGTTGTTATTTTTTATTGGCATAACACGAATCTTGGAGGATTAATAGTGTTAGAGCTGCTTAAAAGAAAAGAGAAGGTCGTGGGAATAAAGCAAACGAAGAAGGCTGCCGAGCTAGGCAGGTTGGAAGCGGTATTTATTGCGCACGATGCGGATCTTAGAGTTGTAACTCAATTGAGGCAACTTTGCGAGGAAAAGCAAATTCCTGTATATGGCATCGAGTCCATGAAACAGCTCGGGAAGGCCGCGGGAATTGATGTAAATGCCTCTGTTGTAGGCATTGAAAAAAATCAGTGATTAACGTATTTGCGTTAATTGATAAACATTATTTTGTAAGGAGGTGAATCGAAGAATGCCAACATTTAACCAACTGGTCAGAAAGAGCAGAGAAAAGGTATTGTACAAATCAAACTCTCCCGCGCTTCAGATAGGTATGAATACCCTGAAGAAGAGGCCTACCCAATTAAACTCACCTCAGAAGAGAGGGGTTTGCACAGTAGTTAAAACAACTACCCCTAAAAAGCCTAATTCAGCTCTTCGTAAGGTAGCAAGAGTTCGCTTGACAAACGGTATTGAGGTAACTGCCTATATCCCTGGAATCGGCCACAATCTGCAGGAGCACAGTGTTGTTCTTATCAGAGGGGGTCGTGTCAAGGACCTTCCCGGTGTAAGATACCATATCGTACGTGGTACTCTGGATACCGCAGGTGTTACAAACCGCCAGCAGAGCCGTTCAAAGTATGGCGCAAAGCGCGCTAAGAAGAAGTAAGACGAATTCATGATTTTCTGCTTTTTCTAAAAACCAATTTAACAGGACGAATCGACGTGCCGGACGTTGTTATCATATAGATTGTAACGTTTTGCACTGACGAGCCCTAAGAATTAGGGCCGAGTACCTGCGATACCGGGCGCTTGCCCGCAGTTATCATGCAAAGGAGGGAAGAATAGTGCCAAGAAGAGGACATATCGCAAAAAGAGACGTACTTGCCGATCCCATCTACAATGATAAGACTGTATCAAAGCTTATCAACAGTATAATGATGGACGGAAAAAAAGGTGTTGCACAAAAAATTGTATATGACGCTTTCGATATCATTAAGGAGAAAACCGGAAAGAATCCCCTTGAAGTATTTGAAGAAGCCATGAACAATATTATGCCCGTACTTGAGGTTAAGGCCAGAAGAGTCGGCGGTGCAACTTACCAGGTTCCTATGGAAGTCAGACCTGACAGAAGACTTGCTTTAGGACTTCGCTGGCTGACAGGCTATGCGAGAAAGAGAAGCGAGCGCACCATGAGGGAAAGACTTGCATCGGAAATTATGGACGCAACAAACAACCTTGGCGGCGCCGTCAAGAAGAAGGATGACACTCATAAGATGGCAGAAGCCAACAAGGCATTCGCACATTATAGGTGGTAATAATTATAATCGCAGCAAACATTGCACCACTACACCGAAAGGAGGGTATCGATGCCCAGAGAATTCAGCCTGGAAAACACACGAAACATCGGTATTATGGCACACATCGACGCAGGTAAAACAACTACCACCGAAAGAATATTGTTCTATACTGGTCGTACACACAAAATCGGCGAAACCCACGAAGGTACTGCAACTATGGACTGGATGGAGCAGGAGCAGGAAAGAGGCATAACCATTACCTCCGCTGCAACCACTGCTCAGTGGAAGCATTGCCGTATAAATATTATTGACACACCCGGACATGTTGACTTCACTGTTGAAGTTGAACGTTCCTTGCGTGTACTTGATGGTTCGGTTACAGTCTTCTGTGCGAAGGGTGGAGTTGAACCGCAATCAGAAACTGTTTGGAGACAAGCGGATAAATATAGCGTTCCCCGTATCTGTTACGTAAATAAAATGGATATTATGGGAGCGGACTTTTTCCACTGTATCCAAATGATGAAGGATAGACTGCAGGCCAATGCAGTAGCTATACAGTTACCTATAGGTAAGGAAGACCATTTTCAAGGAATTATTGATCTTGTCAAGATGAAAGCTGAGATTTACGAAGATGATCTTGGCAAAGTAATTGATGAAGAAGATATTCCTGAGGATATGAAGGAGCTCGCAGAAGAATACCATTTAAAAATGGTAGAAGCTGTTGCAGAACTTGATGAGAATCTCCTTACCAAATATCTTGAAGGTGAAGAGCTGACCATTGATGAGCTTAAAGCCGGCATCAGAAAGGGCACAATTTCCAACAAGGTTGTTCCTGTAACCTGTGGTTCTTCTTACAGGAACAAGGGCGTCCAAATGCTTTTGGACTGCATTGTGGACTATATGCCCTCACCGCTGGATATACCGGCTATCAAGGGAACAAAAGCAGGTACTGACGAGGAGGCCGAAAGGCCTGCTTCAGATGAAGCCCCGTTTTCAGCCCTAGCCTTTAAAATTATGACAGACCCTTATGTAGGCCGTCTCTCATTCTTCCGTGTTTACTCAGGGACACTGGACGCCGGTTCTTATGTTTTAAACTCAACTAAGAACAAGCGCGAGAGAATAGGACGCATCCTTCAGATGCATGCAAATCATCGGGAAGACCATGACAGGGTCTATGCAGGTGATATTGCCGCAGCTGTAGGCTTAAAGAATACCACCACAGGTGACACCCTATGTGACGAGGATCATCCCATCATTCTGGAATCGATGGAGTTCCCGGAGCCTGTTATTAATATTGCAATTGAGCCAAAGACCAAAGCCGGTCAGGAGAAAATGGGCATTGCTCTCCAGAAGCTTGCCGAAGAAGATCCTACCTTCCGGGTATGGACCGATCAGGAAACCGGTCAGACCATCATTGCCGGTATGGGTGAGCTTCACCTTGAAATCATTGTTGACCGTCTGTTAAGAGAATTCAAGGTAGAGGCCAATGTAGGCAAGCCGCAGGTTTCCTACAAAGAAACCATCCGCAAGCATGTTACTGCCGAAGGCAAGTTTATCAGACAGTCCGGCGGTAAAGGTCAGTATGGTCACTGCGTTATTGAAGTGGAGCCTCTTGAACCCGGTAAGGGCTATGAGTTCGTCAATAAGATTGTTGGCGGTGTTGTCCCCAGGGAATACATCCCCGCTATTGACAACGGTATCCGCGATGCCATGAACAGCGGTGTTGTTGCAGGCTATCAGGTACTGGACCTCAAGGTCACTCTTGTAGATGGATCTTACCATGAAGTAGACTCTTCTGAAATGGCGTTTAAGATAGCCGGCTCCATGGCATTTAAGGACGCCATGAGAAAGGCTGATCCTGTACTGCTTGAACCTATCATGAAGGTGGACGTTACAACCCCCGATGAATATATGGGTGACGTTATGGGAGACTTAAATTCACGCCGCGGCAGAATTGAAGGCATGGACGCAGTTTCAGGCGCACAGAACATTCATTCAAATGTGCCCCTGTCCGAAATGTTCGGATATGCAACCGACCTTCGGTCCACCACCCAGGGCCGTGCAACTTATACCATGACACCGTCCCACTATGAACAGGTTCCCAAGAGTGTTCAGGAACAAATTGTCGAAGGCAGAAAGCCTAAGGCATAATATTGATACTATTGCTTTAACTAATTAATAATTGTATAATTTTGAATCAATCAGTGATTCAAATGAAGGAGGTTTATCCAAATGGCAAAGGCAAAATATGAACGTACAAAACCCCACGTAAACATTGGTACAATCGGTCACGTTGACCATGGTAAGACTTCGCTTACCGCTGCAATCACCAAGGTTCTTTCTTTGGCAGACCCTACGATCCAATTAAAGGACTACAATCAGATTGACTCGGCTCCAGAGGAGAAGGAGAGAGGTATTACCATCAACACCTCTCACGTTGAGTATCAGACAGCTAACCGCCACTATGCTCACGTTGACTGCCCCGGCCACGCCGACTATGTTAAGAACATGATCACTGGTGCTGCTCAGATGGACGGCGCTATCCTGGTTGTTTCCGCGGCTGACGGCCCGATGCCTCAGACTCGTGAACATATTCTTCTTTCTCGTCAGGTTGGCGTTCCCAGTATTGTTGTATTCCTGAACAAGTGCGACATGGTTGACGATGAAGAACTCATCGAACTGGTTGAAATGGAATTAAGAGAGCTCCTGAGCGAATACGATTTCCCCGGAGATGATATTCCGTTCATCAGAGGTTCTGCTCTTGATGTTCTTGAGTGCGATTCGAAGGATCCTAATGATCCTAAGTATGCTTGCATTCATGAGCTCATGAAGGCCGTCGATGAGTATATTCCTACTCCCCAACGTCCTACCGATAAACCTTTCTTGATGCCTGTTGAGGACGTATTCACTATCACAGGACGCGGAACCGTTGCTACGGGCAGAGTTGAGAGAGGAACCGTTAAGATTGGCGAGGAAGTTGAGATCGTTGGTTTGATGGATGCCCCCAAAAAGACCACCGTTACCGGCGTTG
>DOHN01000038.1:0-3068 GCA_003535195.1 Ruminiclostridium sp.
TTGCCTCCCATTGCAAAATACATAACATTCTCTTGTGTTGCTTCTTTCCAATCAAATTCCTTTACAATTGAGCCCTCATGCATCACCAGTATCCTATCGCTCATGCCCAATATTTCAGGCAGTTCCGACGAAATCATGATGATACTGACACCCATGTCAACCAGCCGGTTCATGATATTGTATATTTCTACCTTCGCACCAACATCAATACCTCTGGTGGGCTCATCTAAAATCAGCACCTTAGGATGAGTCATCAGCCACTTAGCCAGTACAAGCTTCTGTTGGTTGCCGCCGGATAAATTTCTGGCTTCCTGCTCTATACTGGGGGTCTTGATGCTTAATTCATCTACATAGCGGTTGGTACGGGTAATTAATTCATTGTCATTAATCAGGCCATTCTGCGTCAAATCGTCAAAGCTGGCAAGCCCCGCATTGAACTTTATATCCTGCATCAGTACCAGCCCGTAACGGGCTCTTTCTTCAGATACATAACCAATCCCATGATTGATTGCATCGTTTGGTGATTTAATTTTTACTTCCCGGCCTTCTACGCAGACCTCACCTGTTACATTGGCCCCATAGGCACCGATCAGGCTCATCATCAGTTCTGTACGGCCGGCCCCCATTAGCCCCGAAATGCCGACAATTTCCCCGCTTTTAGCGGTCAGATCAATATTTGAAATAACCTTTTTATCGGGAATTTCCGGATGATACACATTCCAGTTTTTTATTTCCAATACAGTTTCTTTCGGATGGTGTTCCTTTCGGGGATACATTTGAGTCAACTCTCTTCCTACCATATAGGCGATGAGCTGCTCCGTGTTTATTTCATCTTTTTTCTTTGTTACTACTGTTTTTCCATCCCTTAATACTGTGATTGAGTCAGCAATTTCAAAAACTTCATCCAATTTGTGAGAGATATAAATACAAGTAACGCCTTTTTCTTTAAATTCTCTTAGCAAACTAAGCAAATTCTTTGTTTCATTTTCGGTCAGCGCCGCAGTAGGCTCATCGAGTATAAGCAGTTTAGCATTCTTGCTTATAGCTTTGCAGATCTCTACCAGTTGTTGCTGACCAATGCCTAAATTCACCATTTTAGTTTCCGGATTAATGTCAAGCCTTACAATCTTTAATAATTCAGATGCCTTTTTATAAGTTGCATCCCAGTCTATCAGGCCATATTTGTTTCTGATTTCCGAACCCAAAAAAATGTTTTCCGCTATATTCATGTTTTTGCATAAAGCCATTTCCTGATAAATAATAGCAATGCCTTTTTTAGCACTGTCGCTTACCGAACCGAAGGATTGCACTTCATTATTCATGATGATGTTTCCGTCGTATGTACTATGGCTGTAGTTGCCGCTTAACACCTTCATAAGGGTAGATTTTCCCGCACCGTTTTCTCCGACCAGTGCATGAATTTCTCCATACCTGACATTAAGGTTCACATTATCCAATGCTTTAACGCCGGGAAACGTCTTGGTTATATTTTCCATCTTCAAAATATAGTCTTCCATCATGTCCCCCTGACTTTTAGGAAATTGCACACATTAAAGAACGAATCTTAAACTGTAAATGAGCAAAAGAATTGCTCATTTACAGTTTATAATGATTTTTTATCTATTTGCCGTAAACATCCTCTTTTGTGTGATATCCTTCTTCAATCAGAATATCAATATTGTCCTTATCGATAAATGTAACCTCCAGCAGATGTGTAGGCACCTGGATCTCCTTGCCCGCTGCATCGGTACCGGCTGAAGTATCGGTGGTCTTGTATGTACCGTTCTTATATAATTCTTCCGCGATATCTACAGCAGTACGGCCCATTTTACGGGTATCTCCCCATGAAGTCATAGACTGGGTGCCGGCTAGTATTCTCTGGCAGGCTGCCGCTTCGGCGTCCATACCGGTAACAATGGTCTTTTTGGCAATATCGTCGCCAAGAGCCGCAATGGCACCGGACGCAGTGCCGTCGTTGGGAGCAAGAATTGCATCAATGGTAATTCCTTTTGCATCAGCAATACTCATGGCATTTTCAACATGCTTGGTTGCTTCTTCCGGTTTCCAGCCAACGCAGTCATTGGTACTGATTACGTTAATGGCCCCCGAGTCTACATAGGGCTTTATTTGCTCGTAAGCACCGCCAAAATAGAGCGGGGCGCAGGAATCGCCCGGATCCCCCTTCAGAAGTACGACATTGCCTTTTATTTCGCCGTATTTTTCCTTCAGGTTATCCACAATATACTTTCCGTTTAGCTGCCCCATGAACCAGCTGTTAAAGGTTATGTAGATATCCACAAGATCCGTCCCTGTGACGAGTCGATCATAGGAGATGACATAAATCCCCTCTTTTTTGGCCTCTTCTACAATGGAAGCAGCGGCATTGCCGTCATTGGGCGCTAAAATAAGAACATCAATGCCTTTTGTGATCATAGTGGAGCATTGTTCCTTTTGTTTGTTGCTGTCTCCGTCTGCACATGCATGTGTAAGCTCAAATCCCTTTTCTTTGCAATAATTAACGATTGTCTCCGTATCTATTGTCCATCTTTCTTCGGCAAAGGTAGGCATGGACAGTCCGATGAATAGTTTGTCAGATTCCTTAGTAGCGGCGCTTGGTGAACTCGCAGGTGTATCACTGGGAGAAGTCTTAGCTGCTGGGCTTGCATTTTCCCCTTTGGCACATCCAACAAGAGAAAACACCATCATGACGACCAACAAAATACTTACGATACGTTTCATTTTCGATCCTCCTTCTTTAAGTTTACCCTGTGCGTGTACGGGCACACGTACTATGGTTCTATTATAAGTAAACGCCATAGCCTTTGTCAATATGAATAAATAGTTTTTTATATAATTTTATAATTTTGTTCAATTTACCACTGGAAATAATGTTTTAAAGCTTTGACCAAAAGCATTATGATAATCTAGAGTCTTAATGGCTGGTCTGAAAATAGAGTATCGATATTCTCTAAAATCTTAATCTGATTATCAATAATACAATACTCCTCGCTTTTGGAAATTCCGTTTACCAAATATTGTACGGCCATATTGATGGCCTTATATCCCTG
>DOHN01000038.1:3267-4415 GCA_003535195.1 Ruminiclostridium sp.
AGTAGGGTTGGTATCGCAGGATATAATGGTAATTTTATCGGAACAGCCCGCTTCTTCGATGGCCCTGCATATCCCCAATGCGGCGCCTCCTATATAAAACGCATCGACGCCGGGCTTTTGCGCCAGTAATTTCTTTGTACGCATATAGGCGATCATATCATCATCCTCAGCTTCAAATATCTCAACAATATGAAAGCCGGGGTATTTATCTTCTTTTGCCTGCAGGAAACCTTCAATTCTTTGATGATGCTCCAGAAGCTTTAAGGAGTTGGTGGCGATTGCCACCTGAGCTTTTCCTCTCATCAAAAGCCCCAGCAGCCCGCATGCAATACGGCCGGATTCAATAACATTGGCGCCAATATGGCAGACGCGCTTGGAATTTTCTATATCAGTATTTAATGTCAATACCCCTATTCCCGACTCTGTCAATGAATTAATCTTTTGCGCAATTTTATGGTGGTTAATGGCTGTAATCAGAAGACAGTTGATTCTGCCTTCCAGCTCATTCATAAGCCGGAGCTGATGATCCACATCATATCCCTTCATGGTTCTGAAGAGAACATTAATGCCATAATCCGTATTATCCTGTTCTGCCTGTTCAATTCCCCTGATCATGTCGTTATAAAATTCATTTCCTTCGGAACACAGGATAACACCGATTATATAGTGCTTCTTTCTTGAAGCCAGGGCTTTGCCCAGCGAATTTGGCTTATAGCCTAACTCCGCAGCCATCTTTCTGACTTTTTCTTCTGTTTCGGAACTAACCCGGCCGCGGTTATTGAGCACTCTGTCAACAGTCCCCCTGGATACTCCGCAGGCTTTAGCGATGCTATTGATTGTAACTTTAATTTTACCCACCGGCTTTCTATTAGATGTTGGTAAACTCCTTTACCCGGTTGCATTCTTTCTTTAAATATCATTTCAAACCTAAATAAAATCAATCACTGCGTAAAAGAGTGGGATTCGCAGTTAGGGCTGTTGTTAAAAAAAAAGCCGCCACACAGACCAAAAATATCATGATTTTAGCTCTATAGCGTGTACGGGCACAAATTTATTATAATATATCGATGACTTTTGTCAATACTATTATATAAAACGAGATTGCAAAGGACGGGATTCGTAATTCGCCAAAAGCGGCAGAGTGATGT
>DOHN01000038.1:4609-7284 GCA_003535195.1 Ruminiclostridium sp.
CGTACAAAACATCACTCATGGCGCTAAATTAAGCAATCAAATACTTCGAACGGGGACCTTGCTGTATTCACAACAAAAAAGCACACCGCCAAATGCTGATTTTTTCCGGCATCTGGGGTGCACTTCTGTCTGACACCTTTTAAATACTTTTACCTCCGGTTAGACGGTCCCATACTATAGAAAGGTCAACGAAAAGACCAAAATATCAGTTAAAATGCCGCCCGATTACTTTCGCTGTCTTTTCAAAACTGATTCGGATATTCTTTTCATCATCCCAATCCCAGTATTCAGGCCTGAAAAGTTCTACACTGGCCATTTCACCATATCCGATTTCTTTGAGAATCCGCAGAATTGCATCCAGATCTATAGCTCCATCTCCGGGAAACAGCCTGTTGTGATCCCTTGCGGCACCTACAGGTAAGTCCTCACTGTCATCAATATGGAAAATAAATATCTTCTCAGCCTTTGCCCTCTTCAAGTCTTCCAGGCGAGAACCCATGCTGTGGAAATGGAAGCAATCCAGAACAATGCCCACATTTTTCCGGTTCACTTTTTCAACAATACGATATGCCTGCCCGAAAGTGTTGACAGAGCAATTGGGATATCCGACAAACTCAAAGGCAAGTTTCATTCCATACTTTTCAGCATAATCAGCCATAATGTTGATGGCCCGTACCGTTTCGGCTTCAATTTCGCCGACGGTGCGCGGGCCCACATCAAAAGTAGGCACAATGACAACTTTATGGCAGCCTATTGTCTGCCCTGCATCACAGACAAAGCGGAGTCCGGCCATGATTTCATCAAATCCCTTTTCATCCCTGAAGCTGATGAATTCCAGCGCATTAAAGGCATAGGGCTTAATGTGGTGGGTATCAAAAAAAGCCTTCAGGTCTGTCAGGGTATTTCTTGTTAGATAATCGTTGAGCTTGTCGAGCCGAATTTCAATAAAATCGTAACCTTGCTTTTCGCACAATTCAAGATCCGATTCCAGTGTAGAGTTTTTCATAGTGGTAGCCTGATTAAAACATATTTTCATGTCCATCCTCCTTCGGTCTTAAGATCAGGAGCAGCAGACAGCAAGTGCCCCGCCCCCAAAAATTTGTTATGATAAATAAAAACCTAAAACTTAAGCTTTCTTTGATGTTTTTCTCATGTCTACTATAACGGCAACTACAATGATAATTCCCTTAATGATTTGTTGAAGATACGGAGATACCCCTAAGATGAGAAGGCCGTTGTTAATTACCCCCAGCACCAGAATACCCACAAATACACCGGGAATGGTACCAATGCCTCCGGCATGGGAAACACCGCCCACCGTAGCAGCCGCAATTGCATCCAGCTCGTAAGACAGGCCCAATGAAGCGATACCGGAAGCCGCCCTGGAAGTAATCATGACCCCTGCAACCGAAGCGCATAATGCGGACCAGGTATAAATGGCCACAAGATTTCTCTCCACCTTGATACCGGCAGCTCTCGCCGCTTCTACATTTCCCCCGATGGCATATACATTTTTCCCGAACTTGGTCCAGTTCAGCAATACGTAAGCAATCACGCCAAATACAAGAAACACCACAACGATATTTGGCAAAAAGCCAAACATGTTCCCCTGCCCGATGATTGTAAAGTCTTTCCGCAGCATCGGGATGGGATACGCGTTGGTAAACAGCAAGGCAACGCCTCTGGCAATAACCTGGGAACCAAGTGTTGCAATAAATGGAGGAATTTTGGTGTATGCAATTAAGAGGCCATTGAGAACACCGAAGGAAGTGCCCAGTAAAGCACCCACAAGTACTGCAACCCAAGCCGGAACATAAACCAGATTTGGAATAATGAGCGTCGAATAGGACAGCTCTTGCACAAGTGCAGCCGAGAACACTGATGATACGGCAACCACAGAGCCTGCTGAAAGGTCAATGCCCCGGGAAATGATACAAAATGCAATACCAAAAGCCAACAATCCTCTGCCGGCCTCCGCTGTAAAAATGTTTACGATATTCCTTCCCGTCAGGAATACCGGAGAAGCAATGGAAAGAATCAGTATCATGACGAGCAAAATAATAAAAATTGTATATTTGCTCACAAAAGATTTGATATCAATCCTTGGTTTTTTTTCAGGTAAAGATCCGGCGATATTTTCATTTACTTGCATCCCGACATACCTCCTTCTATATATTGGTAGCATATTCCATAATACGCTCCTGGGTGGCATCCGACCTATTGAGAATACCTGTGAGCCTGCCTTCATGCATGACCAGTATTCTGTCGCACATACCAATAATTTCAGGCATTTCTGAAGAGGCCATAATAATAGCCTTTCCGCTGCCTGCCATTTTGGTGATCAGGGAATGAATTTCAGCTTTTGCCCCAACATCGATGCCACGCGTCGGCTCGTCTACCAATAGAATTTCAGGATTTGTAAGGAGCCACCTTGCCACTAAGACTTTTTGCTGGTTGCCGCCCGATAAATCCTGTACCCGGACTTCGGTATCCGTTGTTTTAATATTCAGCTTATCGACATATTCAACTGTATCAGTCCGCATTTTTCTGTTGTTAATCAGATGAAGCTTCGTAACATATTCTTTTAGGTTCGCTACAACTACATTTTCGCATACCGTAGCGACGGGGATTATTCCTGTACGGCGCCTGTCCTCGGTAAGCATGGCAAGCCCATG
>DOHN01000053.1:0-1068 GCA_003535195.1 Ruminiclostridium sp.
TTCTCAGCGGTTATTTCTATATCCCAAATAATAGAGGTGGAGAGTGAGAGAATAGCAATAAAAAGAAAAAGACCGGCCTTAAAACCCTTCCTTTTTTTGAATCTGCCAATGAAAAAAGGCCATCCGCATTTCTTTCGGATACGGACCCTGCAGCCTGATTTTTTTGCCGCGGGCCTCATCAGACGAAATCCTGCCCGGCTTGCTTTCATAACAGCAGAATCATTGTCATTCCTGACAATATCCCATAGTAGGATCTGGCGCTTTGAGCATATATTAATAAAACGCTCAATGCTTCTGCCTGTCACAACAATAATAACATATCCCCTGATATAATTCCACAAATATACAAGAAACATAAACTTCCTTCACTCTCTCCTAAGCATCGTAATCAATATTGGAAATCTTCCCTCCTATGATCATCTCTTCACTTGTAATTTCCCGGATCGTTAATAAACTGCCGGTAATTTTTATGACGCCGTTATTGGTATTGATGCGGATCATGCCATCCTTGAAGTCCATGATTCCCTTGAAATTCTCTATAAGTACCTCGCCGCGCCCTATGGCTGTGACCTTTGGGTGATCGCCGATAACATCCCCCGGTATCTCAAAAATCCGGGCAAGCTTTTCGCTTAAGCTCTGGCCGGCTTCGGCCCCGGTTCTTTTGGCCCTTTTTATCCGATGAATTCCCTTTTTCATGATTTCTCACCCCGTGCCATCTTTTCAAGCTCAAAAACATCTCCAAACTCGTATCCTGCCGATCTGGCGTATTTTATAATCTTTTCCAGAGCCTCGGCATTGTCTTTCGAAACAGCATGCAGCAGCAGGATCCCGCCATTGTGAAGATTATTGCTGACCTTCTCAAAAGCATATTCCCATCCTCTTTGGTGATCCACCCTCCAGTCGTCATAGGCAAAGCTCCAGAAAACATTGATGTATCCCATGCGGGAGGTCAGTTCCAGGGAGAATTCGCTATATTCGCCCTTGGGAGGTCTTAAGAAAACCATGTTTTTTCCGAACTTAGCGTGAAATCTCCTGTCCAGTCCCACGGTTTCTTCCTCAAGCTCTGCC
>DOHN01000053.1:1178-2016 GCA_003535195.1 Ruminiclostridium sp.
TCAAGCTCTGCCTCGCCGAGCATGGGCAGGCTCTTATGATTGATGGTATGGTTGCCCACCGCATGGCCTTCATCAAGCATGCGCTGAACAAGAGCCTCTTGCTTTTCCAGATAGGGGCCGGTAATAAAGAAGATAGCGTTCACTTGATTTTCATAGAGTACATCCAGGATCTTGGACGTATATCCATTCTCATACCCCTCATCAAAGGTAAGATAAATGATTTTCTTCGTCGTATCGGCCAGGTAAATGGAATTGTATTTGGATATGAGCTCGGGCGCTCCCGGATCCGCCCTTGGAAGCTCGCCGTTCTTTCCCGGGGCGATGCCCCAGCTTCTCAGCCGGCTGTAACTGTCATTAATGCCTGAGGCCAGATATTGATCATTGGGTACAATGTTTTCGCCGCCTTCGGATAAAGCTCCCGTAAGCTCGACAGCATAAGGCCAGACAGACAGGCCGGGCAGTTCCGGAATAACAAGCAGCAGCGCTGCAAGTATGAACAGTACTATGATAATCAGAACATTGAACCCCTGATATCTTTTTTTCATATCAACACCCTAAAAAATAAAAAAGAGCCATTACTATTTTAATGACTCCAATTTCTCCTATATTCATTATATTATAGTCGGACAACCCAAAATTACTGTTCTACCGGCGTTAACATATTAATTCTCAAAACAGTTCCATCATCCCGCACGCCGGGTATGACAACATTTTCGTCCTCTTTTAAATCTACTTTGAATTCGTAATACTGAAATTTTTCCAGAATACCGCCCAGCAGCCTTAAGGAGTTCGCCATATCGCCGGGATTTCCGATAGCTTTAATGGTATAAGGCGGCAC
>DOHN01000053.1:2153-15862 GCA_003535195.1 Ruminiclostridium sp.
GGCGGCACCAGCTGCCGGCCGTTAATCATGATATAATCACCGGCATTTCGAATCTCACTGGTGGCTACAATTCTTTCATCATTAACGCAAAGAGCCTGGGCATCAGTCGCCTTTAACTCATTGAGCAGCTCTTCGATATGCCGGTCCTCAATGGTTTTAAAGCCGCCGGGCTCAATGGCCACAACGATTCCCGTGCCCTTAACCGTCTCCAAACCCGCCATTATCCGGGCTTCCAAAACAGACTTTTCCAGTGCGTTCAGCCGGTTCTGGTCGCCGGTCTGATCATTTTTAAAAGCATCGACTTCCTGCTGCAGCTCCTGGAGCCGGACCTTTAATTTATCATTATTGCTCTTTTCCATTAAAAGCTCGTCTATAATTTCACTGACGTTTTTCTTCTCATACTGGGCCAAGACCTGGTTATATTTCACGCTTCTGAACTGCCACGCTACAATAATGCCCAGCACCAGGCAAACCATCGTGAGGGAAATTTCTTTAAAAGTTTTCACTGCCGTACCACCTCCAGGTCTTCAAACATTTTATCCAGCGATCTGTAGAGATGATATTTTTTTACCACTACTTGATCCTGCTTCTCAATATCAACTCGAATATCGGCCAGGCGCATGAATGCAACCTGGGCCATGGTTTCAATGGCTTCATAAAGAACATCGGGATCGCCGATGGCTTTTATTACATAGGGCGGCGGATACCTGCTCTCATTGACTATGATGGTGGGGCCGGCACATACGGGCTTTGTCGAAAAAATCACCCGTTCGTCATTGATGGAAATGGCCTCTGCACCATAGGCTTTCAACTCGTCTAAAATAGCGTTTACATCGCTGTCATGAATGATATACTCCTCAATATCCATTTCACCCTTTGCCAGAGCATCCTCCATGGTAATCACAATTCCCCTGCCCGTAACGGTGGTCAGGCCAGCTCTGAGATACTCATAGTCACGTTCACCAAGGAGTTTATTCAAATTCTCATTGCCGATGTTGTCCCCCATATTATTTAAAAGCTGTTCACGTTCGGCCTCAACATTTGATATCTGCTCCAGAAGCTTTCTGTTTTCTTCCTTTGCAGCCTGAAGCTGCACGGTGAGTTCCTTGGCCGAAACTTCGGATTTGTTAATCACGCCTCTGAATTGAAGACTGATAATGATACCAAATAATATAAAGGCTATGAACATCACGCTGTGGTGGCCCTTCATCTGTACCTACCTCTCTAATACTCCTTCTATAAAAACGCCCCTATTCATTTCCGGATTTGATTCCGGTCTTATAGCATGGCATTGAACTGCTCCTCATCTATAATTTTAATGCCGAGCTGCACCGCCTTGTCAAGCTTGCTGCCCGCATCACTTCCTGCCAGCACATAGGAAGTCTTTTTAGAAACACTGCCCGAGACCTTTCCGCCCCGTTCCTCAATGAGGGAGGCGGCTTCATTTCTCGTATATGTGGGCAATGTTCCGGTAAGCACAAAGGTCAGCCCGGAAAACTTGCCTTCTTTATTTCTTCGGGATTTGGAAACCATATTGACGCCCATTTCTTTCAGGAGTGAAATGGTGTGGCGGGTCTGCTCCTGCTTCAAAAAGCTTTCCAGGCTCTCTGCCATCTTCTCTCCAAATTCCTCCACCAAACGGATCTCTTCCCGGGAAGTTTTAAAAAGGTTATCCATGGTGCCGAAATACTCCGCCGCAAGCTGCGAGGCTCTGAGGCCTATATGCCGGACACCCAGTCCGTAGATGAGCTTGCTTAAGTCATTGTCCTTTGACCGTTCAATGGAGGCCAGAAGATTGTTCACCGACTTTTCGCCCATACGCTCCAAAGAAACAAGTTCTTCGCGTCTTTCATACAGTTTGTAAAGGTCGGGAATTCCCTTTATAAATTCCTTGTCCAAAAGCATTTCAATAAGCGACGGACCCAACCCTTCAATGTTCATGGCATCCCGGGAAGTAAAATGCACCAGGCTTCTGAAAAGTCTTGCCGGACATTCAATCCCGGTACATCTGGTAACGGCTTCATTTTCTTCCCTTACGGCAGGCGCACCGCAAACCGGGCAACAAACAGGCATAATAAACGGTTCAGTACCTTCAGGCCGGACCGATAAATCAACCTTTATAACCTCCGGAATGATTTCTCCTGCTTTTCTGACCCAAACCGAGTCCCCTACCCGGATATCCCGCTCCTTAATAAAATCCTCGTTATGCAGTGTAGCTCTGGAGACTACAGTCCCTGCCAGCCGGACCGGCTCTAAAACAGCGTTGGGGGTTAAAGCCCCCGTCCGGCCGACCTGAATAATGATCTGCTTCAGCTTCGTTTTCTTCTCTTCAGGCGGATATTTATAAGCCACTGCCCAGCGCGGAGCTTTACTGGTCGAGCCCAGAAAATCCCTCTGGCCCAGATGGTTAACCTTCACCACCGCACCGTCGGTTTCATAGGGAAGATTTCCCCGAAGCTCCCCCAAGGCCTTTATTTCCTCAACCGCCTCGTCCATGGCGGGGCATATTTTAAATTCAGGACTAATTTTAAACCCCAGGGCTTTTAAAAAAAGCAGCGCTTCCGAGTGGGTCTCAAAGCTTGTTCCTTCTATTTGCTGCACATTGAAAACAAAAATGTCCAGTTTCCGCGAGGCCGTCACCGAAGGCTCCATCTGGCGAAGGGAGCCCGCCGCGGCGTTCCTGGGGTTGGCAAAGGTCTTCTGCTCCATGGCTTCCTGCCGGTCGTTCAGCTCCAAAAAATCCTTTTTGGGCATAAAGACCTCACCCCGAACCTCCAGATAAGGCAGTGCTAAATCTTTTGGCAAATTCAGCTTCAAAGGGATGGACCGGACGGTTTTCAGGTTCTGAGTCACATCCTCTCCGGTAATGCCATCTCCCCTGGTAGATCCCCTCGTAAAAATTCCGTCTTCATATTCCAGCGCTACCGAAAGTCCGTCAATTTTCTTTTCAACAATGTATTCAACAGTTTGCCCCTGCAGGCTTTCCCGGACACGGCGGTCAAAATCATAGAGCTCATCCACTGAAAAGACATCATTCAGACTCTCCATCTTGATCTGGTGAATGACCTTGGTAAAGGCATCTTCAGCCTGACCGCCGACTCTTTGGGTAGGGGAATCCGGGGTCAAGTACTGGGGATATTTCTCCTCCAGCTCCAACAGCTCATGATACAGCCTGTCATATTCGAAATCTGAAATTTCAGGGCTATCTTCCACATAGTACTTATGACTGTGATAATTAAGCAATCCCCGCAATTCGTTAATTCTTTTCTCAACCACTTTCAAAGTCCCTCTCTGACTTCTTTAAATACATACAGTTCTCCGTCATGCTGGAACATTTGGACCTCTTTGAGAGCTTTTTCTATTCCATCCGCAATTCCCCGGGCCGTAGCATCCCTGAATTTTTTTGACGCCAAGCGGGCATGGTCTTCTTTATTGGTAATATAAGCCGTTTCTACCAAGACTGCGGGCATTTCCGTATTTCTAAGCACTGAGAGAGCATTGGATTTGACTCCGTTAAATTTGATGTCTGCAGCGGAGGATACCTCCTGACCAATAATCTCGGCCAGGCGTTCCTCGGTAAAATCCGTATAGGTCGTATCCTTGTTAAGGTAATAGACCTCCAGACCGCTGACGCTTGCCGCTCCCTTATATTTTAAATCATAGGCATTGACATGTATACTGACAAAAAGTGACGCATCGCTCTTGTTGGCCACATCCGCCCGGGCCAGCAGATCCTCTTTGATGACATCGCTGAGGTGATCGTCGGTCTCACGGGTCATATTTACCTTAATGCCTTTGCCGGTGAGAAGTTCTTCCACCTTTTTTGCAATGTCTAAGGTAATATCCTTTTCATGCAGATCATCCTCGTAGGG
Organism: Ruminiclostridium sp.; assembly: GCA_003535195.1. GTDB lineage: Bacteria > Bacillota > Clostridia > DSM-8532 > DSM-8532 > DTU059. The sequence continues at coordinate 6,026 of DOHN01000053.1, forward strand.
GGATACAGTACCGGGATCCCTTCCTCCATGGCCTGCGTCAATGGTCACCGAAACAGGGCATAGAGCTTTCCCTTCGGGTACCTCTATGGGAGGCGGAGTGGGTTCCGGTTCCGGCGTAATGACAGGTGTCGGCACATTGGCGGCCGGATTTTTCTTCAGATCATTATTGTTTGCAACAACAATATAAACGGCTGTCACTGCAAATAAAAAAAACAGGACTACAGCAGCAAACCGCGTAAAATTAGCAAGTTTGTATCTCGGCTTAAATTTCTTCAATTTCATAGGCTTCAGGCTCATTTACATTCCACTCCATTATTTACTGCAAATTTAATAATACACCAATTTGCGTGCAAATAATAGAGAAAATTCCGGCAATGCTCTGCCGGAGCAGTTTATTGCAGGAACCGGTCCACATCCTCAGGTCCGATATTCTCATGAAGAGCCATATTGATGCCATTGGCCACAAGCTTTGAAAGGTACTCCACGGTTTCGTCGGTATCCTTTGGCGTGACCACAAGATTTCCGGAATAGGGCTCTAAAAGCTCGATAATCATTCGGTATTTATCATCCCGGTCTATTTGTGACAGCGTTTTATAAAATTCGCTTCCCGGGCCCGCCTGTTCCATCATGCTGTCCAAAATAAGATCCAGCGTGTCGCTGGCCATGGTGGCGGCATCGACAACCGTGGGAACGCCGATGGCAATAACCGGCACGCCAAGCGTTTCGCGGGTAAGAGCAGCCCGTTTATTTCCCACCCCCGACCCCGGAGCTATACCGGTATCGGCCAGCTGAATGGAGGCATTTACCCTGTTCATGCTGCGGGAGGCCAGTGCGTCTACCGCAATGACCAGCGCCGGTTTGACATTGTCTACGATACCCTTGACGATGTGACCGGTTTCAATGCCGGTTATGCCCAAGACGCCGGGTGATATGGCACAAACCGGTCTTTCGGTGTCATCTACCTCTTTGGGAAGATATTCATAGATATGCCGCGTTACCAGCACGTATTGTGCGACCTTAGGTCCAAGGGCATCAGCGGTAACATTCCAGTTGCCCAGGCCTACCACCAAAACGGTATCCTTTTTATCCAGATGGACGAGCTGCTCCAGCTCACGGGCAAGCATCCTGCAGGATTTTTCATACAGGTCCCTGCTCCTCTCGCGAATTTTTGGAATATCCAGCGTAATATAGCTTCCCATGGGCTTGCCCACGGTTTGTTCACCCTGCGGCGACAAGACATGCACCCTTGTTATGGAAACCTCCTCATCCCCGTCGCGCTCGGCCCGGACACCGTCTCCAAAATCGCCAAGCGGAGCCCGGGTCTGAGCGCCGGCGCCAACAACGCGGGACTCGTCCGCCATATCGGTTCGTATGCTGCGTACCAATTTCTCCATTACCAGCCCTCCATCTGCTTATAGTTGTGTGCAAAATTCTCTATTTTTAATTTATTTTGTAATGCATCAGTAGTTTTATTATCTTCAAAAACTCCGTTTTCATTCCGGACGCCAAAAACAGAGCCTTTCCTTAAAATATCATTATGATATACCAAAAAAATTCAAAACAAAGATCCAATTTCAGAAGTTTCTGCATAAACTTCTTGCAAAGGCAAAAACTTCGTGTTAATATATTTTGTGTTGCACGAAATCTATAGGAGGTGAATGTACATGCCAAATATTAAGTCGGCAGTAAAGAGAGTAAAAACCAACGAAGCAAAAAACATGCAAAACCGCGCAAAGAAGTCGGAACTTAAAACCATTCTTCGCAGCTATCGCGAGGCCGTTGCCGAAAAGGCTCCCGAAACTCAGGATATGCTGAAAGTAGCAGTGAGGAAAATAGATCAGGCTGCTGCAAAGAATCTTCTTCATAAAAATGCCGCCTCCAGAAAGAAATCGCAGCTTCAGAAGGCGCTTAACACAATTTCAGCGAAATAAGGATCCCGCCCCGGTTCATGCATTTTAAGATAAAACGTACCTATGGTACGTTTTTTTGTTATGCTTTTTTGCCTCTCCCCTATTTCCTTTCGGCAATTCTAAAAAGCCCGGCTTTTCCGGCCGGGCTCTAAGAGACAGAGGCTTTTAGGATACTTCGAATCGTCATTTAGTGCCGTGAGCGATATTAAAGTGTGTGAGCAGAGTAGGATTGCGGCTAATTGACATTTTTTACAGTGATATTTTCCATGTCGACATCGGCATGGCGAACCACAATATCGCTGATTTGAGCCACTTCTTTTTCTGAAAGGCTGGCCGCTTTTACTACGACATCAATATTCCCCGTATCGCTCATATAGGCCAGTGCATCTTCAAAGCCTCTTTGTTTGATGAGCGTTTCAATGGTGGTTTCAGCTTCACTTCTTTTAATGACTGCCATCAATTGGGTTTGGACCTCCTCCGAGGTCAGGATGGATGACGCTTCAACTTCTCCGCTGATCCCCTGGGCCATGTTCTGAAGTTCTTCCTTTTCCTTGCTTCTGCTCTTATCCCTTTGCATACGTGCTTCTGCAAAATAGCCGGAAGCCTGCTGGTCCCCCGCAGCGGCTGCGTCGGCCGCATCCGGCAAATCGCCGTCCACATAGACTGCAGCTCCGGGAATGTTTTCCAAATTGGTTTTCTCAGATTGAATCAGGCCGTCCAGATTCTCTCTTGACGATTCTCCGACACCGCCATAGTTATACTGCAGTATACCTACCGTAATAATCACCAGCACAAGCCCGAGTACGATGATTTGCTTTCTTTTCATACTTCTACCTCCACCAATCGGTTATTCTGCAAATGCCTGCAAAAGACCCTTTTTAAGCTTGGAATCTCTATTTATAGGGGCAAGCAGCTCCCTATATTCTTCTTATCTATAAAATTATATTGAATATAGCCCCCTATTTATGCTTCAATATCTGAACCCGGTGCTCGGGAATTCCAAGCAGCGTACAGACGGCGGTATTCAGCTGCTCCTTTATGAGCAGGTCATTGGCGCCTTCCGCCACCACCACAACCCCTTTTATCTGGGGAACAATAATTTTTAATATCACCGGCGTATCGTCTCCGGAAAGTGCCAGCTCACGGGTTTCGCTGATTTCCGAAGAAGTTCCGTTTGAGCTCTGATCATTGCGTGTATCCTGCTCGTTATTGTAAGCGGGGATCTGTTCACTGCTGGAATCCGCATAGATCATAACCTTTACCTGGCCGGCCCCTTCCACCTGGGATAAAAGCCCCGCAAGTCTTTCTTCCATGTCCGCAATAATCTCCTGCCCTTCCCAGGGCTGTCCCGGCAAGCCGCCTGGCTGGCCTGTATCCGAAAGGCTGCTGGTTTCGTTCATGGTGCCGGCGTTATCTTTAGAGTCAATTAAAAAGCTTCCTGCCAGAATAATGACCACGCCGAGAATAACAATGACCACCAGGCTTTCAAAAGCAGAAAGACTTTTCTTTCCTTTCTCCTGTTTCTTGTTGACAAAAAAGCCTGCAATATTTTTAAACATCCTTTCCACCTCCGGTAAAAAGACTACTGTCAATAAAAACCTTATCCTCTTCCAATGAAAACACCTGTGATAACTCGCTCCTTATTCTGCCAACGGTCTCCTTTTTCAGAGTTTTCTCACGGTTTTCCCCTGCTGGTTCCAGCGTAAGATACAAAGCCCTGAGCATTCCGTAATTCTCATCCTCCGCATTTTCATACAGCACGGCATCGGCTGCCCTAACCATAAATTCACCCTCTCCCAGGAAGCGGCTTTTAATATCAGAAATCAGTGATTGCCTGTAAATCTCCAGCATCTGTTCCGAGTTCTCCCGCTCCAGACTTTTAATTCTTTTTTGAAGCTCCCCCTCCGAAAGCTTCATATACTCATTCCAGGCCAGGCTCTCAAACTTATAATCGCCTTTTAAAAAATTCAGAACCGGCATGGCAATAATCACTGTAACAGCCAGTCCGCAAACCAGGCGCACATATTTGTTGAGGCTGCCCTGGGGTGCAAACTTTTCAATGATGGTACATAGGAGGGTCACGGAAACAAGGGTTATAATCCAAGTTTTGAGTAGTTCCATAGGCTCCTCCTAGCTCATTAATCCGCTTGAACTCATCAGCGTACCCGTCAGCAGAACAAGCACAAATAGCGCTGCCCCCAAAATCCCTATGATGACGGAAAGGCAGCCTGCCACATCCTCCAGCGCATCACTGATGCATTCGTCGCATATGGGCGACCCAAATGCGGCTGCCAGTCTGAAAGACAGCATGATAATGAACACTTTTATAAAAGGGTGGATAACAACCAGCCCCAGGCCGATCACCGTTAAGATCCCCGCCGCATTCCTCACTGCCGAGGTACACAGAAGGATTGTCTCGGCTGCTTCGGACATATACTTGCCGGCCACGGGTACAAAGGTAACAATGGCAAATTTCGTCGTTTTCAGGGTCGCCGCATCTACTGAGGAGCTGGCTAATTTCTGGATGGTCACCAGAAGGGAAAATACTAAGGTAAGCGCCCCCGTGAGCCAGACTGTGCAGCTCTTTAAAAGCTTTGCTAAGGTTTTTAATTTAAACCGATCAGAAATGCTGTCAACTAAAAAGAGGATCCCGGCCATAATGGCCAAGGGCAGAAGAACGGTTTTCAATAGCTGACAGGCCATATTGACGCCAATGAGCATAACAGGCTGAATTGCCGTAACCGATACAATTTTCCCGCTGGCAGCCATCATTGCAGTCAAAGCAGGCATTGCGACCGACGCAACATGCTGCATAGACTCAATGCTTGTCCGTACGACACTGACAATACTGCCAAAACTCACCGCAGCGATTACAACGATAATGCCGTTTATGCCCAGCTTTGCCGCTTCATTGGGTATTCCTCTTTCCAGCGGCTGCATGGCGCGTATAACAGCGCCCAGCAGCATGACGGCATACATTTCCAGAATAAGTACCAGATTCGACTTTATTTCCTTGCCAAGGAGCGAAAGCAATATTTTTGGGAGGCCTTTGAGATTTTCCAGAGGCTTGCCCTTTAGCGCATTGGATAAAAGATCTTCGGAGCTGAAATTATAGGCCTTGGATATGGAAGTTTCTTTAAAAGCCTTATCTACCGCTTCTTTTACCGAATCCATTTCCCTGCTCTCAAGGTTTTTTTCGATAATACCCGAATCCATCCGGGTTTGAGGCCATTCATTTTCGGTACAAAATGCGTCATGCGGGAAACAAAACGCAAGAAAAAAAGAGATTGCAGCCAGCGCTATTTTTTTGTATATTCCCATCCTTTTCTCACGCCTTCCAAGCTTCGGTATTTCTTAAAGCGAATTCTCTCGCTGCAGCCTTTATAAAGCTTCCTATATGATGGTGGATATAATCTTGATCAATGATGTTGCAATGGGCAGGGCCACTACAAGCATCATGATTTTACCGACGGTCTCAATCTTTGCCGCAATGGCATTTTGTCCCACATCCCTGCAGACATCCACTGAAAATTGCGTAATGTATGCCATACCCGTTACCTTCAGGACAGGGACCAAAAGCTTTGCATCAATGCCCGACTGATTGATGGTTTCTTCGATGACTTCAATAATCGCGCCCGCTTTGCTGAAGGCGACCATCAATGCCATAACCCCGAAGGCCACGCCCAGAAGCATGCCCTGTTCCGGTTTTTTATCCGATATCACTACCGCAAAGATGGCCGCCACTAAGCCAATTGCCGCAATGCGAATAAGCTCTGCCTCCATACTACCCCTTACCTCTTTTGCCCGGTAATCTATAATTTATTGATAAAATACTTAAAAACCAAATAAAGCTTTTACCGTATCAAAGAGATTGGCTATTTCCTTAACCACCATCAAAAGCACTATCACAAGCCCCGCCAGGCTTGTCATCATAGCCATTTCTTCACGGCCTGATTTATTGAGTACAATATTCAGTATGGAAACGAGAATTCCAATGGCCGCAATTTTGAAAATTAAATCTACGTTCATGCTTGTATCCCCTTATATCAAAAGAATGACCACCGCTGCACCGCTCAAGACACCCATATTTCTGTATAGCTTTCCTTTTGTCTCCATGGCTTCTCTTGCCTTCTTTTCCAAAGCGGCAAGCTTCTCTTTTTCCATATTTAAAACAGATTCCTGGTTTTGCCTGTCCGATTTTCCAAGCATTTCTCCAAAATCCGAAAGTTCCTCCCAATCCGATTGATCTAAAGGCAGACCGTCCTTATTTTGAACGATTGATTTCTTCCAGGCATTCCCTGCATCCAGATGCTCTGCCTTCATAATATTGCTGCATTGCAGGAATATGTCTGACCATACCCCTCCTGTTCCATCTTTCGCTATATTTTCAAAGGCGGCGGAAAGCGGAATTCCCAGACCGCACATTTGACTCTTTAAGTTAAGTAAAAGTTCCATAAGTTTTTGCAGTGCACGCTGCCTCTCTGTGAGCCTCCCCGATAACTTCAGCCCCAGGCCTGTACATCCCGCAAATACCATCAGACATCCCAGTGTCTTGATTAAAACCAGAGAGTTCCCTTCCATTTGAATCCATCACCTTTGTCCATCTTTTTCCATTTTTCATTCCAAGTAGTATAATCCGTTCAAAGCCTGACCCAGAGGCTAATTGACCGACTCCCATCCGCTCTTTGAAGTCCTCCAAGCCAAAGGCATGGGCTGTGGCAATCAGTCTGACTCCCGCATTCCAGGCCATTCTGACCGCATCCGCATCCCGTGGTGAACCTAGCTCATCCACAATGATGACATGGGGCGCCATACTTCTTAACACCAGCTCTATTCCCTCACTTTTACGGCACCCGTCCAGGATGTCCGTCCTGGGCCCCAAATCATTCTGCGGAATTCCTCTGTAGCTGGCTCCAAGCTCCGAGCGCTCATCGATGACTGCAGTACGCAAGCCGGTAAATTTATCTTTGCCAAGGCCCTGGCTTATAAGTCGGCACAGGTCCCTCAAAACGGTGGTCTTTCCGCAGCGCGGCGGTGATAGAATTAATGTATTATATATGTCATTCCGGCCTCTTATTACATATTTAAAAATATCCCGGGCACATCCCTTCAATTGATGGGATAGTCTTATACTCACCGAGGAAATATCTCTCATCCCTTTTATTCGGTCCCCCTCATAGACAACGGTTCCGCAAATGCCGGCCCGGTGTCCGCCTTTGAGGGTAATAAAACCCCGGCAAATGTCTTCCTGATAGGCATAAACGGAGTGATCGCAAAGGAGATAGAACAGATCCTTGACCTCCTGGGAGGTAACAATCAGGGAGTGCTGTGGATTTTCCGACAGAAATCCGTCTCTTCCGATAAACCGGTCAAATCCGGCAAATACACCCATCAGGGGAAGACCGCTTCTGATTCGGATCTCCTCCAGCTCTTCAACAACCTCCCGTTTTAACCCTTTGATGGCTGATTTTATTCTCTCGGGCAGGTAGTCGGATAGCACCTCATCAAGGCTATACCTATCTTCCCGGTCCAAAACCATGTAAAATATCCTCCGCAAAAATATTGGGACATGCTTAAATGTATGCCTTTTACAGGGCTATTATGAATGAGAATTGCAGGGGAAAGGCCAAAAATACCGCCGGTTGTCCCGCAACAAAAAAGGATGGGCGTCAAAACAGCTCATCCTTTTTTATTACGATCGTTTTCAATGATAATCGTTTTTCCTTAAAATTTTAGAAATGTATTGCTCCCGGGTTTATTTATAGGAAATAGAATCGTAGATACGGTCATTCTTTATAATATTATATTTTGCTTCCATATTCCATTTGCCAAGAGCCTCATTATAAAAGCTCTCTTTCGCCTCATTTTCCATGGTCGTCCTGACCGTTGGTTTTACATCTTCAAAAGAAGTTCTGGAGAGAATCTTAACCACAAAAATTTCCTGGTCTGTCTCAACCATTCCTGCAGCCCCGGGTTTATTTTCAAAAATCCAGTCCATCAGCTCCGAACCTGTAAAATAGGTAACGGTTTCGCTTCCGACAGGCTTGGTTGACTCCGGATCAACCTTTTCTTCGGTATAGCCGGTGATCACCTGATCCAGGTCGGCTCCCTGCCGAATCTTGTTTAAGGCTTCCTCCGCCTTCTCCTTTTTCGCCTGCACCTGGTCTTCCGATAATTTGGCGCCATTATCATCCAGCTTTGATAGATGGATATATCTGATATCCACGCTGTCAAAGCTCTTGGTATCCTGGTCATAAAAGGCCTGGACATCCTCATCGGTCAATTGAGCGGGTTTATATTCCTTGTCCAGATATGCTTCTTTAAATTCATCGATAAGCATCAGATTTTCAGAGATTTTGCTCAGCTGGCCCGGAGTAATTTTAAAGACCTTCTTTACATAATTTACAAATTGTTTTTCGTTTTGAAGGCCCAGTGAGCTTTTGGTTGAGTTCATCAAGCCCGCAACCTCACTTTTAATTTTGGAATCCACTTTAAGGCCTATTTCCTGCGCTTTGATAATCTGGATCATATAATCCTTGGCCGAATCCAGCGCTCTGCTTTTTACCGTTTCCCAGGGATTTTGCCCGTCGGCGGTTTTCAGCCAGAAGGCTTCTTTTTCGGCATCAGACTTGCCATAGATACCTTCCTGCTGCTCGGTAGCCGATTGCTGACGGCTTAAGAAAAATTGATATTCCGTCTTGGAAATGCGGTTGCCGTCAACGGTTGCCACATAGCTTCCGGAATCGATGAGAAAGTATATAACAAAAACAACCACTAAAATAGTTACAGTCGTAATAATCTTAAGGCGGTTCGACTCACGCCTTGTTCGGATCAATTTTTTCTTTTTGTCACTTGATTGATTTTTAAGCATTTTTACATCCATATGCTCCACCCTCTTTTAGCAAAGAACTTTCAGATCGTTGCCTAAAGAACCTTATTATGATACACAATAAGAACCCTTAGAAATTTTTTATTCAAAAATCCTGTTGTATTTTGTTACCCTTGGCTATACCGCAAACAGATGCAATTCAATATAGTTATCAGGTAATCAAGCGAAACGGATAACTATATTATATATCAATCATTTCTGCAACTTCAATTTTTGCAGGTCCTGTAATAGAATCTTAATATTTTTGAGTATTTCCCGCTGCTTATCGTTTTTTGACCGAATGGAAAGATAGGGCTGCTTGCCTGCGCTGAACATCAGCTTTCCCCGCCATTTGCCCATCAATTCGCCAATCTTTTCAAGGGGCAGAGCTCCGTGATCGGCAAAGTTGAGAAGCACCGCTTCCTCGCGTTCCTTAATGGCTGAAAATCCCAGACTTGCCGCCAAATTCTTAATATAGGCAATTTCAATCAAATTGGACGTCTCTTCCGGAATATCCCCGTACCGGTCAATCAGCTCATCCTGGATATCCAGAATCTCTTCCTCGGTTTCCACCTGGGAGATGGTTTTGTACATGTCAATCCGTTGATTCTCATCACTGATATAATAAGCGTCGATAAAGGCTCCAATCTGAAGTTCCACCGTGGTTTCAAGAGCTCTTTGGGTAATGGGGCTGCCTTTTTGTTCGGAGATGGTTTCATCCAAAAGCTTCAGGTACATGTCATAGCCCACCGATTCCATATGTCCGTGCTGTTCCGGGCCCAGGAGATTGCCTGCGCCCCTGATTTGCAGATCCCGCATGGCGATCTTAAACCCCGAGCCGAACTCAGTGAACTCCTTAATGGCCTTTAGGCGCTTTTCCGCTATTTCGTTCAAGACCTTATCCCGTTTATAGGTCAAATAGGCATAGGCCAGACGGTTGGAGCGCCCCACCCTGCCCCGGAGCTGATAGAGCTGGGCCAAACCAAAGCGATCTGCATCGTGGACAATCAGGGTATTCACATTGGGGATATCAATGCCTGTTTCGATGATGGTGGTGCA
>DOHN01000053.1:15951-16417 GCA_003535195.1 Ruminiclostridium sp.
GTATTCACATTGGGCATATCAATACCGGACTCGATAATAGTGGTACAGACCAGAATGTCAAAATCCTTGTCAACAAAAGACTGGATCACCCGCTCCAGTTCCCGTTCGTTCATCTGCCCATGCGCATATCCCACCTGAGCTTCAGGAACAAGGCTCTGTATCTGTCTCATTTTTGCCTGGATTCCGCGGACTTTGTTATAGAGATAAAAGGCCTGGCCTCCCCTGGCCAGTTCTCTGTGAATGGCATCCCGGATAATGTCCTCCCGGTATTCCAATACATAGGTCTGAACAGGGTAACGGTGCTCGGGGGGATCCTCCAGCATGCTGATGTCCCGGATACCTGAAAGGGACATATTGAGGGTTCTCGGAATAGGCGTTGCGGAAAGAGTCAGAATGTCCACATCAGGGTAGCGTGCTTTTATGGTTTCCTTATGTTCCACTCCGAAGCGCTGTTCCTCATCAATGA
>DOHN01000072.1:0-4670 GCA_003535195.1 Ruminiclostridium sp.
TCGAAGTCATTATGATTTCGATAACGGATGAGGTTATCATTTTTTGCGCCTGAACTGATAGCGCTTGTTCTTCGTTCGGCTGATGAGCCGGTATAATTGAATTCTTCTTCCCAAAACAATGGCACGAAGGTAAGACTTTCTTGTTCTTCTGCGCCTTTTCCTGGGGCTGTCCAGCTCCTCCGCAATAAACCGTGCAAGGTTGTGGGCGGCCTCGGGCAAGGTCTTCACATAATCATTTGCCTCAATATTGGCCTTATAGCACTCCAGAATATCAGTTTTGAGCACATCTTCTATGATGCTGTCGAATTCCTTCTTGTTCTTCGCATACCAGCCCATTTTATTATCCACGCAAAAATCAATATTGCCTTTCTCGTGAAGGGCCGCGCTATGGGTAAAAATAGTGGGGACCCTTTTCACCAGCACTTCGAGGGTCGTGGAGGCTCCGCCCTTGGCAATCGCCAAATCAGAGGCTTCCAAAAGTTCATGCATATTATCTACAAAACCCAGAACGGCCATGGGAACCTTTGTATTGGTCCTTTCTTTGAGTGATGTCAATTCATCAAAAAGATCCTTGTTTTTTCCGCAGATAGCTATAATATTAAAGGGAAACTGGCTTTGATACAGATTTTTTAAATATCCACTGGTATCGCCGATCCCCTGCCCTCCCGATGTGGCCAGAAGGGTCTTCCGTGCAGGATCCAGGCCCAGCTGTGCAAGAATCTCTTCCCTGCTTTTCGTTACTTTCTGAAAAAATTTCTTATTCAAAGGGAAAGGCATTACCTTAGCTAAATTCCTGGGCTGCCCCTGCTTCACGATAAATTCCTTCGCTTCCTTTGTCGCAACAATCAGAGAATCAATGCGCGGATTAACCCAAAGATTATGCCCCCTTACCGGATCGGTCATAAAACTAAAGATCTTATAGTCCAAGTTATAACGTTCTCTGGCAAAAAGCGCCACCGTACTGCAGAAAAAATGGGTTGAGAAAACAATATCCGGTTTGTAATTCAGGATGTACCGGATACCTTTTCGGACAAACTGCTTGTAAATAAGCTTCATGACTGTGTTGGACCGGGTAAGATAATTTAAGGAATCCAACAGCTTGTTTAAATTTGTGGTAAGCTCAGGCCGGGCTAAAGCCCAATCCCAAAAATTCTTTATGGCTTTATCATCCCAAGTTGCTCCGGCTTCTTTGGCAAAATCAATGACGTCGATTTGATACTGACCGGGAAACAATTCCTCAATTGCGTCTTTAACAGCAAGGGCAGGCATTCTATGCCCGCCGCCTGCTTCAATCATCGGTATTAAAATTTTTTTCAAAAAATCACTCCAAAACTATGCTATTCTCTGTTTTCATTAAAGATAATATTAACGGCCTTCATGGGAGAAACAGTTGAAATGGCATGCTTGTAAACCAATTGCTGCTTGCCCTCGCTATCCAGAACGACTGTGAAATTATCGAAGCCCTTCACCATACCTCTTAACTGAAATCCGTTAGTCAGGTAAATAGTGACAGGAACATGTTCCTTTCTCACCTGATTTAAAAATACGTCCTGAAGATTGATATTTTTGTTCACACTCAATTCCTCCTCATTAACACAAGATAAAATAAGATTAGATCATTCTCTGCCATCATTTTACTAAATTAACCTTAAATATTCAAGGCGTCCACCAATATTTTTAACATTGCCCAGGAGTTGTGCTCACTTGTGTCAATCCATTTCAGACCTTCGGTTCTGCGAAACCAGGTTATCTGTCTTTTGGCAAGGCGCCTGGTTGCCAATTTAATATTTTCGACCGCCTCCGGCAATGTACATTTTCCCTGGATCGCTTCTATGATTTCCTTGTATCCAATCCCCTGCAGCGAAACAAGACCGGGTGAATACCCTTTTTTCAAAATACCCTCTACTTCCTCATAAAGGCCCCTGTCCATCATTTTATCGGTACGCTTTTCAATGCGGCTGTAAAGTAGATCACGCTCCACGCGGAGGCCAAAAATTCTGTAATCGTAAGGAGGGGGCTCCCGCCGCGATTCCTTCTGATGCTCCGATATGGGCTTTCCCGTTGCTTCATAAACCTCCATGGCCCGTATTACCCTTTTTATATTATTAGGATGAATTGCTGCAGCACTTTTTGCATCCACCTCCATTAAAAGTCCATGAAGATATCTGGGACCATGCTCCTTGGCAAGACTTTCTAAATGCCGGCGATATTCCCAACTGCTTTCGATCTCCGAAAAAATAACATTATACACCAGAGCATTGATATAAAGGCCTGTTCCCCCCGCTATCACAGGCACCTTGCCCCTGCTTAGAATGCCCTGGATACATGCTTTGGCATCTGCCTGGAAGGAAGCGACGCTATATTCTTCATCGGGGTTCACAATATCGATCAAATGATGGAGTATGCCCTTTCGTTCCTCCATGGCGGGCTTGGCCGTGCCTATGTCCATCTCCCGATATATTTGCATGGAATCGGCGGAAATCACTTCTCCATTTACCCGGAGGGCGAATTCAACAGCCAGGTCTGTTTTGCCTGAAGCCGTCGGTCCCGCAATAACTATTACCTTATCCATTTCCTTTTTCCTTCTATACGATTCGCTTAAACTTCTTTTCAAATTCCTTTTTATCTACATTAATAATGATGGGTCTGCCATGAACGCAGGTAAAAGGGTTCTCCATACTGCAGAGTGTCTCCACCAGATTGTTGATTTCCTCTTTTGAGAGCGGCCGGTTGGCTTTAATAGCCCCTTTACAGGACATCATATAAAGGGTCTCATCGCTGATGCCGCTGTCACTGGAATCGGTTTTGATCCAGCGGTCCAGGATTTCATGAAAGTCGCTGACGCTAAAGCTGCTGTCGTAAATATCAGGAATGCTTCTTAAAATAATAGTATTTGGCCCAAAGGCTTCCAGATCAAACCCCAATTTCTGAAAAGCACCTTGCTTTTCCATTGCAAAATTAAACTCTTTTGCCTGAAGCTTGATAATAAAAGGCTCCAAAATACCCTGGGAAAAATTCTCACCCTTTTCCAGCCGAAGTTTCAGCGTTTCGTAGCGAATCCGCTCATGGGCGGCATGCTGGTCTATAATAAAGAGATTATCGCCATTTTGCAAAATGATATACGTGTCAAAAGCCTGCCCTACAATAAAAGCTTCCTGCAGCTGGTTGAGAGAGGTCTCCTTCGTCACCGGAACATTGTAAAGAGACAATTCCGGCTCGCCGACCGGGCTGCCTGCCGGCTCCGGCATCAAAGCAGCGTATTCAGAGGTGAACTCTTTCTTTTCAGTCTTTTTCGCCGCATTTTGCACTTGCCCATGGGATGGACTCTCTCTTAAAACCGCGTTCTCCGCCGGCGCCGCTTCTTCATGAGCTCTTTTAAAAGGGCTTGCTTGTCCCAGGCCCGGCAATTCTGTCTTAAAATCATGCACTTTTGGCGGTATACCGGTTTGGAGCCGGGTTCCTGCTCCGGCAAGCGTTTCCTGATTACGGGCAAAAGTGCCGGCATTTTTTTCAGGCTTCTGCAGACCCGCGGGACTTTCCGCAGTTTCAATGCTTCTGATGAGCGATGCTCCGAGCAATGTGTTTTTTACGCCGTTATAAATGGTGCTATATACTGTTCGGTCGTTTGCAAACCGGACCTCCAGCTTCTGGGGATGGACATTTACATCAAAGCTCTCGGGAGATACCTTCAACAAAAGCACACAAAACGGGAACTTGTTTTGCATGAGCATCGTCTTGTAAGCTTCCTCCAGAGCCCCGGTTATAATATGGCTCTTGATGTAACGCCCGTTTAGAAATATGGACTGCCTGCCCCGGGTGCCCCTGGCTATTTCAGGCTTGCCGACAAATCCCGAGAGCCCGATCCCCTCATTTTCATAATCAACGGGAAGCACTCCTCTGGCGATCTCCTTGCCGTAAATGCTGTATATAACGCTTAACAAATCATTGTTCCCCGGCGTGTGGAGCTGAACCTGATTATTCTGAATATATTTAAAGGATATCTCAGCATGGGCCAGAGCCAGCCGCTCCATGATGTCTGAAACATAACCGGCCTCTGTGGCATCTTTTTTGAGAAATTTATAGCGGGCCGGCGTATTGTAAAAAAGATCTCGGACAATAAAAGTAGTTCCGGTGGGGCACCCTGTCTGGGAAAGGGATATCACTTTTCCGCCCTCTGTTCTAAGATTTATTCCATTTTGATCCTGGGCAGTTTTGGTGGAGACCTCCATCCTTGAAACGGAGGCAACCGATGCCAATGCCTCACCCCGAAATCCCATGGTCGCAAGGCCGCCCAAATCCTCTATTCTTCTGATCTTGCTGGTGGCATGACGTTCAAAGGCCATTTCCACATCATCGGCTTCCATACCGCTGCCGTTATCCGTTACTCGTATATAGGATACGCCGCCGTTTCTGATTTCAACGGTGATTTGCGTGGCTCCTGCATCAATGGAGTTCTCCGTCATTTCCTTCACCACCGAAGCCGGGCGCTCGATGACCTCTCCTGCCGCAATCTGGTTGGCAGTCTTTTCATCCAGAATAACAATTTTGCTCATATCATTTCCTTTCCCCAAAGAACTAATTCTGCTGCAATAAGTGTCGTGAGCGGTATTAAAGTGCGTAAGCGGAGCAGGATTGCGGAGCTTACCCAAGTAAAATCCCGGACGGATTTT
>DOHN01000072.1:4812-10042 GCA_003535195.1 Ruminiclostridium sp.
TTTCTCGAGGGCGCACTTTAATTTGCTCTACAGGCACTAGCATAATACGCAAAACATCACTATACTCACTACCCCTTCGTCATTTCAGCTTTTGCTGAAGACTGTACAGCTTATTAAGCGCATCAAGGGGCGTGAGCAGGGACGGATCCAGCATACGGAGCTCATCTAAGACCTCCCGTTCCGTTTTGGAAAGAACGCCGGCCGAAAAAAGATCAAGCTGCCCTTCCACCGGCTTTTCCTTGCGCTTTCCGGAAGACTGATTGATATCGGCCTCATCCAGTTCGGCAAGGATCAATCTTGCCCGCTCAATAACCTGCATGGGAATGCCCGCCAGCTTTGCCACCTCGACCCCATAGCTTTTATCGGCGCCGCCCCGGATAATTTTCCGAAGAAAAGTAATGTCTTCGCCTTTTTTACGCACCGATACGCAATAATTTTTAATTCCGTGGAGCCGGTTCTCCAGCTCGGTCAGCTCATGATAATGGGTGGCAAACAGGGTTCTGGCGCCCAGTCTTGCCCGGTCATTCACATATTCGATCACGGCCCAGGCAATACTCAGGCCGTCGTAGGTGCTGGTTCCCCTGCCGATCTCATCTAAGATGAGAAGGCTTTTTGGGGTGGCATTCTCTAAAATATTGGCCACCTCTGTCATCTCCACCATGAAGGTACTTTGGCCGGAGGCCAGGTCATCGGAGGCCCCCACCCGGGTGAATATCCGGTCCGCTAAACCGATCTTTGCATATTCCGCCGGCACGAAGCTTCCGGCCTGAGCCATCAGGGTAATCAGTGCCACCTGGCGCATATAGGTTGACTTACCCGCCATATTGGGTCCTGTGATAATGCCGATCCTGTTTTCCTCATTATCCAGATAGGTGTCGTTGGGCACAAATTGGGAATCCTTCAGCACCCGCTCTACAACCGGATGTCTGCCGCTGCGGATCTCAATGATGCCGCCGTCGTATACCTCAGGCCGCACATATTGGTTGCGGTCAGCCACCTCCGCAAAGGCGCAGAGAGCGTCCAGCCCGGAGATGCAGTCAGCAGTATTTTTCAGCCTTCTTACCTGCCGGGAGGCCTGATCCCGTATTTCATTGAATAATTCATATTCCCGCTGGAGAGCCTTCTTTTCAGCTCCCAGAATAGTGTCTTCCAGCCGTTTCAGCTCATCTGTGGCGAACCGCTCGGAATTGACCAGGGTCTGCTTCCGCACATATTCCTCTGGCGCCAGAGACAGATTTGCCTTGGTGATTTCTATGTAATATCCGAAATTATCATTATACCGTATTTTTAAATTCCTGATGCCGGTCCGCTCCCGCTCCCGGGCTTCCATTTCCGATATCCAGGTCTTTCCTTCCACAGTGGCTTTCCGGTATTCATCCACCCTTCCGTCATAGCCCTCCTTGATGATCCCTCCCTCTTTTACCGAAAGAGGCGCCTCCTCGCTGATGGATTGTTCAATCAATGTGTACAAATCCTCCAACAGATCCATCCGCTCATAAATCTGCCGGTTCAGATCTGCTTTCAATTGGCTGATAAGATCCCTGATCATTGGAAGCCTTGAAAGGGATGCTTTGATGGAAAGAAGATCCCGGGCGTTAATGGTGCCGAAAACCAGCTTGGAAGTCAGCCGCTCCAGGTCATACACACCCCGGAGGAGCTCCATGAGCTCGCTTCTCACCATAAAGCTGTCTTTCAGCTCCGATACCGAATCCAGCCGCAGATGGATATCATCACAATCTAAAAGGGGCTGTTCAATCCAATGCCTGAGCTTTCTGCCGCCCATGGCCGTCGCAGTTTTGTCAAGCACCCACAGGAGGGACCCTTTCTTCTTTGCGTCCCGCATGGTCTCGGTAATTTCAAGGCTCCTTCTGGAGGCGCTGTCCAGCATCATATATTGCTCGATTTTGTAGGTCTCTATTTTCTCAATATGCTTTAAGTCAATTTTTTGGGTTTCTTCCAGATAGGCGATCAAAGCTCCGGAGGCACACTCCGCCAGTTCAAGGGAATCGAAGGGAGTCTCTCCCACTACCTCTTTAATCTTTTCCCCTGCCAGGGCATTATCAAACAGCTCATCATCGAGAACAGCGGGCTGAACACCTAAATTGTCGACAAAAAAGCTCCTGTATTCCGATTTTTGAGTCAGCTCTCTATTGGTAATAATTTCTGAGGGCTTATACCGGGCCACCTCATCGATGAGCTTCCTTGCAGAACTGCCCCAGGTGATCTGCGTCGTGTAAAACTCCCCGGTAGAGACATCACACACGGCTATGCCATAATAAATCTGGCGGCAATAAACAGCCATCAGATAATTATTCTTCTTTTCGTCAAGCATGGAGGGCTCTATAACGGTCCCGGGCGTAATGACCCGCGTAACATCTCTTTTGACAAGGCCCTTGGCCAGCGCCGGGTCCTCCAGCTGGTCACAAACAGCCACCTTATACCCCTTATTAATGAGGCGTGATAAATATGTAAGGGCGGCATGATAGGGCACACCGCACATGGGGGCCCGCTCTTCCAAGCCGCAGTCCCTGCCCGTCAGGGTAATTTCCAATTCCCGCGATGCCAGCTCCGCATCCTCGAAAAACATTTCATAGAAATCACCCAGCCTGTAAAACAGAATACAGTCCTTATAGCGCTCCTTAATATCCATGTATTGCTGCATCATGGGAGTCAGTTTATTCAAGGCCTGTCCCCCCTTTACCCTCCAGCCAGAACGCCCTGGCCTGAATAATCTTCACATCCGCGAACTCTCCCTTTTCTATACCCTGGGCATCGAAATTGACCAGGTGATTGGTCCGGGTACGTCCGGTTAAAATGTCGGGGTTTTGTTTACTGGGCCCGTCTACCAGAACCTCTACCGTCTTGCCCTCAAATCTTTTAGCCAGTTCTTCAGAGATCTCCGTCTGCAGCTCTGTGAGCCTTCTGAAGCGTTGGCTTATGGCCGCCGGCGGGGTGGTTTGCTCCAGCTTTGCGGCAGGCGTACCTTTCCGGGGAGAATAGATAAACATGAACGCCGAAGAGAAACCTACCTTCCTGACCACATCCAAAGTCTCTTCAAAATCCTCCTCGGTTTCCCCGGGAAAGCCCACAATAATATCGGTCGTAATGGCAATATCGGGGATTTCAGCTTTAATCCGCTCCACCAGATTCAGATAGTGCTCCTTGGTGTATTTCCGGTTCATTAATCCAAGTATTCGGGTACTGCCCGATTGAATAGGAAGGTGAAGATGGTTGCAGACTTTTTTGCAATTTTTCATGGCATCTATCAAGCTGCCGGAAAGATCCTTCGGATGGGAGGTCATAAAGCGTACGCGCTGAATCCCTTCTATCTCTTCAATAGCATAGAGCAGTCTGGCAAAAAGATCTTTCTCGCCCAGATCATTGCCGTAGGAATTGACATTCTGACCAAGCAGCGTAATCTCTTTGCAGCCGTCTTCGGCCAGAGCTTTGATTTCTGCGAGCACATCGGCCATAGACCGGCTTCGCTCGCGGCCCCGGACATGGGGTACGATACAATAGGAGCAAAAATTATTGCAGCCCAGAATGATATTGACCCATGCCTTGTGTCTATCCTTTCTTTTGGTAGGAAGATCCTCGATGACGCCTTCCCCTTTTTCCCACACCTCAAAAACACGCTTTTTTGTTGTCAGATACCGGTGCAGAAGCTCCGGGAAGGTGTGAATATTATGTGTGCCCAATACAATCTTTACATTTCTGTAGGATTTTTTTATTTTTTCCACCACATGGGGCTGCTGCATCATACAGCCGCAGGCGACAATGAAAGCCCCGTTTTCCTCGCATTCATGGGCCAGCGCTCCAATATGGCCGTATATTCTTTCCTCGGCATTTTCACGGACACAGCAGGTAACAAAAATGATAATATCAGCCGCGGAATCCTTTGGTACTTCCTCAAACCCCATTTCCGTCAGCATACCCGCTATAGTCTCCGAATCCCGCTCGTTCATCTGACAGCCAAAAATATCCATTCTGAATTTTTTAGTTTTCCCTGTTTTTAGGGTATACTCCATATTCATATTTCGGACTTGCTCTGCCCATTCAAAATCGGACCGCATATTTTCAGCCGTCTGCAGCGCTGCATTTTTTTTGTTTTTCAAAACGTATTTGCCGCCATCTTTTTTTATATCCAAATTGATAATTCCTCTCTTTTGTTAAAACCTTATAATCTCTTGCTAATGTGCATCATTATCATAACAAAAATGCGAAAAAAATTAAAGCGGCCGGGCTGGACGGATTTTCCTGAGGGCACACTTTAATTCACTCTACAGGCACCATAATTGATGTTAAAGTCCTTGGGCGGGTTGATTTATTTCTCCCAGGACCATACAATGGTTGATGTACGCATTTACTCTGAAAAACAGAAGGGGAAATCCATGGAAAAATACCTTGACTATTCAATTGAACAAATTGCAAAGCTCTGCAAGACCCCCAGCCCATCGGGCTACACCGCAAAAGCGCAGGCTTACCTGGTTGAGGAGCTGGCTTTTTTGGGCTATACGCCGAAGCTGACAAACAAGGGTTCCGTTCTGGTCAATTTGGGCGGCAGCGGTCATGGCCTTATTTTATCCGCCCATGTAGATACGTTGGGGCTCATGGTAAGGTCTATCAAGCCCAGCGGGAGACTCCGTTTTACGCAAATCGGAGGATTCCCCAATAATTATGTGGAAACAGAAAACTGTACCGTTATAACCCGGGATGGCAGGGAATATTCAGCGACTATTCAGCTTGTAAACCCGGCTGCTCATATAAGGAAGGATATCCCCGATACCAAAAGGGATGATGCCAACATGGAAATTGTCCTGGACGAAAAAGTGTTCACAAAGGAAGATGTGAAGGCCCTTGGCATCAGCGCCGGTGATTTTGTGGCGCTGGACCCGCGCTTTGTGATGACCGAAAAGGGATTCATCAAAAGCAGGCATCTGGATGATAAGGCAAGTTCAGGCCTTCTTCTGGCCATTGCCAAGTACGTGAGGGAAGAGAAAGTCCAATTGAACCGTAATATTTGGCTTCTTTTCACCATGTATGAGGAAGTCGGCCATGGAGGAGCTGCCGGCTATCCCGAAAACATCACCGAAATCATATCGGTGGATATGGGTGTTGTGGGAGATGATCTGGAGACCGATGAATACAAGGTTTCTATCTGTGCAAAAGATTCCGGCGGCCCTTACGACTATGATATCACCACTGCCCTTATTCAATTAGCCAAGAAAAA
>DOHN01000078.1:0-8819 GCA_003535195.1 Ruminiclostridium sp.
GAGAGCCGTTACCAGCATTCCCCTTGTCATGGCAGTGTTGGGTTCAAATGTGTTTTCCGCTGTGCCTGTGAAAAGTCCTCTGCCGACTACAAAGTCAATAGCTTCTTTGCCCCAATGGGAGGAAATGTCGGTAAACCTGGCACTTGGAGCGGTGTAGCCCACCCCGTACACTGAGAAGTGACCGGTGGGAATCAGAAGGCTTCCGCTGTTTGTGTCATAAGCAGAGCCTGGGATGCGCAGTGTGTTGCCGTTTGCGTCCACATATACGCCAAACAGGTAGGCGACAGCCTCATCCCCGGCCGGTGTATAGGGGATAGAAATGGTGGCTGCTCCGCTGCCAAGACTGCTTAAATTAATACTATTGCCATCTTTGACATAGTTGATGCTGATGTTATATACCGGTCTGTTTCCGAGGAGAGCCTTTGCTTCATTGGAAAGCCCTGTTGCCGGAGCGATGCTGATGCTGATATCGCCGCCGCTTTGCTTCTGGATTTCCTGCAAGGCTTTAAGGTCAAGACCTAAGGAAACCGGTGCACCGTTTAGCTCAAGCTTAGATACCCCTGCGCTCACAAGGCTGTTCAGGGAATTGCGGGTCAAATTCGCCGTCAGGGAGGTTGCGCCCTTGGGCATAGTGACATCCAGCCCCACAGCAATGCCGTTTGCTGTCTTACCCTGCGCCTTTGCGTCAGCCTGTGCTTTTGCAATGGCGTCTGTTACGGATTTCTCCGGGATGGACGCGCTTGCCGAGCCGTTCTTGCCTGCGGTCGCTGTAACAGGAGCCGCCGCCATTACCGCCGCTGCTGTATGTGGTTACCGTAACCGTGCAGGAGGCCGTGTGCCCGCCGTCCGCCGAGGTGACGGTGATGACCGCTGTGCCGTTGCCGACTGCCGTCACTTTTCCGCTTGCGTCCACAGTGGCAACCGCTGTGTTGCCGCTCTGCCATGTCACCGCTTTGTTGGTGGCATTGGCGGGGGAAACCGTGGCAACGAGGGTCGTTGTATTGGGTGTGGTATTGCTGTAAAGGGAAACGCTTGATTTGTTCAGCGTTACGCCGGTGACGGTGTTTGTTGCCGGTGTACCGCCCTGTTGCGTCAGCGTAGCCGTCGCCGTATGGTTGGTGGCAACCTCCACCGTACCAGTATAGGTCTTGCCGCCTGCCGTCAGCGTAACGGTTTGACTCCCTGCGGGAAGCAGAAAGCACAGCTTACCGCCCGCGCTGGTACGGTCACTGGAAACGCCATAGCCGGAGGCGGGGGCGGTAATTGCGTCTATAGCCGTTACCGCATTCACGTCGTCAAGGGTCAGCACAGCCTTGTAGACCTGTGTACCGTCTACTGTGATATTGCCGCCGGTGATATTGTAGTCGGAGAAATTCCCGCCCAATAGCGGTGTGCCGGTCAGAGCCAGGCTGCCGCTGCTCATATCGAGCTTTTTGCCGTTATGAATTCCCAACCCGCCGCCTGTGCCTTTGCCATTGGCGGTAACTGTGCCTGTGGTGGAGATAGTGATATCTCCCCGTTCCACCCAAATGCCGCTGGCATCGTCTCCTGTTGCAACGGTTGTGAGGCTTGCGCTGTCTGTGACGGTTACACCGTTTTGCCCATAGATTACCACTGCATAGGGGTTTGTGCCGGAGTTTGCACTTTCGGCATTCACCTGTGCATTGCCGCCGATAGCGAGAACCCTGACATCCACCGCTACATGCCACGGGTCTTGGCTCCGGGAATCGATGGTCAGCGTGCCGCCGCTGCCGGTGATGCTGAGGCTGCCCTTACAGTAAAGGGCACTTGATGCGGTGCTTGCAATGGAAACATTGCCGCTGTATACAAGGTTTATTGTATCAGTGGACTGGCAGTTGATGGCGATGGGCCCGCCGCCGTAGCTGCTGTCCAGCGCCAACGTAGCAGTGTTTGCTGTCCATGTCCAGCCTGTGCCGCTTTGGTTGGACGCAGGGTCTTTACCGGTTACGCCTCCTATGTCCATGGTGCCGGTGACGCTGCCGCCGCCCGGTGTATATTCATACGCTGTTGCGTTGGGGGCTGACCACGCGCTGTCAGACCAAGTTGTCCCGTTGCCCACGGCCTGCACTGCGAAGGTATAGCTGCCTGCGCCCTCTGCTTGGATGGCGGCGGTAAAGTTAAGCTCGGGGGCGGTTACGCTGACCGGGCCGCCCTGTGCCGTGCCGCCTTTATAAAGCTGCACCTTGTAGCCCGTAGAGTTGGAAACCGCACTCCATTTTGCCTTGCCGGGGGCTGTGCTGTCCCAAGTAAGGCCGTCGGGGATGCCAAGCTGGGGTGGCACCGCCGCACTCTTATACACCGCCACCGTCTGCGGATTGTTCGTTACATGGTACGATCCGAAATTCGCCACGCTCACGGTTACATCGCCCTCCTGCGCCACGCCGGCAAGGGCAAGCGTCCATGTGGTGCCGGAGCCTGAAAGTGTTCCCTTTGTAACCGAGCCGGTGCCGTCTGCAACGGTGATTTTATCCGCCGTCAGGTCTGTTACGGATTGGTCGAAGGTCAGCACAATGCCGGTGGAATCCACCGAGCCGCTTGTGCCGCCGGTCTGTTCGGCCGTGAAAGTGGCAGCGGTTGGAATGATATTATTAAAATGGGTTCCATCCCAGATATAGGTACCGGCGGAAATTTTCTGCGGGTCCGCAGCTTCTGACGCGGCGGTAACAGTAATATAGCCGGAATTTGTCACAAGAACATCTCTGTCTTTGATTGTATTCGGCATGGAATCGACTTCACTGCCTTCCGCAAAAACAATGCGTCCGCCATTATCACCCGATACAACGGTTCTTTCGTTCAAGCTAAGGCCGGTCACACCATTACCCTGCAGTTCTAAGACAGCGTCATCAATGAAAACCGAGTTTGTGAGTGAATTATCTAATACTGAAAAAAATATGCCTGTGCCACCGGTGCCAACAACACTGACTTCGCTCCCGTTTAGGATATTTAAGGCAGCATCCTCCGTACTTCCTTTCAGAGCGGTTGTATTTGTTTTCGTATCCAGAGTTACTTCTGTATTGTCAAAGGTCAGGTCACTATAGCTGATACCAGCGGGTAGAACTCCCGCGTATAAGGCATCCATCGTGATAACAACTGTGCTGTCTTCAAAATAATAGTCACCCTGCAGAAAGGTTGAACCGCTTTCACTATCCGACATAGTTACCGTACAGTTGGAAATTTGCACTGGTGAATCTGTAAACGAACAAATTCCGTATGAATCTGCTTGAGGAGTCTTAATTTCCAGTGTTCCGCCGTTGATTTCCACTTCCGAATCTGGATAGAACCATAAGCTATAGGCATTTTCTGCTTTTGGTTCAATGGTAATGTCGCAATCGGTTGCGGTCAAAGTGCCGGAAATGATATTATCAGCACTGTATACATTGAATGCAATGCCATTCAGGTTTAAGCTGCCGTTTACCTTCAGGATGCCGTCTGGAATACCGGTATTGCTATCACAGGTAAAGCTGCCTTCGCCTTCAATGGTAAGCTCGGTTTCAGCGGGTATGGTTAAAACACAAGAATTTAGCAGATAAATCTCTCCGCCAGAAGCAATGGAAAGGGTGTGATTTGCTCCTACTTCCACAGAGTTATTTAAAGAAAAGCTGCTGTTAATGACGATATTGCTTGCTGTGTCACTGCTAAGAGCATTCGCTAACGTTGTTTCATCAGTAGGTGTGACGGTTGAGAGTGTGGAAGGTTCGTCTCCAAGCAAAGAAAAGAGTAGAGGTGCTTCTTCTTCCGCTTCCTGCACGGTTATGGTAATTTCCGGAAGGCTGATACCCTCATTTAGGGTGATGCCGTCGGGCAATTCCAGCGCAGGGGTAAACACATAGTCCCCCTCGGCATCGCCGTTATATTCCGGGTCGGAAGTCCAGCCGGACACATCCACAGTGGTTTCCTCCGTGATTTCCTGTGTTTCTTCCTGTTGCTCCTGCGCCTCGCTGTCTGTGGCGGTGTCATTGCCGCTGACGGTCACTGTAACAGCGGAGCCGGTGGTGGTCGTGACCGTTCTTGTGACGGTGACCGCCAGCTCTGTCGGCAGGTCAAGGTCTTTCTCCGCGGTGCCGGTTGCCACCGTCTTTGCGGCAATATCCTCATCCAAAGCCGTAAAAGCGGTAATCTCACCGCTGGTTCCCAGCCCTGCGCCGGAATCCTTTGCATTTGTTTCGGCAAACGCCACCGTCGGCAGCATGGTTACCACCATGCACACCGACAGAAACAGACTGCCGATTTGTTTCCATGTTCGATTCATACAAATATTACCTCCTCATTCATTGTTTTTTTAAACAGACAGCCAGTGCAGGATTTCTTCCAGAGCGATCCGGGGACCGTCCCGCCAAAAAATGCTCTGGCCGTCGGTATTCGGGCGGGGCAGGACCTCCAGATCCCGCAGGCTGTCATAGCTGTGATCCATTTCCGGCAGGCGCTGGGTATCAAACAGGATCAGATGACCATTGTTCAGCTCAATGTCCAGCGTCTGGCCGTCCACGATGTCCACTCGGGTAATTTGCAGCATACGTTATCACCTCATTTCTGCCGGTTCCGCTTTTACGTTCCGAAACAATCCAAGCGTAGCAAAATAATTTTCCTTTGTGTGGAAGGTTAAGAAATCTTGACCGTTTTCTGAAAAAAACTTTGCGGCGTTCTATTTTGACATAAAATATGGTAAAATGATTCCAGAAAACGGAGGTGATGGGATGAAGAAAGCAAAGCTCTTACTGGTGGAGGATGAAGCCGACGTACTAGAAATCAACCGGGAATACTTTGAAGGCAAGGGGTATGAGGCAGTCTGCGCGGCCACCCTTACAAAGACGCGGTTTTTGCTGGAGGAACACGCCCCGGATCTGATTCTTTTGGATGTCATGATGCCGGACGGCTCCGGCTTTGATTTTTGCGCCGAGCTACGGGAAAAAACAAACGCCCCCATCATCTTCCTGACATGCAGGGACGAAAATGAGAGCGTGGTAAAAGGCCTTTTGCAGGGCGGGGACGATTATGTCACCAAGCCCTATGATTTGAATGTACTTAGCGCGCGTGT
Source organism: Ruminiclostridium sp. (assembly GCA_003535195.1). Lineage (GTDB taxonomy): Bacteria > Bacillota > Clostridia > DSM-8532 > DSM-8532 > DTU059. Next base: position 5,057 of record DOHN01000078.1, read on the forward strand.
GGCGGCGCAGCTCCGCAGAGCCGGGGTTATGACGGCGGGAAAAATTGAGCTTTCCCCTCTGACCATTGATTTTCTGTCCGGGGAAGCGGCGCTTAATGGGGAGCGCATCCCCCTGACGCAAAAGGAATTACAGCTTCTTGGGTGCTTTGTCTTGTTTGCGGGTCGGCGGCTCAGCTGTGAAGAAATCTACCGCCGTGCGTGGGGCGAGATGACCCCTGTCGCTTCGGGAACCATCAAGACCCATGTGGCGAATCTTCGCAAGAAGCTGAAGCTGGATGACGGCGGTTGGTTTGAGCTGGTAAGCTCCGGCAGGAACGAGTACATCTTCAGCAAGGTGCGGTATTAGCCACCGCTGCGGGCAGCGTGAAGAACACGGAGGTACCGTGCCCTTTCTCGCTTTCTATCCGGATGGTTCCGCCGTGCTGTTCGATAATATGCTTGCAGATGTATAACCCAAGTCCGGTGCCGGTGTCCTGACCGCCACCGGATTTTTCTTTTTTCACGTACCGCTCAAAGATATGGGGCAGTCGCTCCGCTTCAATTCCAACGCCGGTATCCGACACACAGACGAGAATACCGGCATTTTCCTTCCCAGCAGATATGGTTATTAGGCCGTCGGCGGTAAAGCGCACCGCGTTGGAAATCAGGTTGACAACGACCTGCGAAATCCGCGCCGGGTCGGCATAGACGGCAGGAAGCCCGCTTTCGATGCAGATGTTCAGCTGGTTGCGGTTTTTGTTCAGGATGGGGTAATGGGTTTCCACGGCGGCATGGATGATTTCATCCGCATAGCACCACACCGGCTCCATGACCATGCGCCCCTCCTCCATGCGGGTCACGTCCAGAATTTGGCCCACCATCAGGGAAAGCCGCTCCGCCTCGGAGGAAATAAGGGCCATCCGGCGGGATATTTCGCCGGTCTCCAGCGTATCCGGTTTTTCGGCAAGCTGCTTCGTGGTCTGCGCATAGCCGGAAATAACCGTCAGCGGGGTTTTCAGCTCGTGGGAGATATTCCCCAAAAACTCGGTTTTCAGCTGATTCAGGCTTTCCAGCACCGTTTTTTCTGCGTCCAGCTTCTGCTCCGCTTCCTTCGCTTCCGAGAGTATCCGGTTGTTCATCAGGAAAAGGGACACCGTCTGCGCCAGCACGAACACCAGCATAGCGGCTTCGGATATGGGCGCGTTGGCCCCATCGCCCAAAACATCGCTGTACATGACGATGTCGGATACTGCGGCAAGGAAAAACACCGCAATGCCGAACAGGGTGGCGCCCTGTTCCTTCGTGGGGCGGCGCATACTCCAAAGCACACCGGCGATGCCGGGCACAATGCACAGAACCAGCAGTATCTGATAATAGCCCAGTACCGACGTATAGAGAATGGAATCACCAAACAGCACGAGTATCCCGTAAACGCAGGAGCCGATGATGGCCGTATATTGAATGCCGCGTAAAATTGGGCTTGCCGCGTACTGACCCAGATACAATGAAAGAAAAACCGTCAGCAGCACCATGCTCAGGTATTCCAACATAAACGAGAGATTCCCGTTTATGGGAAAGTATGTCCACGCCTGGCTTTGCAGGCATTCCCGCAGCGCCATGACAACACAGGCCAGCGCGAAATACAGGGTCACTCTTGTGCGGGACAGCAGCAGGTAAATGCCCAGCAGCAATGATGCCGCGCACAGAAGCGCGCCCGCGACTGCCATCCCCTTGATCCGGTTGAAAGCAAAGGGATCGGAAGTGGTTCCAGCTTTGCTCAGGCTCAGCGACCCAAGGGATGCGCCCCTTTTGGCATGATAAAACTGCGCGCTGTGGAGGATGATTTCCATTTTGCCGTCTATGGCGGACGCGGAGACTGTGATATTGTTCTCCCATACCTCGGTGTCCTGCTTGGTGGTTCCCGGATGGCCTGTCTGTGCTGCCAGTTCGCCGTTCACATAGACACGCATGGCATGACGGCCGTTAAGGTTGAACACCAGCGTGTAAATATCATCGTCCGGCAGGAGCAGAACAAACCGCTGGGAGAGGTAGTCCGCCCTGATTTCTACGCAGCGGTCAATGCTTTCGGGGACGGCAGTGTACGCATTTTTCGGCGTCAGGTATGTATTGGGGTAATAGGCTTCCGGCAGAGTTAGATGGACAGTGGTGCTTTCCGAATCCGCTATACTTGTCAGATCGTACACGCCGTTCTGTTCCGCGATGGTAATTTTCTCCGGTGCTTCCGGAAATCGGACCAGCGTCATCAGCGCGGCTACAGTAAGAAGGGCAGCCAACAGGATAAACAGCAGCTTATGCTTTTGCAATATACCCGAAAAATAAAACCGGGCATCTCCCTTTTCCATGCGGCCACTCCTTTTCATCACTTTATGCGAATGATTATACCATACGGGACAAAAAATGAATATTACGGAGCTTCGCAGCGATTGTGTCAATTTACTGTAGGAAATTGACACGATCAGCGTATTCAAAATAGATGTATTTAGATGAGTGCTGTATGATATAATATTTGTAAAATGATAGGAAAAAAGATAGGTGGATGTATGAACAAGATCACAGTGGATTTCGGCAGTACCCGAAAATTTATGAATGAATATGAGCTGCGGTTCCTGGGAAAACAGGTCTTGGATGCCCACGAAATGCTCCATGGGAAAAAGGGCGCAGGCAGTGATTTCCTAGGCTGGGTAGAGCTTCCCAACAACTATGATCGGGAGGAATTTTCACGTATTATCAAGGCTGCACAAAAAATCAGAAATGATTCGGACATATTGATTATATCGGGCATAGGAGGCTCATACCTGGGTGCCAGGGCGGCTATCGAAGCGCTGTCCCATACTTTTTATAATATGCTCCCCAGGGAAAAGCGAAACGGACCGGAAATCTATTTTGCCGGCAACAGCCTGGGCCCCGCCTATCTTGCTGATCTTCTGGAGCTGGCGGAGGGCAGGGAGGTGTCGGTAAACATTATATCAAAATCAGGCACAACCACTGAGCCCGCTATTGCTTTTCGTATTTTAAAAGAGTTTATGGAAAAGAAATATGGCAAAAAGGATGCACGGTACAGAATTTTTGCTACCACCGATAAAGCTAAGGGTGCCCTCAAGCAAATGGCCGAATCCGAGGGGTACGAAACATTTACTATACCTGACGATATCGGCGGGCGGTATTCTGTTCTGACCTCTGTGGGACTATTACCCATAGCGGCGGCCGGAATTGATATAACCGATATGATGAAGGGCGCTCAACAGGCCTATCATGATTGTAAAAAGACCTATGAGGAAAATGATTGCTATAAATATGCGGCGGCTCGAAATGTTCTTTACAGAAAGGGAAAAACCACTGAAATTATAGTAAATTATGAACCATCCATGCATTATGTCACAGAATGGTGGAAGCAGCTTTTTGGGGAGAGCGAAGGCAAAGATCAAAAGGGTATTTTCCCTGCGGGCGTGGATTTTTCCACTGATCTCCATTCTATGGGGCAATATATTCAGGATGGACTGCGCAATATTTTTGAGACAGTTCTCAATGTTGAGAAACCCAGAAAGAATATCAAAATGGTTTCAGACGCTGATGATCTGGATAATCTTAACTACTTGTCGGGCAGGGATATGGATTACGTCAATAAAAAAGCCATGCAGGCGGCTATTTTAGCGCATAGTGACGGCGGAGTGCCCAATCTTGTGATGAACATTCCTGAAATGACCGCATATTGGTTTGGCTATATGGTATATTTCTTTGAAAAGGCCTGCGGTATCAGCGGCTA
>DOHN01000078.1:8935-9135 GCA_003535195.1 Ruminiclostridium sp.
AAGGCCTGCGGTATCAGCGGCTATTTAATGGGGGTCAATCCTTTTGATCAGCCCGGTGTTGAGGCCTATAAGAAGAATATGTTCGCCCTGCTGGGCAAACCCGGCTATGAAAAAGAAAGTGCAGAGCTTGGAAAGCGGCTCGAAGAAGAATTGCAATTCGATTCGTAATTTAGTGCGGAGTGATGTTTCAGTACGTCAGC
>DOHN01000078.1:9240-14732 GCA_003535195.1 Ruminiclostridium sp.
AGTGATGTTTCAGTACGTCAGCGGAGCAGATTGCGGAGCTACCGAATAAAATCCCGGACGGATTTTCTTGAGGGCGTATGAAATATCACTCATGACGCTAAAACATAACGACAATTTTTTCATATTGCATATTGCAAATCGAAACGATTGTAATTGCATACTTGCTTTCGTTTTCACATTATGCTAGAATGATAAGCGCTGAATTAAAAACGGAGGTTTTAAACATGGGTGTATTGACCATTATTGTGAATATCATTTATATTTTAATATGTTTAGCGATTATTGTGGTGGTTCTTCTCCAGGCCGGGCGTCAGTCCGGTATCAGCGGCACTATTGCCGGCGGAGCAGAGACTTTCTTTGGAAAGAATAAAGGCCGGGCTTATGATGCCCTACTAAGTAAATACACTGGATGGATCGCCGTTCTTTTCCTGGTTATTTCAATTGTCCTTGTGCTTTTAATGAAGGCTGCCTAAGATATAAATATGAGATAATGGGGCTATACATGCATGGCGTGTATGGCCTTTTGTTTTTATGGAAATAAAAGAGGTAAAATATGCCGGAATTCAGAATAAAATCAGATTACAAGCCTACCGGGGATCAGCCCGGGGCCATCGAGGCCCTGACCTCCCTCATTCGTCAGGGAAGCCGACACCAGACTCTCTTGGGTGTGACAGGGTCGGGAAAAACGTATACCGTCGCCAATGTTATTGAAAGAGTCCAAAAGCCTACACTAGTGCTCGCTCATAATAAGACTCTGGCAGCTCAACTGTATAATGAATTTACCGAATTTTTTCCTGATAATTGCGTGGAATATTTTGTAAGCTATTATGATTATTATCAGCCCGAAGCCTATATTCCTTCCACCGATACCTATATTGAAAAGGATTCCTCCATCAATGATGAAATTGACAAACTGCGGCACTCCGCCACGGCAGCCCTGTTTGAAAGGCGCGACGTTATCATTGTAGCCAGCGTATCGTGTATCTATGGCCTGGGTGATCCGGAAGACTATACTGATCTTATGCTTTCCCTGAGACCGGGAATGATCAAGGACCGGGATGAAGTCATACGTAAGCTGGTGGATATCCAATATACACGGAGCCAGTTTGATTTCAGGCGCGGCACCTTCCGGGTCATGGGTGATGTATTGGATATTTTTCCGCCGTCTTCAACCAACACCGCACTTCGGGTGGAGTTTTTCGGGGATGAAATCGATCGGATCACCGAGATTGATGTATTGACCGGTGAAATCACAGGAATCCGCTCCCATATTGCCGTGTTCCCAGCTTCCCACTTCGCGACCAGCAAGGCCAAGATGGACAGAGCCATCGTTACCATAGAGGAGGAACTGAAAGAAAGGCTGGCTTCTTTCAAGGAGGACGGAAAACTGCTGGAAGCGCAAAGATTGGAACAGCGTACCCGGTATGATATAGAGATGATGCAGGAAATCGGTTTTTGCCAGGGCATAGAGAATTATTCCCGGCACATTAGCGGACGTAAGCCGGGAAGTGCGCCCTATACCCTTTTGGATTATTTCCCCAAGGATTTTCTTCTGGTGATCGACGAGTCCCATGTAACGGTGCCCCAGGTAGGGGCCATGTACAACGGAGATCATTCCCGAAAGGAGACTTTGGTGGAATATGGATTCAGGTTACCCTCCGCCTTTGACAACAGGCCGCTGACCTTTGAGGAATTTACACGAAGGGTGAACCAGGTTATATATGTTAGCGCCACTCCCGCCCAGTACGAGAAAAACCTCTCCACAAAGGTGGTTGAGCAGATCATTCGGCCTACAGGTCTTGTTGATCCTGAAGTTACCGTCAGACCCGTCAAGGGACAGATTGATGATCTCTTAAATGAGATCAATGAAAATACCAAAAAGGGCTATAGAACGCTGGTAACCACCCTGACCAAGAAAATGGCCGAAGATTTGACCAAGTACATGGATGATATGGGCATCCGGGTACGATATCTGCATTCGGATGTCGTTACCCTGGAGCGTGTGGAGATCATTCGTGACTTGCGTATGGGCAAATTTGACGTGCTGGTGGGAATAAACCTTCTCAGAGAAGGCCTTGATATCCCGGAGGTCGCATTGGTGGCTATTCTGGATGCCGATAAGCAGGGCTTTTTGCGGTCTGAAACATCGCTGGTCCAGACCATCGGCCGTGCGGCCAGGAATGTGGACGGAAGGGTCATCATGTATGCCGACAGCATTACCACGGCCATGCAGTACGCCATCAGCGAAACAAACCGCAGAAGAGAGATTCAGCAAGCATATAATATTGAGCATCATATTATACCCCGGTCCATCCAAAAAGCGGTGCATAATGCCATTGAGGCCACCAAGTCGGCCGAAGAAGCTGGTAAATACGAGAAGACCAGAAAGACCGGAGCCGAGGTTCTGGACAGGGAGAGCATTGAGGCACTCATTGAGAGCCTTACCAAGGATATGAAGCAGGCCGCCCGAGAGCTTGAATTTGAGGCGGCGGCAGCGCTCCGTGACCAAATTGCGGAGCTTAAGCGCCAGCTACCCTGATGAATATGAATGATGGGGGATTAACCCGCTGAGCCTCCTGATCTATAATTAATAACGAGGTGAATCCTTTGAGCTTGCTTCCCGGTGAGATCCATTCATCATGGAACAATTTTTTGACATCGGACATTCTTGCACTTTTGGACAGTATCGAAAAATTTCTGGGCGATACCGATTACAACCCCGGGAAAGAGAGAGTGCTCCGGTTTCTGCATACCGATTTGGAGGCTCTGAAAATTGTTATCCTGGGCCAGGATCCCTATCCGGAAAAAGGAGTGGCTGTGGGCCGCGCTTTTGAAGTGGGGGGTCTGAAGTCCTGGAATGAGCCGTTCAGGCAGGTTTCACTGAAAAATATCATGAGGCTCATCTATAAGACTCAAAAGGGTATCGAGGTATATGCGGAAATTCCGGTATTCTCACAGATTGCAAAAGAAATTAAATTGGGGGAATTTATTATTGATGCCCCCCCCGCTCTTTTTGAGCACCTTGAAGAACAGGGCGTTCTTTTTTTAAACACCTGTTTGACTGTTTTTCCAGGTCGGCCCCTAAGCCATCAAATGATCTGGCAGCCATTTACAGAAAAGCTTCTTGACTTTATATCGCGGCAGAAACCTGAATTATTCTGGTTCTTATGGGGAAAAAACGCACAAAGTTTTAAACCCTTTATTTACAAAGGAATTTTTTACGAATGCCGCCATCCTATGATGTGCTCTTCTAAATATGCAGATGATTTTTTAAAGAGCCAATGCTTCAAAAATACCATGGGAATAGTGAATTGGACGGGAAAATGCAAATGATCCCAGAAGCATTTGAAATAATTTTTCTTACACAATAAGGATTTTTTGCAAAGCATAAGAGTCTCCAGTGCAGGTTAACTTATGAAGGTGAGTTTGCATATGGAGCGTGATTTTTTTGCGGAAAAGAACTCTGAAGCCCTCTTTTATTATATGTGTTTTAGTACTGGTTATCATGGTGTCCTATATTGTCACATTAATTGTTCTCCCCGGAAATATTACACTTTTAACGGGAGAGAACTATACCTTATCCTTTAAATCACCCTTTTTTTTACAGGCCCATTCAAAAAGCAATATCCTTAAAGTCAGTGTCGGCAATGATGACGCCCTAACGGCATTTGAGACGCCCTATTCGCTTATAGCAACCGAAGAGGGTGAAGCGGAGCTGGACTTAAAGATATTTGGCGTCATTCCTCTCAAAACGGTGCAGGTTCGTTCCATTGTCAACCGGCAGGTCATTGCATGCGGTTTGCCCATCGGCATTAAGCTTAAAACCGACGGTGTAGTCATTATTAACGTGTCAGGTGTGACGCTGGATGACGGAACCAGGGTTTCCCCTGCCGAAACGGCCGGCCTTCTTTCCGGAGATGTTCTTATAAAAGCTGGGGGGAAGAGCTTAGGCAATATCAGCGATCTTATCAGTGTCGTTGAAAACTCTTCCGGAAAGCCCATTAAGATTACCTATAAAAGAGGGAATGCCCAATACAACACGACCATTACCCCAATAAAATCCGGCGAAGATCATCAGTTCAGAGTGGGGATCTGGGTCCGAGACAGCTCGGCGGGTATTGGTACGCTGACTTTTATCGATGCCGAAAATAAGGTGTACGGCGCACTCGGCCACGGGATCAATGATATCGATACAGGATCCCTTCTGCAGGTGGGATCCGGGCAGCTCTTAAAGTCGAATATCGAGGGCATTAAAAAAGGGATGAAAGGATCGCCGGGAGAATTATCCGGTGAATTTCTTTCCAACCCCAAAATAATCGGCGATATCGAATTAAACTGTGAGTTTGGGGTATTTGGCCGGCTTTGTGTAGATCCTAAAAGTGAAAAATGGGGAATATCCATGCAGATAGGTTCCCATAGCGCCGTTCGTGTGGGTAAAGCCTCCATTTTGGCTTGTATAAACAATAACACTGTAGATGAGTATGAGATCGAAATTCAGCGCATTGCCAGAACAGACCTGGTCAGCACGAAAAACATGGTGATCCGCATTACCGATCAAAGACTGCTGGATTCTACAGGGGGGATTGTCCAGGGGATGAGCGGGAGTCCTATTTTACAGGACGGCCGTTTAATCGGCGCAGTGACGCATGTTTTTGTCAATGATCCCATGCGTGGCTACGGTGTATTTATTGAATCCATGCTTGATAAATCCAATACATTAAAGTAAAAGGCCTAAGCTATATTGATCACATCCGATATGCCCCCGGGCAGTACGCCAAATAGGAAGAATACTGCTTGGGGGTTATTTGAATTGTTTTTAAACCGCCGCCAAGTCTGCTATAATAATATAAAACTGTATGGAGGAAAAACATGCGTATAGCTGTAGTAGACGGACAAGGCGGCGGAATCGGAAAGTGTATTATTGAGAAATTAAGGCAGAGCCTGGGGCAGGAAATAGAAATTATAGCGCTGGGCACAAATGCTTTGGCAACTTCCGCCATGCTGAGATCGGGAGCTTCCGAAGGAGCGTCGGGTGAGAATGCCATTGTTGTCAATTCTTTTAAAGCCGACATCATTGTTGGCTCTGTAGGCATTATTGCGGCTAGTTCCATGATGGGCGAATTGACGCCGGCAATGGCCAGGGCCATTGCTGAAAGTCCTGCTCAGAAGATATTGATTCCGCTGAACCGCTGCGGCCTGCTTGTTGTAGGCAGCAAGAGCATTGCGCTTCCCCAGTATATTGATGAGCTGGTTGAGACTGTAAAAGCATATATGGTATAATTTTGTAATCCCGGAATGCCCAAAACACTTTTTAACGAATCCATCCAACCGGAATAAATGGAGGAGGTTTTTTGCTATATGCTTAACATGGAAGATTTGACAGCCCCTTACAGGGAAAAAAGACGCTATATTGAGATCCCCTCCCTGTCCATTTATCCGGAGCTTGTACAGGGCTTTACAACGCGTTACGGAGGAGTCAGCGCGGGGGATTC
>DOHN01000078.1:14843-18581 GCA_003535195.1 Ruminiclostridium sp.
GTCAGCGCGGGGGATTATTCCTCTTTTAACCTTAATTTTAACCGTCCCGATCCTCATAGCAATGTTTATGAAAACTACCGCCGTTTGGCCGGGGATCTGAATATTTCGGTTGATGATATGGTTTTATCCCATCAGGTTCATGATAAAAAGGTACTGCCTGTTACCAGAGAGCACGCGGGAATGGGAATAACAAAAGAAAGAAGCTATCAGCGGGTGGACGGATTGGCAACCAATGAAACCGGCCTTCTGCTGGTGACCCATTATGCCGACTGTGTCCCTCTCTATTTTTATGATCCGGCAAAAAAGGTTATTGCACTTTCCCATTCAGGCTGGAGGGGTACTCTTCTGAATATTGCAGAAGAAACCGTGAGAGTGCTTGAGGCAGCATATGGATGCGATCCCCAAAACCTGCATGTGGCCTTCGGACCTCATATAAAAGATTGCTGCTTCGAGGTGGATAGCGATGTCACCCAATTGTTCCGGGAAACTTTTACCTGGGCCGGGGATTACAGTACTTGCAGAAATGATGGAAAATGGCTTTTGAACCTGCAGGGAATTATAAATGAAAGTCTTCTGAACTGTGGCATAACGCCCGGGCATATTTCAATATGCGGAGTATGTACCCGGTGCAACAAAGACATGTTTTTCTCTCACCGGGGGAGTCAGGGGAAAACCGGAACGGGTTCGGCTTTCATGATGATAAGAGGGTAAGTCATGAAGAAACGGCGAAGCGTACTAATCATTGCTGGAGTCCTGATCGTGATCTTAACTGGATGCCTGGAAAAGGTCAGGAATTTTGATTTGGACCAGGAGCTTGGGTTAGGAGATAAACAGGAAGCGGGCATGGTTGCTGGCGTGGAGGACACGGGCCCGGCCCAGGGCGGCTTTTTGAATCTTTTCCTGCTTCAGCCCGATACCCTGAATCCTTTAACCACCGGAAATACCTCGGTGCGAGAGCTGAGCATGTTCCTTTTTGACAGCCTTTTTTCAGAGAAAACCGACGGGACGATAGCCTGTGCTCTTGCAGACAGCTATTCCGTCAGTTCGGATGGGCTGATTCTGGATATTCAGCTGAAAGACAATATTTATTTTCATGACGGACTATCGCTTACCTCTGATGATGTGGCCTTTACAGTGGAGACCATCAAGCAGGCAGGGACAAGCTCTCAATATTTCGGCAATGTTGCCAATATCAAGGATATCAAAACAACAGGCCGGCTAAGCTTTAGAATTATATTTGAAAAGGCGGAAGGCCTTACAGGCAAGCTTATTTTTCCGATCGTTCCGGAGCATGTGTTTAAGGACTGGCCTGTGGCAGGCTATAATGACAGCTTAAAGCCTATCGGCACAGGCCCTTTCAAGCTGGACTCCTATGGGCAGGGCGTCATTACACTTCTACGAAATGATTCCTGGTGGAATTTAGAGGCAGACGGCGGACTGTCCCATCCTATCTGGCTGGAAGGCATTCACTTCAAGATCTATAGTGATGAATCGGAGATGCTGGAAGCTTTCCAGAAGCAGGAGATTGATATTGCGGCCCTTGAGGAAGGCAATATTGATTCCTATGCCAATCGTTCCGATATATTTGTCAAGCAGTATGAAAGCAATATTCTGGAATTTCTTGCCTTTTCCAATATAGGGCGGACGGGCTCAGCCATTTCGCAGGAGAAATTCAGGGAACTCCTCATCAGCTATCTGGAATGGTATGGTTCCATTCATGAAACAAACTGGGGAGCACCTGCCTTTCAGCTTTTTTCCGAGCCCGATCCCGCGGAAGCAGAAATAAGCAGGGAGACTATATTGGAAGCTTTTAGGGAAGCCGGATATACCTATCAGGAAGGCAAGAATAATGTCCTCACATTTTATAAAAATGGAGCAAATGTTCCAGTCTTCCTTTCACTGAGGTATAATCAGCTCAATGAGGACCGGAAATTGGTCAGTGATTGGATTCGGGAAGCCCTCTCAGAGATTGGCATTGAAGTTATTCCGGAAAAAGCCTCCTACGAGGAGCAGCAAGCTTCGGTGCAAAGCGGAAAATTTGATATGATATTATTAGGGTGCCGGCTGCCTTTAGCCACTGACAAAAGCAAAGTCATAGAATTAATCAAGGAGAGCATACACCTGAGCGGTCAGGATTCCGTTGTTCTTCCGCTTTACCGAAAACATGGGATTGTACTCTATCAAAATCGCATTCGGGGGAACAAAACACCTTTATGGCACAATATATATCACGGCTGGTCGGAATGGTATATTGTCCGGTGATTTTATAATTTTTTAGAGGTCTGAAAATGGAGATTCATAAAAAGTATGGGCTGGAATTCAGAAAGATTGCCCCTTCCGATGCAATGCTTCTGGAAAGGTGGTATAGTATGACCGATTATTTTGGCTATGCCACCGGCTTTAAAAAGTTTTCAGAAATCAATCAGGTCCTTTGGAATCCCCAAAAGCAAAACAAGCTTGTTTTAATGATTGACACAGGTGAAGACCGAAAAACCATCGGCTTTATATACGGTGAATATAAATGCGTAGAAACCCAGCCGGTGCTTTGGATCCACATTTTAATTATTGAGCCCGCTTTTCAGCATAAGGGCTACGGTACCTATGCTGTCCAAAAACTGCTTCATTCGACAAGGATTCAATACGGTCCTATGACCTGTTTTGCAGCTGTTTCATACAAAAACCAGCAGGGCCTGTCTTTTTGGAAGAAAGTCGGGTTTACCCATTCCTTTGATTTGGAGGAGTGTCTGATCCAGAAGGGATCTTCTCCGGTGGCTGTTTTAAAAAGAAAAATAAATTAAGTAGGCAGAGGTTTTAAATGAAAAGGCCGTTAGTGGTTTCAGTATTGGCTTTCATGTGGGGTATTATATTGGCGGATGTTAATATTTCCTATGCTTGGGGAATTTTATCCGTTCTTGCCGGTGCTTTTGCCATATTGCTCTTCTTTAACCCCGCAAAAGCTACAGCATCAAGGTTTATACTTCTTGCCGTTCCTTTTCTGATAGCGGGCTTTACCCTCCACAGCCTGAATAAAGTCCACTACAATGCGCATTTAAAATGGTGTGAAGGCCAGAAGTCAGCGGTTACCGGCAGGGTGTTCGATGAGCCGGAACCGGACGGGGAAAAGGTGCGCTTTACACTGGAAGTTCACGAAATAGATACCGGGCAGCAAGTACGGAAAATGGATAAAACTCTTATCAGGGCAACGGTCTATACGGATTCTGATATTGCCGGGCTTCAATACGGTGCCCGGGTTCGGCTCTATGGAGAGATAAAGCTGCCCCAGGGCAGACGAAATCTGGGTGGTTTTGATACAAAGAAGTATTTGGCTGCCAAAGGGATTTCGGCCACCATGGGAGTTTCATTAGGTTCACTGACAATTCTTCCGGGCAAGGAGACTTCGTGGTTAAAACAGGCTGGATATCAATTAAGAAAAGCGATACTTCATGCTCTTCACCAATGCCTTCCTGAAAAAGAGGCCTCGGTGTCGGCCGGGATGCTCATTGGCTATACCAACGACATGCCCGAAGAAATGGAGGAAGATTTCAGGAGAGCCGGTATTTCACATGTACTGGCAGTCTCGGGAGCAAACATTGTTTTTCTGCTTTTACCTCTTTTATGGCTGCTGCAGCACATGGGCCTCAACCAGAGATGGTCCTCGGCTATCGCTTTTCCGATCATGCTCTTATATGTTTTTTCTACCGGCCTGGAGGCCTCCATCGTCCGGGCGGCCATCATGGC
>DOHN01000078.1:18713-21207 GCA_003535195.1 Ruminiclostridium sp.
CCATCATGGCAGGTGTTGCGCTTACGGGCCGGCTGCTCTGGCGAAAAGCTGATATTTACTGCTCTCTGGCCGCTTCTGCCATCATTATTTTAATTAAAAACACCTTTCTCCTTTTTGATATTGGATTTATCCTTTCCTATGGGGCGACCCTGTCTCTGGCAGTGTTCGGCAAGCCCATCATGGACAGGCTTCCAGTACATATGCCCAAAGGCGTCAAGGAGACTCTTGCCGGAACAATGGCCGCCCAATTAGGTGTTTTTCCGGTTATTGTGTATAGCTTTAACACCCTATCCCCGGTTTCCATATTATCCAATCTTCTCATTGTGCCTATGACCGGCCTGATCACTGTTTTGGGAGCCGTCACGGCGCTTCTGGGCAACCTGTTTTTGCCGGCAGGGCAGCTGACGGGCGGTATTGCAAGGCTGGTCATTGATGCCATGCTGTTTATTACTGAAAGCATATCGAACCTTTCCTGGGCGGAGCTGAGTATTGCAACTCCCGGCCTCTTTATCATCATCCTGTATTATTTGGTGCTGTTGTATGTAAGGGCTGGATATCCAAGGCTGCCAAAAGATATCGGCCGGTCCGTGCTGGCAGGCATAATGGCCTTGTGCGGAATTTTGCTGATTTTCATGTGCATACCTGACCATTCTCTCAAAATTTATTTTGCCGATGTGGGCCAGGGGGACTGTGCGCTCATCAGAACGCCGGAGCATACGAATATTATGATCGACGGCGGAGGCAGCATCAACGATGAAAAGGGCTCCTACACCGGGGAGAATATAGTGGTGCCGCTTCTCTATGATCTCAATATGACAGAGATTGACATCATGATTGCCACCCATGGCCATGCCGACCATATCGGCGGATTAAGAACCGTTCTTGAAAAAATAAAAGTTAAAAGGCTGGTCGTTGCCGATGGTCCCGATCCCGGGATGGCAGAACTGGTTGAATATGCTCAAAGCAAGGGGATTCCGGTGGATAGAGTGAAAGAGGGGGCGCTGATTTTACAGGAAAATGGGCTGATTTTAAAAGCGCTGTACCCCCTTGAGGAAACATGGCTTATGCCCCAAAGCGCCGCTACCAGTGCCAATGAGTTTTCATTGGTGACAAGACTTGACTATGGAGGCTTCAACGCGTTGTTTACAGGAGATATCGGCATGGAAACGGAGAAGCGAATCATAAAGGATGGAGCCCTTCTGGAGTGTGATTTGCTCAAAGTAGCCCATCATGGTTCGAAATATTCCTCGGACGAGAGCTTTTTGAGCTTTGCAGACCCAAAGCTGGCTGTGATTTCAGTGGGCCGAAACAACTACGGCCATCCCGGCGCCGAAGCCCTGAGCCGCCTTGAAAATCAAGGGGCAACGGTATATCCGACACTGGAACGGGCAGGTATTCTTGTAGAAGTAAAAAAAGATGAAAACAAAATGAGGATCACAACGGTGCAGTAGCTGTGGGGAACCTGTGCCCCGATAAATGGATCATTGTTTATAATCTTGCAATGACCAACGCCAGTTCGCGGAGAAGCTTGCATGCCGCGGCCGTCGAGATGCCGCTGGCATCATAATGGGGGGCGAGCTCAACAAGATCAGCGCCGATGATTCTTGTTCCCTGAAGCTTTATAAGAAATGCCAGCAGCTCTTTAAAACTGACGCCCCCGTGCTCAGGGGTACCGGTTCCGGGGAAGACAGACGGATCTAAAACGTCCATGTCAATAGTCAGGTAAACAGGTCTGTTCCCAATGGCCTCAAGAGCCTTTTCGATGCCCTCCAGGCCGAAGGGAGTTAAAGATGTATGGTCCCGGGCCCATTCAAATTCAAATTTTTCTCCTGAACGGATTCCAAATTGCCAGATCCTTTTATCACCGACCAGCTTCCAAACCTGTCTGATCACTGTGGCATGGGATAGGGCGACGCCCAGGTAATCCTCCCGGAGGTCGGTGTGGGCATCCAGATGTATGATGCAAAGATCGGGATATTCCTCCGCTGCCGCTTCCGCCGCAGGCAATGTTACCAGATGTTCTCCGCCCAGCATGATGGGAATTTTCCGGTCAGCCAGTATTTCGCCGGTAAAGTTTTTGATGATGCGCAGAGCGGCTTTTGTGTCGCCGAAAGGAAGAGGAAGATCCCCGGCGTCATGGCCCCTGATTTCGGTAAGGTCGGCGTTTTGATAAGGGCTGTATGTTTCAATGCCATAGGATTCATTTCGTATGGCAGCCGGACCGAAGCGTGAACCGGGACGAAAAGAAACCGTCCCGTCAAAGGGTGCGCCGAAAACGACGATATTTGCTTCTTCATATGGATTTTCAAAACCCAGGATTTTTATTTCAGGATTGCCCTTCATGGTCATGGACTCCTTTGCCGCAAACATTCAATTATTTTCTTCACCAATATATCATAAAACTGGTCCTATGTAATTATAAAATCGATATCGCCGCCCTGTCCGTATTCGCCAAAAGCGGCAGAGTAATGTTTCAGTACGTTAGCGGAGCAGG
>DOHN01000078.1:21406-21720 GCA_003535195.1 Ruminiclostridium sp.
TGGCGCTAAATTACAAATCAAAGCCGTCCTGTTATCTTTTGTTGTAAATGTTTCGGGGTTGCGTTATAGTATTTTCAAACAGTTTTCATTTTAATTATAAAGAATTGCAGGGGATATAAGGAGGACTCATTGTGAGCTTTGCGGATAAAATTTTCATTGAAATGTGCCAGGATATCTTGGAAAACGGCTATTCCGATGAAGGCGCCGACGTCAGGCCAAGATGGACTGACGGCACGCCTGCCCACACAAGAAAAAAATTCGGCATCGTCAACCGCTATGATCTTGCCAGGGAATTTCCTATCATTACCTTAAGA
>DOHN01000078.1:21953-22504 GCA_003535195.1 Ruminiclostridium sp.
TGGGCTGATGAAACGGGTTCTATTGGCAAGGCCTACGGATATCAGCTGGGCATTAAACACCGCTATAAGGAAGGGGAGTTTGACCAGGTGGACAGAGTGCTGTTCGACCTGAAGCATAATCCTTCCAGCCGGCGGATCATTACCAATATATATAATCATGCGGATCTGCATGCCATGAATTTATATCCCTGTGCTTACAGCATGACATTCAATGTCTGCGGGAATACCCTGAATGCGATTTTAAACCAACGGTCACAGGATGTCCTTGTGGCAAATAACTGGAATGTCGTTCAATATGCGGTTCTTGTGCATATGTTTGCTCAGGTCAGCGGCCTGAAAGCCGGCGAATTGGTGCATGTCATTGCCGATGCCCATATTTATGACAGGCACGAGCCTTTGGTGTGGGAACTTATTGCCAGAGAACCGAAGCCTGCTCCTAAGCTGTTAATCAACCCCGAAATAAAGAACTTTTATGATTTTAAGGGATCGGATTTTGTTTTAGAAGGATACGAACCGGGTCCGCAGATTAAGAATATACCCGTTGCGGTATG
>DOHN01000078.1:22675-23236 GCA_003535195.1 Ruminiclostridium sp.
CCTCGGCGGATAAAAACTGGGGCTTGGGCAGGGATAACAAGCTGTTAAAACGTATTCCGGAGGATTTAAAGCGTTTTTCAGAGCTTACCAAAGGAAACCTTATTATTGTGGGACGAAAAACGCTGGAGTCCTTTAAAGATAAAAAGCCTTTGCCTGGCCGTGTGAATGTCGTACTCACCCGGGATCTATCCTATACCTGCGACGGCGCAGTGGTTGTCCATGACGCGGAGGCACTTGCAAAGGCCATAGAAGGTTTTGAGGAAGCGGTTTATGTCTGCGGAGGCGAGAGCGTATATAAACAGCTTCTTCCCCATTGCTGCAAAGCCTTGATTACGGAGATTGATGAAGCTTTTGAAGCCGATGCTCATCTGGTTCCTTTGGATCAAACCCCGGGCTGGGTAAAGGCCGGTGAAGGCCAATGGCAGGAAAGCCGTGCAGGCGTGCGTTTCAGATATGTGGACTATGAGCGTCAAAATTAACCGGCAATACAACAAGGTTCCCGAGACCCATTCGAATTTAGCGTCATGAGTGATGTCTTGCGCGTAAGCGGAGCAGGATTGC
>DOHN01000078.1:23398-34162 GCA_003535195.1 Ruminiclostridium sp.
GACGGATTTTCTCGAGGGCGCACGAAACATTACTCATGGTGCTTTTATTACTTTTGACGCGATCTAAATTGTAATAACGCGATTAAAGATTCAAATTTCAGTGCTTGACAATCTCAAAATCATGCCATAATATCAATGGTATATACTCTTTGCAATGACGGAGAGGAGTAGGTGGAAAAACCTTTCAGAGAGAAGATGCCGGCAGGCTGTGAGTATCTTCAGGGAACGTTTTTGCCGAAGGTCGCTCCGGAGCAGTATGGCAGAAAAATAAAGTAAGCCGTGCCGGTTAAGAGCCGTTATACTCTGTTGGAGTGCCCTGTAGGGAATTTTGGTGGTACCGCGGAAGCAAGCTTTCGTCCAAAGGAAATTTGGATGAAGGCTTTTTTTAGTTTAAGAAACCATAACATCAAATTCCAATAGCAGGGGTCGCCTGAAAGGAGAAAATAATGACGGGTTTGACAATTGCCGCCTTTGTATTAATGGCTATCGGGGCCCTTATTAATTATGGGGGCAAACTGATTGTAAAGCGTATGGGACTTGCTGAAAAGGTGGACGTAACAGAAGCTCAGGAATTTACAGGAGAAGAGCTTGAAAAATATAAATTTACAAAAGCTCTTGCACGGGTTAAGATGCTGGGCTTCGTCATTCTGCTGATAGGCGTTTTAATTTTGTTTGATGCTTGCAAATAGGATTGGCTATTGAAATTGAAAGGAAAGGATAGGAGACCATGAGCAGAAAAGAGATCGAAAAGACCTATGATCCTCAAAAGGTCGAAGAAAAGCTTTATAACGACTGGATGGAAAAGGATTATTTCCATGCGGTGATAGATCCGGATAAAGAACCCTTTACCATTGTAATTCCCCCGCCGAATATTACAGGACAGCTTCATATGGGCCATGCCCTGGATAATACCATGCAGGATATTTTGATCCGCATGAAGCGTATGCAGGGCTACAGCGCATTATGGGTACCCGGCACCGATCATGCCAGCATTGCCACCGAGGTCAAAATAGTTGAAAAGATGGCAGAGGAAGGTATCACCAAAGAAGCTATAGGGCGTGAGGGCTTCCTTACGAGGGCCTGGGAATGGAAGAAACAGTACGGCGGCAGGATTGTGGAACAGCTGAAAAAACTGGGAAGCTCATGCGACTGGAAACGGGAGCGCTTCACCATGGATGAAGGGCTTTCAAGAGCTGTGCTGGAGGTTTTTGTACGCCTTTACGAAAAAGGACTCATCTATAGGGGTGAGAGAATTATTAACTGGTGTCCCCAATGCGGCACGACGATTTCTGATGCGGAAGTAGAATACGAAGAGCAGGATGGCCATTTCTGGTACATTCGCTATCCGATAAAGGGATCGGATGAATTTGTTGAAATTGCTACGACCCGGCCCGAGACTTTGCTTGGGGATACTGCCGTCGCCGTTCACCCGGAAGATGAACGCTATCAGCATCTCATTGGCAAAACTGTTATTCTTCCGCTTATGAACCGTGAAATCCCTGTTGTTGCCGATACTTATGTTGAACGGGATTTTGGTACAGGTGTCGTCAAGATTACCCCTGCTCATGACCCCAATGACTTTGAAGTCGGTCTGCGCCACAATCTTGCGTCAATCAATGTCATGAACGAAGATGCTACCATTAATAAAAACGGCGGTAAATATGCCGGCCTCGGCCGTTATGAGGCAAGAAAGCAGATCGTTAAGGATCTGGAAGACCTGGGCCTGCTGGTCCAGATCAAGCCCCATAAACATAATGTAGGCTCCTGCTATCGCTGCCATACAACCATTGAGCCCAGAGTTTCAAAGCAATGGTTTGTTAAAATGAAGCCGCTGGCTGAGCCTGCCATTGAAGCGGTTCGGAATGGTACTATAAAATTTGTTCCCGAGCGGTTTTCAAAGATCTATTTCAACTGGATGGAAAATATTCAGGACTGGTGTATCTCCCGCCAGCTCTGGTGGGGGCATCGTATTCCGGCCTACTATTGCGAGGAGTGCGGCGAGATGGTTGTATCCAGAACTGCGCCCCATGAATGCCCGAAATGCCGCTCAACCAAAATGCATCAGGATGAGGATGTACTGGATACATGGTTTTCTTCTGCCCTTTGGCCATTCTCTACCCTTGGCTGGCCGGATGAAACCCCGGATTTAAAGTATTTCTATCCTACCAGTGTTCTGGTAACAGGCTATGACATCATTTTCTTCTGGGTAGCCCGCATGATTTTCTCCGGCCTTGAACAAATGGGAAAAGAACCGTTTAAATATGTGCTGATTCATGGCCTTGTACGGGATTCACAGGGCCGGAAAATGTCCAAATCGCTGGGCAATGGAATCGACCCTCTTGAAGTCATAGACAAATACGGCACCGACGCGCTGCGGTATGCGCTTACCATCGGCACTTCCCCAGGAAACGACATGCGCTTCTCCGAGGAGAAGCTGGAAGCCAGCCGGAACTTTGCCAATAAAATATGGAATGCTTTCCGGTTTGTGATGATGAACTTTGATGATGACATTGATTTTGGCAAGGTTGACGGGAGCAACTATACCGTGGCCGATAAGTGGATATTAAGCCGCATCAATACAGTAGCCCGAGACGTAACCGAAAACCTTGAAAAATTTGAATTGGGCATCGGTCTTCAGAAAATTTATGAATTTATATGGGAAGAATTCTGCGACTGGTATATTGAGCTGGTGAAGCCCAGACTCTATGACAGGGAGGCCCAGGGCAGGGTTGAAGCCATGTATGTGCTCAATAAGGTGCTGACTGATGCCATGAAGCTGCTGCATCCCTTTATGCCTTTTATCACTGAAGAGATTTACAGCCATCTTATTACAACCGATGAAAGCATTATGATTTCAGCCTGGCCAGAATATACCGGTACGGTGCTCTATCCGGCTGAAGAAAAAATGATGAGCTTTATTATGGAAGCGGTCAGAGGAATCCGGAACATCAGGGCCGAAATGAATGTACCTGCGAACCGAAAGGCGAAGGCCATCTTTGTTACGAGCGATGATGCCGCCAAAGAAGTGATTCGGGACGAACTGCCCACTTTCGGCAGGCTTGCTTCTATCTCAGAAGCATTCGTCCAGGCCGATAAAAAGGGAATCGCCAACGATGCCGTTGCGATCGTGGTAGATGGCGCTGAAATCTATCTTCCGCTGGAAGACCTGATCGATATGGAAAAGGAAATTGACCGGCTGGAAAAAGAGAAGGCCAATCTGGAGATGGAGCTTGATCGTGTCACTAAGAAGCTTGGCAACGAAGGATTTGTTGCAAAAGCGCCCGCCGCTGTCATTGACGGAGAAAAGGAAAAGCTTCAGAAATACAGTGCCATGTACGAAAAGGTAATAGAACGTATTGAGACGCTGAAAAAGCATTCTTGAAGATCAACTAATATAGAAATCGATCCAGACCTATTTATTTGACCGGAAATTTGATTTCCGGTCATTTATATTTTTGACTTTTTACAGTAATATTAAATTTTTGAAAAGACCTTTACAAGGAATAGTGTATTATTATATAAAGGTGATATCCTAGATATTGAGTTTTTATTGTGGAGCAACAAGATTCCCGGCACCCTTTGCAATCTCCGATTGTGCTGACGGGCGGGATTCTTCCTATATGCCGTATGAATAATCTTCAGGCTCAGGCTTTGGGATTATTATTGTTTTATTTGGAGGCGATTGTATTTTTAATACGAAAAGGGCAAGGGTTTTAAAAGCCCTGTTTTCTACGGTTTTTGTTTTATTTTTTAGTATGATGGCTATTCAAAATCTCTCGGCGGAGCCTCCTCTTGTTCAAGAGACAGCCTCGCCGATGCCGACGCCCGATGTAAGCGAATTGGTGCCCAACACGGAAGCGGATACGGAACAGAAGATGCTTCTTACTAATGGCCAGAAATATTTTGAACAGCTTGTAAGTCCTGAGAGCACGAGTGTTTTGTTATTGGGAACTGATCCTACAGGTTTTAATTTCGATACCATTATGATTTTGAATATTGATAAAGTCACCAAGGAAATTAAGCTGATCAGCCTGCCCAGGGATATTTATATAGATTATACTGATAATATACTGAAAGCGGTAAAAAAATCAAAGCCCCATTACCTTGAATCCAAGGGCATATACCGGATCAACGCTGTGCCCTCCATCGGGGATGCGATTCAATATGAAAAAGGCAAGGGCCGTTTTAACAAGCCCTATGTAGATTTTATCGCTGATATTATTGAGGAGATTTTCGCAATCCATATCAACGATTATGCTTATGTTAAAGTAAACGGATTCAGAAATATCGTTAACTATTTTGGAAGTGTGAGAGTATATGTCCCTGTGCTCATGAACTACAGCGATCCCTCTCAGAATTTTGAAGTCTATTTGGAGAAAGGAAACAGGGATCTTAACGGAGCCCAGGCAGAAGGCTATGTCAGGTTCCGTCAGGGATATGATGAAAATGGCGTATTCCGCAATTACGGTGACATTTTTAGAAAAGAGAATCAGAACCGTTTTGTCAAGGCCTTTATCACCCAGCATTTGACATTGAAGAATCTCGGTAAATTGGCCAATATTTCCGAGGTGATCAGCAAGAATGTCATTACCAGCGTTAAAGGGTGGGATGATATTGTCGAATATGGCGCATTGGCTGAAGAGGCCTTAAATGAAAAGTACCCCATCACCAATGTAGAGCTTCAGGTTACGGATAAGAATATTGACGGCTCATCTTATGTATTGATTAAGACTAATAAATAAATATGGAGAGGGTCCTTATAAGGGCATTTAATAATATTCATTTATAAATTTCTCTTTGCAATTCAGTATGATTAAAATTAAAAAGCATTGACAATAAAGTATAAAAGAATTAAGATTAATATAATCGATTATTGATAATCTTTTGATTGGTGGGTATTACTTATTATTTAAACCAATTCAATTCTACAAATATGCCTGCATTCAGTAAACTGCTTTGTTGCGCCTTTAGGGTACATACCAAATGATAATCTTGCATAACACCCCATATAATGAATTTGAAATCCTGGCTGAAGGTTCATAAAAATTTATTATTTATAGAGAAGGTGTAATGATGGAACAAATCACAAAAAATGTTTATGCCGAGACTAAAATCAGAGGCTGTAACCCCGGAATTGTATTTACTTCTGAAGGCGCAGTTTTTATTGATACTGCACAATGGGTAACCAAACTGCTGGAAATGCGAAATTTCGCAATGAAGCGCGGACCGATAAAATACCTGATCAACACCGAATCTCATATCGACCATATTTTCGGTAATCACTGGTTTGCCGGAGAGTGCCCTGCCATTGGTCATGAAAAGCTTCATGAAACCTTTTGGAAGATTCCCGATTCCTTCAACATGACTACATATGATTACAGTCTGGATATCATACGACGTCAGGATCCAGAGGGCTTGCCCTTTATGCCTAAGGCCGAAGAGTATATTATTAATCCTCCAACAATTACTTTCAATAACAAAATGATAATTCATCTGGGAGACCATACTTTTAAGCTGTACTACACACCAGGACATTCAGATGCAAATATAAGCGTCTATATTCCTGAGGAAAAGATCGCGTTTGTGGGGGACACGGTATTTGCCTATTGTCAGACATGGTTGCATACATGTGATCCGGATGCATTATTTTCAAGCTTGCGTTTCTTAAATACATTAGATGTGGATTTCATAGTACCGGGACACGGCCCAGTTGTTACAAAAGACTACCTGTATGAGCAGGCCGCTGTTGTTTACGAGTGGCTGCAGTCCGTAGGCCATGGTATGGCCAAGGGTTGGAGCCGCGAAGAATGTATGGATCGTATCAGTTTTGCCGACAGATGCCCGGTTGATATTGGTCAGGAGGAGGTAATGGATTATATACAAAGGGCAAATGTTGGTGTTTGCTATGATTATTTAAGCAAATAGGATAACAGAGGTGAGATTAATGAAGGTCAAAGGGTTAGATCATATTGCCATCATTGGAACGGGAATGATAGGTGCAAGTTTAGCAACACTTTTTACGGGAAATGGTTACAAAACCACAATGCTCGCTGTAAACGAAAAAGAGGCTAAATCAGGAAAAGACAAATACGACGCCAACTTTAAAGACCTGATTGAAAAAGGATTGGTAATAGAAACCCAAAAAGAGGCCTGTGCCAAACTCTTGGATGTGACGCAGAAATATGAAGATATCGCTGAAGCAGACTTTATTTATGAATGCGTCATTGAAAATTTGGAGGCCAAACGCTCTGTATATGCGCAGCTGGAAAAGAATTGCGGGCAGGTAAAGGCGATAGCCTCATCTTCCTCTGCCATATCGGCGGACGATCTTGCAGAAGGTTTTGATCGTTTAAGAGATAAATTTTTAGTGGCTCATCCTTTTAATCCGCCGCATCTTGTTCCTTTGGTAGAAATATTAAAAAGCCGCTATACAAGCGATGAGGCTGCCGCTACACTGATTGCAGCACTGGAATCGACGGGGAGAAAGATAGCGGTCATGAAAAAAAGTGCCCCCGGCTTTATTGCAAACCGCTTACAGCATGCTCTGTACCGTGAGGCTGTCTATATGGTAGAAAACGGGATAACAACGCCAAAGGATATAGATTTAGCCTTAAAATACAGCTTTATTCCCAGATATACCTCAATAGGGCTGTTTGAACACTTTGACTATGCTGGGCTGGATATGATTCTGAGCATCGAAGACTATTTATTCCCGACGCTATGCAATGCCTGCAGTACGCAGGATTATATACGAAGCAGATACGAAGCAGGTAATTTGGGGAGCAAGAGCGGAAAAGGTGTCTATGACTGGTCAAAGATCGATATGAACGAATTCAGGCAGAAAGCAGCAAAACCGTATTTAAGCTTTTTTAATTGGGATCTTCCCAAAGAATGAAATACATCCATTAAAAAATTAATTGAGGAGTGTGCAAAAAATGAGTAAAATTGAACGAAAAAAATATTGCGTTTATGGTGAATGGCGTGAATCTAAGACAGAGAAATACATGCCAGTCACCGACTCCAGTACTGGTGAAGTTATTGCTGAGGTCCCGTGCTGTACCAAGGATGAAGTAGAGGAAGCCATTGCCTCCGCAGCTGCAGCATTCCCCGAATGGTCATTGATATCCTTAAGCAAAAGAGCGCAAATGATGTTTAAATGGCGTGATGTTCTGAAAGAGCATACCGAAGAGCTTACATACCTGTGCGCAAAAGAACTCGGTAAGAATTTGGACGAAGCCCGGGGCGATATTCTAAAGGCTATTGAACCCACTGAGTTTGCCTGCAGCATTCCTTTTTCTATTCAAGGTTCTGCAGCCCTTCAGGTGACCACTGGATTTGATACCGCAACCTATCGTATGCCTTTAGGGGTAGTTGCCGGTATCTGCCCATTCAACTTTCCTGCAATGATTCCGTGGGGTTGGATGGTACCATTGGCTATCGCGACAGGAAACACCGTCGTACTCAAAGCAGCAAGCTTTACTCCATTGACTTCTATGAGGATTATGGAGCTCTTTTACGAAGAAGGTGGATTCCCTGCAGGCGTAGTTAACCTGGTGACTTGCAGCCGTAACGAGTCCGAGCTGTTGCTAACCGACCCGCGTGTCAAGGCTGTGACCTTTGTCGGATCTACGGAAGTCGGCAAGCATATTTATTCTATTGCAGCTGCTCACGGCAAGCGTGTCCAGGCTCAGACCGAAGCCAAGAACCATGCGTTGCTGCTGGAAGATGCAGATCTTGAAAGTGCTACCAACGCTATCATAAACTCCACTTACGGCTGCGCAGGAATGCGTTGCATGGCGTTGCCTGTTGTAGTAGTTCAAGAGAGTATTGCAGATAAGTTTGTCGCTCTGCTCAAGGAAAAAGCTCAGAAAATGGTTGTTGGCTGTGCTTATGATCCTGAAACCAAGCTGGGTCCGGTAGTCAATGCAGCTCATAAGAAATCTATATGCGATTGGACACAAAAGGGTATTGATGAGGGCGCTGAATTGGTGCTTGACGGTCGCAATTGTGTGGTTCCGGGTTATGAAAATGGATTCTTTGTGGGTCCGACGATTTTAGACCATGTCAAACCCGGAATGACTGTTGGTGACCGTGAGATCTTTGGTCCTGTCACCTGTATAAAGCGCTGCAAGAATTTTGAAGAAGGTCTTGCAATCATGAACGAAAATAAATTTGCCAACGGATCGGTGATTTTCACTTCCAATGGTTATTATGCACGCCAATTCGAGCTTCTTACCGATGGTGGCATGGTTGGCATTAACGTAGGTATTCCTGTGCCATCCGCCTACTTCCCATTCTCAGGCAATAAGGATTCCTTCTTTGGTGATCAGCATGTATTGGGACTTGACGGAATCAGATTCTACACCCGAGCCAAGACCGTTACCACGCACTGGTATGATGAGCACTCACGCAAGAAAAATGTGGGGACTTGGGAGGGTGCCTTTGAGCGTTAATAAAATTGAATAGAAAGGTGAATCTCGCATATGTCAAGTAATAAATATTTAGAATGGCTTAGCAGCACAAAGTCGTATTGGTGGAACGACAGCGCAATTCTTGCTGATATGGATCAGGCCATTGAAAACGGAGCGACCGGTGTGACAACCAATCCTCTTCTGGTCAAGCGGTCTTTGTATGGGGTACCCGAGCTATGGCGCCCAATTTTGTATGGCATTGAGCTGAAAGGCGATGCAAAGGTCGAGGAAATCATCCGCCGTATAACAACAGAAATCGCGAAAAAGTTCCGGCCCATTTATGAAAGGACGGAAGGTGTGCAGGGTTATGTTTGTGCACAGGTTAATCCGAATTTTCAAGGTGATGCTGATAAGATGGTTGAAATGGGAAAGAGGCTGTCGCAATGGGCTCCGAACATAGCTGTAAAAGTGCCCGCTACTGCAGCTGGTGTCAAGGCAATCGAGGAGCTTGCTGCCCTGGGTATTACCACTGTCGGTACAGTGAGCTTTACCGTGCCGCAGGCAGTGGAAATCGCAAGACGGCAGCAATTGGGCCTGGAACGTGCAAAAGCTGCCCATATTAAGCCGGGCAAAGCATTCTCGGTCATTATGGTGGGAAGGTTGGATGATTATCTCCGCGATGTTGCCCATGACATGAATGCCCCTGTGCGCGAAGAAGATATGATACAGGCAGGAACTGCCTGTATCAAGCGGGCTTATTCGATCTGCAAGGAGCGGGGCTATGAGTCAAAACTTATGCCGGCTGGAATGCGAGGGGCATACCATGCAATATCCCTTGCGGGTGCGGATATGTCCATGTCTCTATCTGGCGGTATTCAGGCAGCATTGGGCCAGGAAACGGAGTTTATAGAGCATTATATGGAAGTAGTACCGGCAGATGTCATTGAACGTTTACAAAGTATTCCCGATTTCAGGCGTGCATATGAACCGGAAGGGTTGAAACCTGAAGAGTTTATAACCTACGGTGCCACCCAGAGAACACTATCACAGTTTGTTGAAGCGGGATGGACACCTATTTGCGAGTTTGAGCTGCAGAAGAAGTCTTTTAAGCATCTATGAATTATTCTGAAAAAAGAAAATGGAGCTTTCTCAAATAAGCCTGAGAGGGCTCCTCTCCCAAAAAGTGGGAAACTGATTCTGGTGAAACACTCTCTTTATTAGCTGCAACAATGCAGGATGAGAATAAATCATATGATTCTTAAAAATTGTTATATAATTATGATATAACCGGTTATACAAAACATAAGGGAGGCAATTATGAATTCAATTAAAAAAACCACATTGAAAAACGATGTAGGTCAGCGTATTCGCGAATCAATACTGAATAATGAATTAAAACCGGGCGAAAGGATCATAGAAACAAAAATTGCAAAGCAGCTTGGCGTGTCTCAGTCTCCGGTGAGAGAGGCGATAAGAGAGCTGGAGCTTATGGGTCTTATCGAAAACAAGCCTTATCTTGGTAGTTACGTAAAGAAACTGACCCAAAAAGATATCGTTAATGCATATAAATTAAGGGCTTGCTTAGAGAAGTTGGCTTCTTCTGATGCTGCTGAGAGAATTACAGAAGAGCAATTAAGCGAAATAAACGAATTGATAACAAAAATGAAATCTGCGGCCGATGCTAATAATGTTAAGAAGTTTGTAGAATTGGACATAGATTTCCATAGA
Organism: Ruminiclostridium sp.; assembly: GCA_003535195.1. Lineage (GTDB taxonomy): Bacteria > Bacillota > Clostridia > DSM-8532 > DSM-8532 > DTU059. Next base: position 33,538 of record DOHN01000078.1, read on the forward strand.
ATGATTATTAATATTTCTGATAATTCTTTACTGGAAAAAATGTGGGATATGGTGAATCTATCGCAATGGACATTCATTTCTACAAAGATATCCAAACGAAGTCTGCCGGATTTGGCTGACAGGCATATGGAAATCTTTAAAGCTTTAAAAAAGCGTGATGGCGAAGAGACCGCTAAATGCATGGAGAGGCATATTGAAGAAATGCTCGATGAGGTTATCGCTAAAATGGATTTCGAGGAAAAGTAAATATAACGCAAAAAGAAACCGCCTTACCCTTTGTAACAATAATTTTGTATTTCTTAGGGAGTGGTATGCAATATGAATTTAGAGGAAGAAATAGAGAAAAAGTTTTACATTGGAGGATTCAATTGCGCGGAAACAACTTTAAGTATATTGATAGAAAACGAAGCAATACAACTGGATAAAAGTATAGTCAAGATGATGACAGGATTTGGCGGAGGAGCGACAAAAGGATATTTATGCGGCTCAGTAGTCGCTGCCATATCAGCTTTGGGCGTTTTGTATGGCAGAACAAGTCCGGAACAGTCTCGGGAAGGCTCAAGGGAAGCTGTAAATAAATATTTGAATGAATTCCTCAAAGAGTATAAAACTGCACAATGTTCTG
>DOHN01000078.1:34288-46532 GCA_003535195.1 Ruminiclostridium sp.
ACTGCACAATGTTCTGAATTGATTGCTGATTTTAAGCCTAAAACACAAGAACAATATGCCCATTGCACAAAAATCATTGAAACATCAATTAATGCATTTTTAAATGTTATAAAAAATAAAGAGCAAAATGAATCTTTTTAATGCCAACCGTTTGCTTTTAGTTGTAAATTCATTTATTCAGGATCCGCCTCACATGGTAAAAGTTTATCATATCAATATCGTTATGTTATTTTTTATTTAGCGATTGATTGGGAGGTCAGGTTATGGGAAAGAAAAAACTATTGGGCAGAGTGTTGGCTATTACGCTGATGCTATCTTTGATATTTTCAATTACAGCATGTGGAACCCAGCAGACTGCGCTCAATTCTGCTGCTTCGGACGCAACAAGAAATGAAATTAAAGAGGTGACGATTACTGATCATCTTGGCAGGGAAGTATCCATTTCCGGGGATGTAGAGAGAATCGTCAGCGGTTACTATATTTCCACTTCCATGCTGATCGCACTTGGATTGGAAGATAAGCTTGTAGGTATGGAGGCACAAGCAAAATCAAGACCGATTTATTCGCTTGCCGCACCGAAAGTTTTGGATCTTCCTGATGTGGGCACGGCGAAGCAATTTAATTTGGAAGGATGCCTGGCCCTTAAGCCTGATCTTGTAATTCTGCCCGTTAAGTTAAAAGACAGCATTGAAACATTAGAAAAATCAGGAATAAAAGTGTTGGCTATTAATCCTGAAAATATGGAGCTTTTGAAAGAGGCATTGATGTTTGTAGGCAAAGCGACGGGTACTGAAGAAAGAGCAGCCCGACTGAATAATTATTACGACGATAAACTGGCAGCGATGGCGGAGATCAATAAGGGCATTAAAGACAGAAAAACGGTTTATTTAGCAGGAAATAGCGCATTGCTTTCCACTGCGAGCTCAAAAATGTACCAGAACGCGTTGATTGAATCTGCGGGCGGAAAAAATGCCGCATCAGAAATAAATGATACATATTGGGCTACTATTTCCTATGAACAACTCATTGCATATAATCCGGATATCATCATTATTGTCCCATTTGCTCAGTATACGAAGGAAGATGTGCTGAATGATCAGAAAATACAACAATTGAAAGCTATAAAAAATCGTGCAGTCTACAAAATGCCGGACAAGTTTGAAGCGTGGGATTCGCCGGTTCCTTCAGGTATTCTGGGCACGATGTGGCTGACAAGTATATTGAATGAGGAGCAATATCCTTTTGATAGGTTTCAAGCTGACGCAGCTGCATTTTATAAAGAATTCTACCAAATTGAAATTAATACAGAGGAAATTACAAAGTAATGTCAACAAATTTATACCGCTGTAAAAACCAAGTATTATTTATTGCAATATTTTTGTTATTAGTGGTTGCTGTTCTCATCTCCATCTGTATTGGCAAATATCCAATTTCAACAGGAGAAATATGGGATATTGTCATGGGAAAACCTATTGATCCATTGACCAGAAATGTATTCCTGACATTGCGGCTGCCAAGGACATTGATGGCATTGCTTGCAGGATACGGACTAAGTGTAGCAGGCTCGGTTTACCAGACAATATTTAAAAATCCGCTTGCCTCCCCTGATATTGTGGGTGTATCCTCAGGAGCAAGTATGGGTGCAGCTTTCGCCATTGTTTTCTTAAACGGCGGAACAGCCGCGATTGCTTTTAGTGCATTTGCAGGCGGGGTGCTTACTGTTCTGTTCTTACTTGGTTTGGTAGGAATTTCAAACAATAAAAGCATTGCTACTTACGTACTTTCTGGAATCGTGATCAATGCATTTACCCAGGCGGTTATTATGATTTTGAAATTTTTTGCTGATCCGGAACGGCAGCTTGCTTCGATAGAATTTTGGACGATGGGGAGTTTTGGAGGTATAACGGATGACAAGATAAAGGCGATAATTCCTTTTTATTTAGTAGGCCTGTTGGGATTGATCGTCCTCAGATGGCAAATTACATTGCTCTCGCTCAGTGATGATGAGGGAAAAACGCTTGGTGTCCGCGTACAGTATCTGAGATGCGGAGTGCTTCTGTGTGCAACCTTGGTGGTTGCCAGTACTATAAGTATAACCGGCTTGATCTCGTTTGTCGGGCTTATTGCACCCCATATCGGCAGGTTGCTGCTTCAAAGAAACAATTTTAAGACAACCGTATTTAGCGGGCTTGTTGGTGCTTTTATTTTGGTTGCAGCGGACTGTCTCGCGAGAAGTATTTCCAGCAGTGAGATACCCATAAGTATAATGACTTCAATGATCGGTGCTCCATTTTTAGCTTATTTAATGAGCCGGGGGAAAAGACTTTCATAATGGAACAGAAATTACTTAATGTAAATCACTTAAGTGTCTCATATGGGAATCATTCTGTCTTGCGCGATGTAGGATTTTCTCTTGGTTGCGGCGAATTTGCTGCACTTCTGGGCTTAAATGGCTCAGGCAAGACAACTTTGCTTCGCACAATTTGCGGTCTGAAGAAGGCAGATTCAGGCGGCTGTTTTGCGGCTATGAAGGATATTTTTCGTGCCCATGAGAAACAGAGAGCTCATTTAATCAGCTATATCCCTCAGAGGCATAGTATTGTTTACGATATATCTGTTACTGATGTGGTATTGATGGGGTTTAATGGCCGTCTTCGTTTTTATCAGCAACCCGGTAAAGAGCAAATACAGCGGGCATTCAGTACAATGGAGAAATTGGGAATTTACACGCTCAGGGCTGAAAGCTTTCTGCGTTTGAGTGAAGGGCAAAAGCAGCTGGTAATTCTGGCGAGGTCTATGGTGCAAGATACGCCGGTAATGCTCCTTGATGAGCCTGATAGTGCACTCGATTTTGTTAACCGGCACAAGGTATTATTCAAAATAAGAGAAATTATTCATGAGGATGGAAGGTGTGGGCTCATTACGCTGCATGACCCCAATTTTGCTCTTCAATACTGTGACAGGCTGCTGCTTCTGTCTGAAGGCAATATATGCGGTGAGGTGAATGTAAAAAGTAATGCTTCGGATATCAAAAATAATTTGTCGAAGATTTATGGCCGTATTGAACTACTAAAATATAAAGGCGGTTATGCGATGGTAAAGGGGTGATTTGCTCCTCAACATTCATTGAGTAAGGAGGAAACAGTAGATTGACAGCAATTATACTGGCCGCAGGCTTTTCAAAGAGGTTCGGAAAAGAAAAGTTATTGATGGAAATAAAGAATAAGCCGATGATTCTCCATATAGTGGATGTCGTTTTGAGCCTGGGATTTGCGGAAAATATTCTTGTATACCGAAATGAAGAGATCAAAGAAATTGCCGCAAATAGAAATATTAAGTGTGCATATAATGCCATGGCGGCAAAAGGACAAAGTACATCAATCAGGTGTGGAATACGGAACTCCGATCCTACAGATGCCTATATTTTTTTTACAGGAGATCAACCATTTATTAATTCTGAAGCGGTGAACAGATTAATGTCAGCTTTTAAGGAAGGAAAGGGTTCAATTATTGTACCGAGGTATGAAGGACATAATGGGAATCCCGTCATATTTTCTTCCGAATGGAAGCAGGAACTGGAAATGATTTCAGGGGATACAGGCGGAAGAAAGATAATCCGTTCACATCCCGGCAAAGTATATTATGTTGATATAGCAGATACCAAAATAGGGATGGATATAGATACCATAGAACAGTATAATTTATTTAAATGATTATGGATATAACGTTTTAATTGAGGGCCTTTATGGAAGATTATTTCAAGAATTATGCCGAAATTGCAAATTATATATCGCATTTCAATACAGAAAATATTAACGTTTTATGGGTTAAGCATGTCACAAAAGATATCCCGCATAAATGGGATGTTCATACACATGATTGTCATGAGTTTATGTATCATCTTGGCGGAAAAGGAACAGTCAAACTAACCGACGGTCAGCTCCATAAAAATAACTTGGCTGTGATTGCATCGGATCTTATTTATATTCCGCCGGGAATTGCTCATGAAGGCCTCAGTGACCTGCAATGGAGTGAAGAGATGGTTGTAGTGCATTTTATAATGCCGGTAAGCTATCATTTTCAGACCTATATTAAAATAAAATGCGCTAATGATGCTTATCCATGGCTTTTTCGTCAGGTCGCGGCGGAGTATAATAATAAAAATGAACATTATCAGCAGCTTATCAACAATTATCTTGCAAATATTATTTTAATGTTAAAACGTGATTTTATGATGAATGCTGATATGAAAAAGGATATTATCAGCTGGAGTATCCAATATATGCATGACCATATCTCTGATAAAATAAGCATTAAAGAACTGGCCGCATCTGTACATATGAGCGAATCCAGCTTTTCTAAGTTTTTCACGAAAAAAACTGGGACCAGTCCGCTTCATTATTTCAACCTGTTAAAAATAGACTTGGCAAAACAACAACTGATTAATAAAACTCAACCTATCAATGAAATAGCAGAAAAACTTGGATATACGGATCCATTTTATTTTAGCAGAATATTTAGTAAGGTCGTAGGAATTTCACCGCGTCAATTTAGAAAAAACTATTATAGCTAATAGGTGTCGCGCCAAGAAAGTTCAGCCCAGGGTAATTTTTTTTATTACGAAGGAACAAGGTTCCCGGGACCTGCAAGCAATCTTTGATTGCGTAAGCGGGTGGGGTTCTTATTAGGCAGATATGTCCATCTTTATTAATGTTTTGTCCATTATCATTTAAAGATAATCGATTATAATGAATATATGCACTTAAATCGTCGCATCGTATAATAGACTGAGGTATAAAAGTCAACAATTCAAAAAACTTTAATGGTTGTCAATTGTGTTTTAAATTGAAAATGTAAAGAATATTGCCGCTTTGCGAAGGTATCATTATGGATTATCTATCATCGAAGGTTATAAAATATTCGGGAGGTTTTCATATGAAGATCATTAACGAAAAGGATGTGCCTGAAAAAAAAGTGCCGGGGAGATTTCTGCGTTGGATTGCTTCTGAAGGTGAAGGCCTGGATCCTGAGTTTTGTTCATGCTGCATTATGAGAGTCCAGCCGGGAGAAACAGTCAAACCCGCTCACAGCCACTTGGAAGGCGAGGAACTTATTTATGTCATTGAAGGTGAAGGCAAGGTATTTGTAGACGGAATTATAAAACCATTAACTCAGGGGACGGCAGTACTGTTTACGAAGGGCTCTGTACATATCGTCCGCAACAGCGGCCAGCGAGAGATGAAAGTGATATGCTTTTATGCACCAGCGACAAGTCTTGAAAAATACCAGTTTCATCCGGAAGTTGAATTTGACGGAGGTATTGAATCATGAAGCATAACCCTATTAGGGAATTTCATATTAACAAAGATGCAATACAATTTGTCGGGAAAGATCTGCAGCGCCCGGAATGCATATTGGCAGAACCCGATGGGGGCCTGTGGGCAGCTGATGCACGGGGCGGTGTGGTACATATTATGCCTGATGGCACTCAGAGTATTATTACACAAAAGCATGCGGCTGGAATCGATTTAAAATCCAGTAATGTTTCGAGATTTTTTGAAGGGACGCTTCCTAATGGCTTGGCTTTTACTGAAAATGGAGATATCCTTATTTCAAATTTCGGAACCGATTGTCTTGAGATAATGAATAGAACCGGTGAAACAGAGGTGCTTTTTGATACCATCGACGGCGCAGAAATAGGCAAGGTTAATTTTGTCCTTCGGGATTCCAAAAATCGCATCTGGGTAACCATAACCACCCGTAAAAAAAACTGGCTCGATGCTTTGGTGCCGGATCTGAGCGACGGTTATATCGCAAGGTATGATGAGCGAGGAATCCATATTGTCGCAGATGGACTGCATTTTACAAATGAGGTACGTTTTGACGCAGCCGAAGAATATCTCTATGTGGTCGAAACTACAGGCGGCCGTATTCTCCGTTATCGTGTGGATGAAAATGGAGATCTTCATAACAAGGAAATTTACGGCCCGACACATTTGGGCGCCGGAGCATATCCGGATGGCATTGCCTTTGATAGTTATGGAAACTTATGGGGGACCATGGTGTACTCTGATAAACTATTTGTTATTACTCCTGACGGAGAATTTATAATTTTGTTGGATGAAGGTGACCCGGAAAAAGTAAAGCAACTGGATGATGCATTTTACAATCATTGTGTCACCAATGAAATTCTGTTCCAAACAGGGCGGGGCATTGCACCATGGATGGCAAGCGTTACCTTTGGAGGTCCGGATTTGTCCACTGTTTATATAGGTTCGCTTAGGGCCAACAATATACCGTGCTTTAAATCCCCGATACCGGGACTTCCCATGGTACATTGGAATAAAAAATAAAGCCGGGGGTCATTTAATATTTGGGAGGGCTAGCTATGATACCAAAATTAATGGGTGCCGTTCGTCTTAATGCGCCGAACAATTTGGAATATTGCCAGGTACCGGTAAAAGAACCGGATGAATATGAAGTTCTTTGCAAAGTAGAGTCCGTATCGATATGCGGCACAGACCCCCATATTATCAATGGGGAATATCCGGGTTTTTGGCCAAAAGAATTCCCTTTGATTCCGGGACACGAATGGGCCGGTACCATTGTAAAACTCGGAAATAAGGCCTATGAACTTGGATGGAGCGTCGGAGACAGAGTGTGCGGTATCAGTCACAAAGGGTGCGGGTACTGCCCGATGTGCCTGAAAGGACGATATAATTTATGTTTGAATTTTGGCAAGGAGGAATTGGGCCACCGTCAATATGGACACATCTCACAAGGTGCGTATGCCGAATATATGGCCACCTCCATCAAAAGTATTGCCAAAATTCCGGACGATATGGATTTTAATGTTGCAGCCTGTATGGATCCTTTCAGCATTGCACTGCATGTTGTGATGAGAAGCAGGATTGAACCCGGCGATTCTGTTTTGATCAATGGTTCAGGTGCTCAGGGCCTGATGGCCATTCTTTGTGCAAGGAGTATGGGGGCCGGGACCATAGTTGTAAGCGGGAGCGGCAGTCGTCTGGGAGCAGCCGAAAAATTTGGAGCAATTCCCATTGATTATCATAAGGAAGATGTAGTTGCAAGAATAAAGGAGATGACTCACGGTTTAGGTGTACAGCGCGTTATTGAATGTTCGGGAACCGAGGCTGGAATCCGCAATTCCTGTGAAGTAGTTGCAAAGGGCGGATGCATATCAATTGTAAGCCTTCCGAAAAGTGATGTACAGATTCCTATCAGGAAAATCGTACTTGATGAGATTGATCTGGTGGGAAATAGGGCTAATCCAAACACTATTACAAAAGCGATCTCGCTTGCCGGCCAGTATAAAAAAGAGCTTAAATCGATGATAACGCACGAATTTCCTCTTGAGCAGTATGAAGAAGCCTTACGGGTGTTCACAAACCGAGAACAAAATTCACTTAAGGTGGTTATGAAACCTTAGTTTGGAAGGAGTCATTCTGATGTTGGACCATACAAAGTATCTTACAGAAATAGCAAATAATTTGCGTAAGGTTGTTTTGAAATCAGCAAATAATGCAGGCACAGGGCATGTTGGGGGATCTCTTTCAGAAATTGACATTTTAACTGCTTTATATTTTTCTGTTTTAAATATCGATCCGTCAAACCCTGACTGGGAAAACAGAGACCGCTTTATTCTGTCAAAGGGTCATGCCAGCCTTGGATTATATTCGGTGCTTGCAGAGAGAGGATATTTCAGCAAAGAATTGCTGGATACTTTTGATCAGACCGGCACAAAGCTGCAGGGGCATCCGGACATGAATAAGTGTCCGGGCATTGATTTTAGCACCGGTTCTTTGGGGCAGGGGCTTTCGATCGGCATAGGGATTTCAATAGGTGCAGAACTTAGAAAGAAAAATTTTAAGACATTTGTCTTAATTGGCGATGGAGAAAGTCAGGAAGGTCAGGTTTGGGAAGCGCTGATGTATGCCGGAGTCAGGAAAGTAAAAAATCTTGTCGCTATTTTCGATTACAATAAGGTACAGCTGTCATCCATGATACAGGATAATATTGATCTCGAACCGTTTGCAGAAAAAATATCGGCATTCAACTGGAATGTCATTGAGATGAATGGACATGATATGGGTCCTCTCGAATCAAGTTTAAAAAAGGCATATCACCTGTCTGGGGGTGGGCCGGTAGCAGTCATTGCTCATACCATAAAAGGCAAAGGCGTCAGTTTTATGGAAAACAAATTTGAATGGCATGGTAAGGCTCCTGACAGCAGGCAGTTAGCTGAAGCGTTGGCTGAACTTGAAGGGGGGCAGGCAAAATGAAGATGAACCTGAATGATAATATTTCGCAAAGATTGGCTTTTGGAAATGCTCTTGCAGATCTTGGATCAGAATATCGCAACCTTGTTGTATTAGATGCAGATGTAGGACCATCCTCGCAGACTAAAATTTTTAAAGACAAATTCCCGGACAGATTTTTTCAAATAGGCATCGCAGAGCAAAACATGGCAGGCATCGCAGCAGGACTTTCAACGATGGGATATATCCCTTTTATTTCTACATTTGCAGTGTTCATGGTGCATCGTGCAGGCGACCAGATCCGAAATGCAATTGCGCATCCGAGAGCAAACGTAAAAATTAACGGTGCATATGCAGGTTTGCCGACCGGTCGTGCCGGAGCAACACATTCCGCTTTTGAAGATATAGCAATTATGCGTTCACTGCCAAACATGACCATTTTCGAGCCGGCGGATGCCAGAGAAGTTGAGCTCTGCACGCGATATGCCCTTGAAATAGAGGGACCGGTATATTTAAGAACAGTCCGGTGTGATGTTCCGGTCATTTTTCCTCAGGATCACAAAATAATACCCGGCAAAGCTTTAATATTAACAGAAGGGCATGATATAGCCGTCATTTCAACAGGTATGATGACAGCGAGAGCTTTAGAAGCAGAAAAAATATTACGGTCAAAGGGCGTTTCAGTAAAGCTGGTCCACATGCCTACTCTTAAGCCAATAGACAAGGAGGCTATTCAAGAAGCAGCAGAAACAGCAAAAACCATCCTTACTATAGAGAACCATTCCGTAATAGGCGGCCTTGGAAGCGCGGTTTGTGAGGTGGTTGCAGAAACTATACCCTGCAAGGTTTATCGGCTTGGTTATCAGGATATTTTTCTTGAAAGTGGTGATGATGAAGAACTATTTGAAGCATATGGATTAAGCAGTCATTGCATTGTCAAAAAAGTATTGGAAATATTGAATAAATAATACGAAGCTTCTAAAAGTATAAATTCAGCATACCTGGTCATTTCCCAAGCCTATTCTCATAATGCCAATGAAGCCCTATAAGGCTTTTTTGAAACACTGTAAGCGGTGTATGTATATTAAAAAGAAAGAGGTGCGATTATGGGTTATTTGGTAGCAATAGGATTAAGTACCGGTATTGTCGCAGCCGTGTTTTGCCATCTAGTGTTTGTAGCACAAGTTGTAAATGTCATTGTTTGGGCCGCTTTTGTGGGCGAAGCAATCTTCTTTGCGGCAGGTGGAAAAAACCAAGGCCTTTTTAAAGGGCTCGCATCTAACTTCGCAGGAGTCTTCTGGGCAGCAGTTATATTCTTCATCTCAGGAAATTGGAAATCACCCTTATCCATGGGAATCGCGGTGTTTATTGCGGTCGTCGCCATGTGCGTACAAGCACAGTGGAAAGTATTATCTTTTATCCCGGGTGCTTTTGCCGGATGCGCATCCTTATTCGGATCGGCCTCCGCTGAATACCCAGCGGGAAATTTGATTGGCGTTTTAATCGCACTGACATTGGGTGCTTTAATGGGTTGGGCTGCAGAAAAAGCCGCTGTATGGGCATATGCAAAATTCATATCAAAGCCGCAGTCTGATGCTGAAAAACAAAGTGCCTAATTTTTCAGATCTAAATCTATTTTGCTAATTCAAAATTGTAAGGAGGAATCGTTATGTATGATGAGAAAAAAGTAATCGACACTTTTTTCGGATCGGAGCAATATCCTGTAACCTGGGAAAACGAAGAAGAAAAGAAACGTCATTGGTTTTTATCTGATTTACACAATCCGAATCCTACATCTCCGTTGTATTTTGATTGTGCAGGCTGGTGGGGAAAAAGCTGCCGGTACATGTATCAGAGATTTGGATCTTCCGGCGGGAAAGACTGGCGGGCAAAGGTAATCAATGGTTATGTATATACTGCGGTTGTACCAAGGACCGATGAACAGGAATGTAAGAATCTTGATGGCTATTTCGGCCTGGTGTTTCCAATCTATGCCGATAAATTCCTAGAATGGTGGGATGAAAGATATCTGCCTGAAATAAAGAGAAATTGTGATTATCTGGACAATTATGTTTATGAAGGCAAGAGCCTGGGCGAAATCATGATTCACTTGGAAGAAGCCACAGATATCTTTGAGAGGCATTTCAATATTCACTGGATTCTAAATATGTGCCAGTTCCTGTCGTTTACGAACTTCTATAATAAGTATAAGGAGATAGTGGGCTCCCTGGATAATGACAACGCCGGCAAAATTCTCGTTTCAACAGGTGATAAGAACTGGGATTCATTAAAGGCCCTCTATGATATTAAGGAATTTATCGTATCGAGCCCCTCATTGCTCAAATTATTTGAAAAGAGCGAAGAAGAGATCATGGCTAATGTTGATTCAGCCAAAGACGGCCATGAGCTTGTTGAAATGATCACTGCATATCAGAAGGAATACGGATATAAAGCAATTTATACCCATGAATTAATTTATCCTCTGTGGATAGAAGATCCGACTCCCATATACGCTGCATTAAAGAAATATATCAATTCTGATTACGATTTCTTTGCTTCGCTTAATAAGTGCAAAGAAGAGCAGAAGAAAGCGATTGAGGAATTAAAGGCCAAAGTAACTGATCCGGCAAAATGGGAAGAGCTTAAGAGTTATATGGATCGCGCTATTAAAATGGCTCCCCTCACACCGGACCATCACTTCTACATAGACCAGGGAACACATGCAAGATATAGGCTGGTGTTCAAGCAAATCGGCAAGAAATTCGTTGAATTAGGAATTCTGAATAATGATGAAGACATATTTATGTTAAAGTACGAAGAAATTAGAGCTCTTGCAGGCAACCCAAAGGCAATGGATGCTAAGAATATTGCGGCCGAGAGACGTCAGGCGATGGAAGAAGCCAAGAAGCATACACCAAGAGACTGGTATGGAACCATCACTCACTGGTCGCTATATGAAGAGGGCTATATCGGACTTTGGGGATGGCCTGATAAGTATGAAATTGAACAGGCCGAAAAGAAACAGAAAGCTAAAAATGATAATATTCTGCGTGGATTGCCTGCAGCGCCCGGTGTAGTAGAAGGCATTGCCAGATTTGTAGCATCTCCCGATGAGTTCAATCAAATAGAAACCGGGGATATCCTGGTATGTAAAATGACCAACCCTGCATGGATCGTCAGCTTCTCCAAGATATCAGGACTGGTGACGGACGCCGGCGGAGCCACATCACATCCTGCCGTAGTATCAAGAGAATTCGGCATTCCGTGCGTTGTTGGTACAAGAAAGGCAACAACAACGATCAAGAACGGAATGAAGATCAGAGTTAATGGAAGCAAAGGAATTGTTGAAATTCTGGAATAGCATAAAGATCCTCTTTGGGTTTTCATGCAGGCGGCATCATGCCGCCTGCATGAAAGCTTATACTTTTATGATTTGGGGAGTGGGGTATCATGAGAAATTTGATATGGTTCAATGAGGATCATTGTGATCGTATTCAATATACCGGCGGAAAAGGAGCAAGTCTGAGTAAAATGCATAAATTCAGGCTCAATGTCCCAAATGGATTCGTTATATCTGCGCCGTTTTTCTTTGAATATCGCAAGGAAAATAATCTTGATGAAAAGATCATAAAATTAATTGATACTATAGATTTTGATGATTGTGCCTGTATTGAAAAAGTTTCTGAAGAAATACGAAAAATGGTTATTAATACGCCAATATCGGCTGAGCTTGAAAATGATATTCTGTCTTACTACGGCATGCTGGGCGGAGAAATACAGCCTGTGGCCGTAAGATCCAGTTCAACTGCTGAAGATCTGGATGATGCGAGTTTTGCCGGTCAGCAGGAGACTTTTTTATATGTTATGGGAAAAGACGATCTGATCGAAAAGATAAAAGAATGCTGGGCATCTCTATATAACGGAAGGGCGGTGTTCTACCGGAAACAGAGGGGCTTTTGCGAAAA
>DOHN01000078.1:46647-48253 GCA_003535195.1 Ruminiclostridium sp.
AGGGGCTTTTGCGAAAAAGACGTCTCCATAGCAGTTGTTGTACAGAAGATGGTCAACGCAGAAAAAGCAGGAGTTATGTTTACAGTGAACCCTATCACAAAAGACAGAGACCAGGCACTTATTGAGGCAGCATGGGGGTTAGGGGAAGCTGTTGTCTCGGGAACTGTTACACCGGATAACTATATCGTCGATAAAAAAACATCGAAGGTCATTGAAGAATATGTATCAGAAAAAGAAATGATGTTTGTGAGAAATTGCTCTTTAAAAGGCGTGGAAGAAAAAGATGTGCCTGAGGAATTGAAATGCAGGCGTGTGCTTACAGATGAAGAGCTATCTGAACTACTAAACCTTTCGCACAAACTGGAGAAGTTTTTTGGAAAACCCGAGGATGTGGAATGGGCGATAGAAGGCGGAAATGTCTATTTGCTTCAGAGCAGACCAATAACCACTCTTTAAGTATAAATAATAAATATTGGAGGACTAAAAAATGTATAATTATACAGAACAAATTAAATGCGATATTGTAAAGATAAGAATCGATATAATCAGTAAAGAAAAAATAAATGGTATTCTATCTGATATGAACTTTTTAAACTATAGACTCGGCGGGGTTGAATGGTCAAAAGAGACTGATCTTACGACATCTGATCTCATCTGGTATAAAGATGAACCAATAAAATCCATTGAATTTGAAGATGGGAAAATTGTAATAAAAGGTGAATGGTATGAAGGGGAAATTCAGAGAATACTGGTTTCGTTTATAGCGTCAAAATTATATGCCGCAGGCAGATACCTCTTCCACTGCTCAGCTGTCAGATATAAGGACCAAACAATTATGTTCATGGGCGGAGAAAGCAACTCAGGAAAAACAATGTCGGAAATAGAGGCGTGCAAAAGAGGCGCCACAATAGTATCAACTGAAACATTAGTTACAGATTATGACGGAAATGTATTGCTCGGATCAAAAAATATATTCCTGAAAAAGAGGGCGAAAGGCACGGAAAGGATTGACAAGCCTGACCAGCATGAGGGCGTTTCAAAGTTCTTTAATGAACAGCCGGAATATAAATTATATGAAGAAAAAGCAGGGATTGACCTGGTGGTTATACCGGATATTGACGGAAATTATGCAACCGTAGCAGGAGAAATGAGTGAATACGAGAAGGAATATCAAAGTTTTCACTGCCTGAATAATTATATTGGTTCTGATCTGCTTTTGGCTTCAGGAATCCCAATGCCTCTGTTTGATAATACTGAGCTGAGAAACAAAAGAGCAAAGTTTATAAAAGATTTTGCAAAGAGACGTTACCTATACATAAGAGGAGCCGGACCCACGGCCATAATGGATGAGCTTGATAAGCTGATTTAATCCCTCCAAGTAATCTATGGTATCAATATTTTTTGTTTTAAGTTGTGAATAAATTAGTAGAAGTCCCTAGACAATCAGAACAATCCAATTTTTGCGGCGGAAAGACAGGTCTATATCATAGGCTTGAAAGCCGAAGGCAGAGATTGGATTTCACATTCGAATCTGATGAGCAACCATTTATCAGGTTATTGGAATGTATGGGTTTCGCAAAGTGTATAAAGTCCAGCGGTTAAATGT
>DOHN01000136.1:0-1085 GCA_003535195.1 Ruminiclostridium sp.
CCTGAATATTTGAACATACTCCTGATCTCGGGGTTTTTTGAAAACACATTACGCAAATCAAAAAAGTAGTTATTTTTCATTACACTTTTTACTTTCTCAAGATATGCACCCCTAAATTGATGCCACTCCGTCATAAGAATTAAAGCATCTGATCCTTTTGCAGCATCATACTCGTTATCGCAATATGTAATGGAGCCCTCTATTTCTTTTAATCTCCATTTCGCCTCCTTCATACCTTGAGGACAAAAAGCACGGATTTTTGCTCCTTCACTAACAAGTGCGTTAATTATATCAATAGAGGGAGCATCCCGCATATCATCTGTATCTGGCTTAAAGGATAATCCCCAAATAGCAAATGTAGTTTCTTGTATAACCAAGTCTTTTGAAATGGTAGAAATAATTCGTTGGCTTATCTTTTGCTTCTGCTTCTCATTGGCATTAATAGCAGCCTGAATAACCAACATTTCTTCACTATATTGATGTGCAATATCTATAATAGCCTTAGTATCCTTGGGAAAGCACGAGCCACCATAACCTGGCCCCGCATGAAGGAATTTAGGTGAAATTCTTCCATCCATCCCCATTCCTCTTGCTATTTCCTGAACATTAGCCCCGACTTTATCTGCAAGCAAAGCCATTTCATTAATAAAAGAAATTTTTACTGCAAGAAATGCATTAGAGGCATATTTGATCATTTCAGCAGTTTCAAGATTAGTAATTAAAAACGGTGTTTGATTTATATACAATACACCATAGACTTTTTTCATTATGTCAATAGCTTTTTCGCTTTCAGCCCCTATTACCACTCGGTCAGGAGTCAGGCAGTCGCGAATTGCTTTACCCTCGCGAAGAAATTCAGGATTTGATACCACATCAAACTCAATACTTTCCCCTCTCCTATCCAATTCCGCCTGAATAATTTGTCTTACTTGTTTTCCTGTACCAACAGGGACTGTAGATTTGTCCACTATAACTTTATAATCATTTAGGTGTGTACCAATACAACCCGCAACAGCCTTGACATAGCTAAGATCGCAACTACCATCATCTTGAGCTGGGGTTCCTACAGCAATAAAAATAACATC
>DOHN01000136.1:1187-1547 GCA_003535195.1 Ruminiclostridium sp.
GCAATAAAAATAACATTGCTTTTTTCTACTGTTTCCTTTATATCTGTTGAAAAATGTAGTCTTCTGGCATTAACATTTTTATCAAGTAGTTCTTTCAGACCGGGCTCGTATATAGGAAGAATACCTTTTTGTAATTTTTCTATTTTTTCAGGTATTACATCCATACAAATAACATTCATGCCAAACTCTGCCATGATTACTCCTTGAACTAAGCCGACATATCCTGTACCGATAACGCCAATGTTAATCATGATTTTTCCTCTTCCCAAATTTTAATTCTTTTTAAAAACATGTTTTTTCCCAAAAAAGTAATTTAGCACTGTTGTGATAAAAAGCATTACAATTTTTCCCATCATTTTA
>DOHN01000136.1:1706-2231 GCA_003535195.1 Ruminiclostridium sp.
TATTTTAAACAATTCAACAAATATAATTAATCCTAAAAAGTCAATTACTCCAACTAATCCTCGTGTCCATATATATCGTACTATCTCTAATAATAATTCTTTCAAATTTCTATTTTTACTCTTAAAAACAAAATATTTATTTGTTAAAAAAGCTATTGTCTTTGTTAAAATTAAGGAGAGAATATTTGATAATTTATATTCCACCCCTAACTTTATTAATAAAGCATAACTTAAATAGCTAACAAGTACAGTTATAATGCCCCAGAACCCATAACTCATAATTTCTTTATAGTTATCCGTCTTAACCGTTTTGTCTTTTCTCAGTACTTGGCTGATTTTGATTGTCAGTTTTATCGGTAATAAGGATAAAATATTCTTGGCAAAACTCGATCGGCAAAACTTTAAGCAAAATAAAAAGAGTTTTGCTTTTATTTTTTCCTTTATTGATTGATCTGCCAATGTTATTCCATAATCCGGGAAATCCTTAAAGCTCTTAGCTCTCTGAGCAATATCTTTCTTCTTATA
>DOHN01000136.1:2459-3251 GCA_003535195.1 Ruminiclostridium sp.
GATATTATTTGCTTTCTCATTTCTCACAATTACTCTTGAGCCTTTTTTGAGTTCCCATGCATCGCCCAAAGAAAGATCTGCAAATTCCCCGGTTAAATCATAACATTTCCAGCAGCGCTCAGGTGAGAAAAACATATTTAGCAAGGTGTACCCATGCTTATCTATAAAAAATTCATCACCCTTGCATCCTGTAATTAAAAAACCCGTCTCTGCATTTTTTATACTACGATATTGTAATGTTTTTATATCAGATATTTTTGATTTTTTTATTAAAAATTCTGTCGCCTTTCTTTCCATATTAAAACCGCAAAAAACAGAAATGGTCATAAATATTCGATCGCGCAAGTGCGTATTTATCTCTATAGCTTTTTGCAAACCTTGTATTTGGCAAGGCAATCCAATAAACAGAAACTTCTCTGTAGTTTTAGAAATTTCATTAATAATTATATTTGTAGGAACTAAAGTATACTTGGAGCCAAAGGCCGAGTATACTTCTTCCGGGGTTCTTAATATAGCCGGTTTAAATGAGGTCGGATTGAGCCTTTCTGAAATAATACCTATTACACCATCAACAACCCCTTGTTTCAATAGATAACAGGCAACTGCAGAGGCGAGACCTCCAGAACTCCCTAATTCCCGTTCTCTACTATCTGTTGAATATCCTTTATACATTGCAATATACGACCCAAATATAGGTGAAATATTATCTATTCTTTTATTGAAAAGAGTTTGGTTATATTTTTTATAATCAAAGCTCTTTCCCGGGCACGAAGCAATACAACGTCCACATGA
>DOHN01000136.1:3262-5252 GCA_003535195.1 Ruminiclostridium sp.
TATAGGTGAAATATCATCTATCCTTTTATTGAAAAGGGTTTGGTTATATTTTTTGTAATCAAAGCTCTTTCCCGGACACGAAGTAATACAACGTCCACATGAAATACATCTGTTACTTTCAAAAATAAATTTCTCTTGATAAATAGATATGGCATTTGTTGGGCACACACCAACACAGGTTCCACACAAACAGCAAAGCTTTTTCTCTATTATATCATCGCTTAAGTTATGCCAACTGCTCATATTGATATGTGACCTTTCCATCATCTAAAGAAACTATTATATTTATTTTTGCTTCATTTATACCGGTTGCAATTACCCCCGTTTCGGATAGCAAATCACTATCCGAGTAAAATTTACCTGACGCAACATGTCTCAATGACATATTAGAGGCCTTTTCCAATCTGATTTTATGATTGCTCTCAATAGTATCCTTGATAATAATCTCAGTGTCTCGAAAATCAATAATTCTTTCAAATTTAATGTCAGAGTGCTTATTAGCAAAAATCATTTTTTTCTTTAGGAAACTGATTATCTTGTTTCCTAATAAAAACGCGACCAGTCTAAGCCCCATATGCATAATTGGTGTTGAAACTTTCAGCGATACCACATTCATACTTCCACGTACTTTTGCTACGTGATTCCCAAAACTTATCTGATAACTAGGATCTAGCCAGTTTGTTGCCGCAACTTTTCCCTTGCCATAGTTAACACGATAGCCGCAATCAATTAATATTTCCTCTCCATCTCTCCAAACTTTTATAACACCGCCTTTTCTCAAAGAAATAATTACATGGTATGGTAATTTTGTTGCAGAGATCAACCCACTCTCCTTAAAGTATTCACAATGATTATATAAAAAAGGTAACTTCTCAACTGTATTGACATTAGTATTGTCCCTTTCCTTTTCTATCGCTTTTAAAAATGAATGCATTAGATAATGCGAAAAATATCTATCATCAACTGAATCCATAAAATAATTATACATTTTGCTATTATTAAACAATCTATCTTTTATTGCGGCTGCATTTACATCTCCAAATTGTACTGCATTTTCAATACCATTTGGTAAAAAGTACGTAGTATTTCTAGACCCGTATTCCCCCCCAATAGTCCCGTCGGGATGCACAAAATATGTAATAAAATTAATAACACATTGAATTGGTGTTTTAACTCTTGTGTCACCGCTCATGTAATAATATTCTGATAACATATCGAGCGCCACACTTAAATAACCTAAATCAGCCCCTCCATATTCCGGAAACCATCCCTCAGAGGATTGTAATTTTAAAACCCTATTCAATTTCGGTTCAATTCCTGCAAGTACCCAATCCTCTTTAATAATCGTAAACAGGGAATATAATGCTGTGATAGATGCGATCTCTTGATTAAATGCTCTCTCTTCAATATGCGAGATCAGGTATTTGCCCGTTTTTCTAAACTTATCTATCAGGGTTTCATCCATCATTTCTAGCCGTTTATAAGTCTCACACGCACCGTATAAGGAAAAGGCTGTTGGGGGGAATCCATGCTCATATGGATAATATTCGTTGAATGAACCGTCTTTAAGTTGAATTTTTGACCAATAGTATACCGTTGCTTCCGACCATTTTTTTAAGTTCTCGTTTTTGTAGTAAATATTACCATCAAAATTAACAGAATAGAGTAAAGCCAATGATAATCCAGTCTGTTGTAAAATAGAGGATGTAAAATCTCTTGTTTTCAGATGCCAGTGATTACGATCACAGCTCCCATATGTAGTTGAATGTTCATCTCTGTCCACCTGAGTAATAACCCTTGGAACATTTTTTAATATAAAGTCAGAATATATGCTTTTTCCCATCACGTTGTCTTGCTCCATATTCTATGATTAATTCAAATTATATTTGTTGATTTTTCCCACTTATATATGAGAACTTTCATCCTTGGCAATAGCAATTTCTCTTTCAATATCATCTTGCAGGGCCAAAGAATTGTTATCTTTATTAAA
>DOHN01000136.1:5368-18854 GCA_003535195.1 Ruminiclostridium sp.
GAATTGTTATCTTTATTAAATGCATAATCAACTTTTCTCATGCGATACTGTATATCCTCAAGAATTTTGCGATTAGCAGCTATAATGTCTGCTTGCAACCCTGTAATAACCGTTTGAGTACCTAATAAAACCAAAAGTACTGAGAAAATAAGTGATTTAATGTACAAATCACCATATCCCATAAAAAAACCAACAAAAAAGCGCACTGCAAATATTGCTCCTATTACAATTACAATGGATCCGATTGCCCCAAAAAACTTAAGTGGTTTATACATCATAAAGGATCGAATTATAACGGATGCAGAGCGCTTTATATAAGCCCACATACTCTTAAACAATCGTGACTTTCTTGTCTCCGGATTTGTTCTGATTGGTACTGATGTCATCGCTATTTTATTATGTCCGGCCTGAATAATAGTTTCAAGCGTATATGTATATTCATTAACAACATTCATTCTGAGAGCTGCTTCCCTTGAGTAAGCGCGGAATCCGCTTGGCGCATCAGGCACTTTTGTGTTAGACGCTAACCTGACTACCCAACTGCCAATATGCTGAAATTGCTTTTTCTTCCATGAGAAATGTTCCGTATCATCAATAGGTCGTTCACCAATTACGATATCAGACTTTTCGTCCAAAATTGGACGCACTAGTTTCTCAATGTCCGCGCCACAATATTGGTTATCTGCATCGGTATTAACAATAATATCCGCACCAAGATGCAGGCAAGCATCAAGACCAGCCATGAATCCTTTAGCTAAACCCTTATTTTGCTTAAAGGAGACTATGTGGTGAAAGCCAAGATTTCGTGCTATCTCTACAGTTTTATCACTGCTGCCATCGTTAATTATGAGATATTCAATTGTATCTATTCCTTCTATATGTCTAGGTAAATCATTATAGGTTTCTTTTAATGTTTTTTCTTCGTTATAGCAAGGAATCTGGATTATTAGTTTCATTATATGCAATCTCCTACTAATTTTTTGTATTATTTTCATCTCACAGATATTATGACTTCATTAGATTTTATATTATTATAAACAACTTGAATAATTAAATCGTCTCTCGCTGCATAATACTTTTCATCAATAATAATTGAAAGATTATCAGGGCTGCCAAATGTAGTATCAAATCTTTCGCCATTAACCGTAACATAGCAGCCGGGCAAGAAACCACTTCCTTTAATTGCCATTGCGGACTTCCCACTTTTTTGAATATTAAATTTTTTCCCAATTGCTATTTCACTTGGAAACGTTTTTTCTATTTTTATTATCTGTTGTTCGCACTTGTATAAATAGGAAGAATTATACTTAAATAGTATTTCGAAAGGTAATTTTTTAGTAGATAGTATAATATCGCCATTCTTTATTTCATTATCATTTTCTATATTAGTTTCATATTCAGTAATAATATCCTCTAATTCCCAAAATTTAATATAATATTCTTGTTGGCTTACTAAATTTTTACCTATATAAACTTTTTCATAATTTTCTTTAATTTTATTCACAATATTATTATTAAACAATAAATTTGCTTGTTGTTTTTCAATAGCATTAAAACTTATTGCCGAACTTATTATAAAAAATAATATCAGCATAAAATTAAATAGCTTATAACTTTTTTTAACTATAGATAGAATTAATATAATTATCACTATTATAGTAAATATACAAAAACTAATACCATTACCTTTAAACGAGTATACATCAATAGCATTATGTACCATGACAAACCAATTTGTAATATTGAAGAACCTACCTTCAATAATTGTTAAATATGATAAATAAATCAATATGATTGAAATTAGTGCAGAAATAATAATTTTATTCTTAATCTGTTTTGTAATAATATTTTTAGAAAATATTTTAGTGAGACTAATAAAAGAAAAAATAAGCCATAATGGGAATACATACATTATATACCTTCCTATTATATAATGTGGTATTTCCTGATTGTATGAAGCCATTGCTGAATGCTTTATTGCTAAAAACAATATTGGGATTGTAATAAAAATTACTATAAAAATAAATTTCTTAATATTACCATTAGATTTAAAAGTATTTTTATAATCTATAAGACCATAGACTATTGGTAATAATAGAGGTCCCATCATTAGAATAAAATAACTCATATAAAAGAATATCCATTTAAATATATTTTCAAATCCACCCATTGTTACATATCTTATACTATCTTCATTCAATATTTCTAATATTGGATACCCTTTGAAATATCTTACTAATAACCATGGAAGCGAAATAACTAATGTTGATATAATAATAACTATACCTTTGCATAATAATTCTTTTGTTATTTGATATAACTTTAAACCTTTATCTGTCATGGCATAATAAGATAGTACACACCAAATTAATGCAATAAATGGTAATAAAGCATATGTCATATATCTAGTCATTAAACAAAATGAAATTGTAATCCCCATAATAGTCGAATCAATATATCTTAATTTTTCTGATGATATTATCATAATATAGATTAAAAAGATTATTAGTGCATAATATAAGTTTTCACTAAAAATAAGCCTGGGATATACAAATTGAAATGGTATTAAAGATACTATCAAAGATATTATAATACTATCTTTATTATCTAAATATTTTTTTGCTAATAACCAAGTTGGGAAAACCAACATTGAAGATAAAATAACATTTACTAATTGCATAATAATATAAAAATTGTTTGAATATTTCATAAATGATAAACTTAACAATAAGGAATATAATGGGGGATAATGAGAACTCATGTAATCTCCATTTAAAATATATTTTGCATTTTCTTTATATAATAATTCATCAAAAAACGTAACTGGAGCATCACCAGGTATGACTAGGAGTATTTTTATAATGCATGCTATAAGAAACATAATAAATATTATAAGTTTTTCATTTTTTTTTATCTTATTAAAAAAATTCATATATTCTCCTAACATTATTCCTATAAATATAACGTCATGACTTTTAAAGTTAGTTAATTGTTTATCCTATTTCTAAGCTGGTATTCTTATTCTTTTCCCATGTAACTCCTGGACGGTATGCATGAGGTTTCCATTTCTTAAGCCACTTTCCCTCAAATGTTTTTTTATTTGTTTCAAAAATCTCTTTATACTTCTTGTCTTTCAATCTTTTAAAGGAGCTTCCACCAAAATGATGGACAAAAGAATCTTCTGCAATAGCAAGGCGGTAACCTGCACTTTTAACTTCTTCTGCATAATCGTCATCTTCAAACATGCCAACTTTATATGATTCATCTAGCAATCCACATTTTTCAATGACTCCCCGTTTGATTAATGTGCAGAAAAAAGCAAGAACATTGGGATCTTGCCACTGTTCATTCATATGCTTCCATGTGTAATTGTAGGAGAATTCATCCAGTCCCTCTATATCATGGTATTTAACCATAACCTGAGCTTCATTTCCAATGGAATTTGTAACTGATCCGCACATTCCGATTGTGTTGTCGTTTTCCATATGCTTTACCATAGAAGTAATCCACCCACGGGTTACAATTGTATCATTATTGAGAAGCAAAACATAATCCCCCCTCGCTACATGAATCCCAATATTATTTCCAGCAGCAAAACCTTTATTTTCTTCATTAAAAATTATTTGCAAATTTTGAATTCTTTTAGCATCTAATTCCTGTAAATAGTCTCTAGTTCCATCCGTGGACTGGTTATCTACAATGATTACATTGAAATTTGGATAAGCTGTTTTTTCAAAAATACTCTGAATACATTGCCGATTATACGCTAAATTATTATAAGTTAGCACAATCACGCTAACCTCTGGAATAGCACGTTTACAAAGCTGTGAGAAGATATCATATCTGTCTTGCCAATCGTTTTCTTTCCCAAAGATTGCAGACTTTTCAGGTGGAGTAAGAACATCATTTCCGTCTAGACATAGTTGGATATTTTTCAGAAACTCTTCATTATCATTGGTAAGATAAACATATTTATCTTTAAAAGGCATAAGTTCAGGAATTTCCGTGGCAACAACTTTTTTACCTGCACTCAGATATTCATAAAACTTAACAGGATTTGTAGCCTTTATTAAATCAGTTTTAGTATCAAATGGAATCATACATACATCAAAAGTTTTTAAATAGTCCGGCAGCTCACTGTAAGGCAATTCACCGATCAATCGAATATTCGAGTACTCTTCAAACTGAGTTCTCCCTTCTGTTACTTCCCCAATTAAGATAATTGTGCATTCCGGAAGATGTTTTGCAACGTAACAAACCTTTTCAACATCAAACCAGTGGGCTATTGCCCCATAATATCCAATAATCTTCTTGTCGGCATAAGTCTTTTGTCGATAAGCTTTATGGAAATGTTCATATTCTCCACCGTTTCGTACAATTTCTACATTTTTGTTATATTTAGATGCAATCTCAAATAGAAACTGAGAGCTTGCTATAACCAGGTCACTCTTCTTCAAAAGTTCTTTACAATTTTCCCCCACAAGTTTTCCTGTCGGATTTAAGAAACCTGTAAAGTCGTCCATGTAATCAGTAATTAATTTAAAACCATAATGTTCTCTTAAATATTCCGCACCATGTACCCAATTAGGGTAGTCAATAACGACAATAGCATCGCGAATGCAATACTCATATAATAATTCGTCAAACGACTGCTTTAGTGCTTCAATATTTTGAGACCAATCTGTAAGATGAATTGCAGAAAAATTCTTATTCTTAAAGTCAATCACATATAAGTTTTCTTTTTCCTCTTTTACAGAATATTCCGGAAAGTGATTCGCATTAACATAGAATACACGGTGCCCGTTTTGAGCAAACCGATCTGCAAAATGTTGCGGTCTCTGATAGCGAAAATCATAATCAATTATTCCGAGCATAATAACATCGCACTTCTTATATGTATAACTTAGAATTGATTGTCGAAGTTTACTATGATTATTTTCTTGTAATATTGAATTATTGCTTCTTCCAATACCAGAACCATATATTTCATAATTTTTAGACTTATCATTCTGCTTTTTGTCAACATAACTACTGCCTTTTTCCACATTATTAACCGAAAGTGCGTTATCCAAAATACTTATAATTCCAAAAATCGGATTGAATCGGTGGTCCCCGTCAGAAGCATGTTGGAAACGTCCAAAGAACCATTTAAAAAAATTCTTTCTTTCTTCCTTTGTTTTTGACATACCCTGCCGCTTAAAACGGCTTACAAAATGCACCAGTTTAAACAGACGGGTTCCTACCAATGAGTAACATAATTCACGCGCCTGCTGAATAGATTTTTTTACTTTTTGCAAATTTTCAGTCTGTTCCAATAGTTCTGCTTCTACTTTTTCAATTAAAGTACAGAGGCCACCATTTTGTTCTTTATAATTATCTCTCTCTTTCTCAATCTTAAATTTTTGCGCTTCCATGAGCACTTTTTGATTTTTCAAAGCAGCCTTTTCGTTCTCCAATATATCCTCGTAGCTCTCTAGTGCAACTTTTTCATTTTGTAGTGCAGCGTTTTCATTTTCTAGTATAGCTTTTTTGGTCTCTAGTACAGCATTTTCATTCTCCAAATGCGTTTTTAAAGTTTCTAATTCACTAATTATCTTTGCATTTTCTTCCAGTTTTTCCTTCTGCGTTTTTACTTGATTACCAACACATAATGCTTCCTGTTCCGGAATCCGGGTATAATTCTGATAAATAGTCTCTACGGTTAATGCTTCAGGTGTTTGATATGCCGAGTTGACATAAATCAATAGGATTTGCTTCCCAGACCAATAGAGTGGGTTCATAAACGAGCAATCTATAACAGTATAGTATTTTAAGAAACAATTACCTAGCTGCAAAGGGAAAAAACCCCTTCCAAAAACATGAAAATGTTCTGAGATATCTGAGGAATCTTCAAACGGCAACAAAAATATTGCATATTTGCTCGCTGCATTGCAAATAATCTCCATTACAGAGCGCGGATTTTTTAAATGCTCTAAAGTATTAGATGAAAATATAACATCAAATTGCTGTAAAGATTCCGTTGCATCTCCCACTATAAAATCGCAATAGGGAAATCTACTTTCTGCGTCTTTAATTGCACTTTCAGCGAAATCCATGCCAGTAACGCGACAGGATGGAAAGTTGCGCGCCAAAACTGCACTACCATCCCCCTGCGCACATCCAACATCAAGAATTCTCCATTCGTTTCGATTCAAATCAGCTTTCAACCATTCGGGAAAAGTATCTATAGCTATCTTTGAAAAAAATTCTGATTGCTTATCTCCATCAAATTTATTCCAATCGCCAGTTGAAAAACGTGCTTCCCAATATTCTTTACTATTTACGGCTTTAGCTGGCTGTAATGAATTATAATTTTCGTTTATCATGTTCTTCTTCCTCTGACAATTAATTGAATCAATTCTTGCTTTTAGGCGTGGATGCTTAATTGAATACTCCGGTGGAAAATAATGTGGCGGTATTTGCAAATCATCTAAATCTACTATATTTTTAGCATAATCATCCACAAAATCATAACGCATAAATGATTTGCATTTCAAGCAATAATCCGGGATCATTCCATAGTTAAACATAGATTTCCTGAATTTTTGGAAAGGTTCTCCATTCCAAACTTTTTCCGCGGTTTTTCCGTTGATATTATCTATCGCACTAAATACATTGCAACATGGACATATATCGCCATTTGGCAAAATTATAAGCGTGGTCCATGGGCTAGTGCAATACGGTAATCGCTTCTCTGATAGTGCATATTGTTTGTCCTGAATTTTTAGCGAAGCCGAAAATTTATTGACTTGCGAATTGTCATAGTCAAGATAAGCATCCATTGACCTCAAGTTAAGAAGTTGATTATATATTTTTTCTTCTACAATAGGCACTTCATCATCGAATTCATCAAAACCTGCTGTCTTATAAATTGTTATATTAGAATCCTTGTTCAGACTATCTATAATAGCCATTTGTTCTTCATAAATTATTTGATCCTGTCTGCGTAATCTTAATAATTGATATACCTTATCTTGTTCTTCTCCAAATATATTATTAAATTGTATAACATTAAAACAAAATTCTTTAGCAAATTTAAAAATATCTAGCAAATGCCATATGTTTAGACGATTTACCACCACACACATTTGCAAATTCGTATTTGGAAGAGCTATGCGCAATTTCCTTATATTCTTTATCACGTGTTCATAAGAAGCGCCATACCTTAAGATTTCAAAAACTTTTTTATCCGCTGAATCAAAAGAAATTGCAATAGTACCAATTCCGTCCAGAGTTTTTAAATCAAACTTATCCAGTTGAGTGCCATTATTAATTAAATGCGTTGCAGCTAATATATTTGTTTCTCGACAAAGAGAAATAAACTCTTTGAAATAAGGATACAAAAAAGGTTCTCCCCTTGTTGAAGGCGAAAAAAATAATGCTGTGGTAAAAAGTGGTCTAATAGTATCTAGGACGTCTAGTGACAGATATTGCGGCTCCTTAATTTTTTTATAACAGAAGCCGCAATAGGGACAAAATGCACAGTGCAAATTGCAGACATTCGTTAATCCTACCATAATTGAAAGAGGATTATAGTTTACTTCTTCCTTATGCTCTATAAGGGATTGTAAAAATTTATTGTAATTTTCTTGTTTTATATCCATTAAGTTAGTCCTCCTCCAAACGCAAAGCGATACTTTTCACCCTTGCTTGCCAGCAGTTTTCAGCAACAAACTGCCTGCGTTTTTCTTCGGTCTGGAACGGTTCTTCAAAATCCTTCTGTGCGATTTCTTTAAGTTCATCGATACCATTATAGAGGGATAACATACCTCCGAATTTTTCTGTTTCCCGGCTTTTAACCGCCAGAACGGGCTTATTTTGAGCCAAATATTCATAGATCTTTACTGGGTCAATCGTATCTAAAAGTGGGGACTTGCAAAATGTATACAGGCATACATCAAATTCCTGTATTACCTCCGGTATTTTTCCATGTGGCACAATGCCACGATAGGAAAGTCGAGAATGTTTGATTTCTGGCATTTCATTCGGTCCGACCAATACTATATAATTTCTCTCATCAGCACCCAGAATTGCATGAATAGCATCAAAATCAAACCAATGACTGATTGTTCCCACATAACCAAAAATTTTTTTCCCCGGGTCAGACTTAAAACTCTTCAAAAGAGGAATTTCTTTACAAACCGCATTGGGTACTAGATATGTAGTCGGTTTTTGCTTTTCAATGTCTTCATAAAATTGTTGTGCCGTAACAAATATCAAGTCTGCTCTTTGGATTATCTTTGGTTCCACCTTCAAAATCAGTCTGCGCAATAGTCGGTTCTGGATTATTAATGCATTGTCATCCATTTTGTCATAAATAAATTTCTTTCCCTTCATAAGAAAGACTACATAATACCAAAGGGGATAGCCTACCCAAATCAAATCACAAGTCGACGCAAGATTGCGTAATTGGACTCGCTCCGAAATGGTATTAAGGTGTAAAAAGTCAAATGGTTCAAGACTGCGGTAGGCTGTAAATATACCGCTTAGTCTTAAAACATGGAGGTTTGGCAATGGATCGTATCGCGCGCTTCTAAAGTCACAATTTTTGAATTTAAATACGCTTCTGGTCGGATCAATATAATACACTTCATGCCGCTGTGCAAGCAATTCCGCTATAAACTGCGGTCGCTGCTTTAGACCATTATATGGAATTGGTGCAAAATACAAAATCTTCACGCATTCTCCTCGTACTTATTGTAATGGTTTCATGCTACTACAATTATAGTAGTATCGATAACTATAAATTTTTTATAAGTATTTTTTAGTTTTAAATACTATACTGGTCACACACCTCTTGTGTCGTTCCCATCATTTTTATCGCTCCGCTGTCCAGCCAAATAACTTGGTTACACATTTGACGTATCTGTTCTAAACTATGTGACACAAACAACACCGTTGTTCCGCCACTCATAAGTTTCATCATTCGCGCTTTACTTTTTTCCTGAAAAGCAGCATCACCAACAGCAAGGATTTCATCGACAATCAAGATCTCAGGCTTTACTACCGTTGCAATAGAGAAGGCTAATCTCATCAGCATTCCTGATGAATAGTTTCTTAATGGCATATCTATAAATTTACCTAATTCTGAGAACTCGAGAATTTCATCATATTTATCTTCCAGGAATTCTTTTGGATAGCCTAAAATTGCTCCATTCAGGAATATATTCTCTCTACCTGTCAACTCATGGTCAAAACCTGAACCCAGTTCAAGCATGGGGACAATATTTCCGCTACAAGATACCGATCCCTCTGTAGGGCATAAAATCCCTGATATTATTTTGAGTAAGGTGCTTTTCCCAGCACCATTTCTGCCAATGATGCCAATTACTTCACCTTTCTTTACCTCGAAGCTTATATTTTTCAGTGCCCAAAACTCCTCATACTTCATCTGACCTTTAAGGAGTTTTGTTATATATTCTTTCAAACTCTGTACCCTGTCATGGGTTATCATAAAACGCATTGATACGTTGTCAACCTTTATCATATAAACTCCTTAAATGTGCAGTACAAATCCGTTTTGAGACTTTTTAAAAACAGCTATGCCAATCAATAGCGGCACGAAAGCAGCGATAAGACAGAGCAAATATGCCTTTAGTTCGGGCGAAGCGCCATTTAGTATAATGGCCCTGCTGAACCGGATAAAATGATACATCGGATTCATCTTAAAAAGTATCATAAGATTTTGCGGTAAAATGCTTTCCGGATAAAAAATAGGAGTAGCATACATCCACAGCATATTAATGACACCCCATAAAAACTGCATATCGCGAAAATAGACCATGGATGCCGATAAAATAAAACTCATGCCGATACAAAAGATAACTGTACATACCAAGCTAAAGGGTAAAAGCAGAAAAGCTGGCGTAATACGTACTCCGGTTATTAAAACGACCAAGAATAAAGGTATTACCGAAAGAAGCAAGTTTATTGCGGAAGAAAGCACCCTTGAAACTGGGAAAATATATTTAGGAATATAAACTTTCGTTATGAGTGAAGAGTTCCCAACTATGGACATTAGGCCCATATTCGTAGCTTCAGAAAAGAAGTTAAAAAAGACAATACCTATGAGAAGGTAAACAGCAAAATTCGGAATATCTGATTTGAATATGGTGGAAAAAACAATATACTGAACAATCATGGTAAGCAGAGGGTTCAAAAAGCTCCATAAAACTCCTAATACAGAACGTTTATACTTTGTCTTAAAATCCCTGCTCACTAATTGCTGCAGCAGAAATTTATATCTTTCAGCTGTATTTAAACATCCAATTAAATACTTCACATTTATTCCTCAATTTCTTTCAAATATCTTCCCAACGCATCCTGCCATGCCGGCAAATGCATAAATCCCGCCTCGTCCAAGCTTCTTTTAGACATCCTGGAATTAAAAGGGCGCTTGGCCTTCGTAGGATACTCTGATGTAGGAATGTAATAAACTTTTGTTGTATAACCTGCAAGCTTAAATATCTCCTGTGCAAACTCAGCCCAAGAGCAGAAGCCTTCATTGGTCGCGTGATAGGTTCCATATTTCTCAGTTATAACCATATCACAAAGCAACGGAGCCAAATCGGCGGTATAAGTCGGCGAGCCGATCTGGTCGCTTACCACATGGACTTCATTCTTCTCTTTGCCAAGACGCAGCATGGTTTTAACAAAATTATTACCATTTTTCCCGAATACCCACGAAATACGGACTATAAAGTATTTTGTTAAAAGTTCTTTAACGGCCAGCTCTCCCTCAAGCTTTGTGGAACCATAGGCACCGAGAGGGCCTGTTGGGTCGTTCACCTCGTAGGCATGATCACCCGTACCGGGGAACACATAATCTGTGCTGATATAAATCATTTTAGCATCTATTTCTTTGCACACCCTGGCTATATTTCTTGGCCCGTCACCATTGACTTTTCTACAAAGCTCAAGATTATCTTCCGCTTTATCAACGGCTGTGTATGCAGAGCAATGGATAACGCAGTCGGGCAGATAGTTTTTTATAAATTTCTCCGTTGCTGCCGAATCGGTTATATCAAAATCATCTATATCAACGCCGAGGCATTCTATATTGCGCCTATTCAGCTCTTTTACAACATCATAGCCAAGCTGACCATTTACACCGGTTACAAGTATTTTCATCTTTACTCCTTAACGATCCTCATACATCTTTTTATAATAGTTCTGATACTCGCCGTTGATAATGTGCTCCCACCATGGCCTGTTTTCCAGATACCATTCTACTGTAAACTTGATACCATCTTCAAATTTTGTTTCGGGAAGCCATCCCAGTTCTCTATGTATTTTGGAAGGATCTATTGCATAGCGCATATCATGACCGGGTCGGTCTGTTACAAAACGAATCAAACTTTCCGGTTTATCGAGCTCTTTAAGAATAGCTTGCACTACCTGGAGGTTTGTCCGCTCATTATGGCCACCGATATTGTAAACTTCCCCTTCCCGCCCTTTATGTATGATCAGGTCTATAGCGGAGCAGTGATCCTCCACATACAGCCAGTCACGGACATTTTCACCCTTTCCGTAAACAGGAAGAGGCTGGTTTGCTAAAGCTCTGGTAATCATCAGCGGTATGAGCTTTTCGGGAAAATGGTAGGGCCCGTAATTATTAGAGCAGCGGGAGATTGATACCGGCAGCTTAAAAGTCCGGTAATATGCCAGCACAAGCAAGTCCGCTGAAGCTTTGGAAGCAGAATAAGGAGATGAAGTATGTATGGGTGTTTCCTCAGTAAAAAATAAATCCGTCCTATCCAGGGGCAGATCACCGTATACCTCATCAGTCGATACCTGATGAAATCTTTGAATACCAACCTTACGGCATGCATCCATAAGAACCTGAGTACCAATGATATTGGTTTCCAAAAACAATTGCGGGTTCTCTATCGAACGGTCAACATGGGATTCGGCCGCGAAATTTACAACAATATCAGGTTTTTCCTGCTCAAAAAGCTTAGTAACGGCCTCGCTATCCGAAATATTTCCTTTTATGAACACAAAATTCGGATTGTCTATTACATCGGATAATGTCTCCATATTTCCGGCATAGGTCAAAGCATCCAGACATAGAATTTTATAATCCGGATGCTTCTTCAGCATATATTTAACAAAATTTCCACCGATAAAACCGGCGCCGCCGGTCACGAGAATGGTCATATGGAAGCCCTCCTTAATAAACAAAGTTTACATCGCTATCACACAATAAAGGAGCATTTTTATCCTTAACGGAAAGGATGGGATTTTCAATATCCCATTCCACATGGAGTTCCCGGTCGTTGTAGGCAATGCTCCGGTCATATTCTGGGGCATAGTATTCATCGGCTTTATACTGCACCCCTACATCGTCTGTAAGGGTGAGAAAGCCGTGGGCAAAGCCTCTTGGTATAAAAAACTGTTTCTTGTTCTCCGCCGTAAGCTCTATAGACAGCCACTGTTTATAAGTGGGTGAACCTTTTCTGAGGTCCACAGCCACGTCTAAAATAGCGCCTCTGGTACAGCGCACTAGCTTAGCCTGTGCTTTGGGGTTCAGTTGAAAGTGCAACCCCCTTAAGGTTCCCTTCTGAGCCGAAAAGGAATGATTGTCCTGAACGAAGTCGCATTCCAGACCTTGTTTTGCGAGCTTAATTTTTGAATAGCTCTCAAAAAACCAGCCTCTGTTATCTCCGAATACCTGGGGTTCAATAATGAACAAGTCTTTTATTTTTGTAGTAATGATCTTCATATGTACTTCCTTAAAATCTTATTTTACCTTCGGCTACATTTTTTAAATGCACACCATATGGCGATTTTCCGTATTTAGCGGCCGATGCCAGCAAAGTATTTTTGTCAATCCAGTCAGAAGTATAGGCAATTTCTTCTAATGCAGCAATCATGAGCCCTTGCCGGGTTTCAATAGTCTTTATGTAATCGGAAGCCTCTGTCAGGGAATCCACCGTTCCTGTATCAAGCCAAGCATAGCCCCTTCCCAGGGTAATGACCTCGAGACTTTCTTCCTCCAGGTAAATACGGTTTAAATCTGTGATTTCCAACTCCCCTCTGGCACTGGGCTTAAGGGCTTTGGCAAACTCACATACTCTCTCATCATAGAAATACAGGCCCGTGACGGCATAATTGGATTTAGGCTGTTTAGGCTTTTCCTCTAAGGAGATTGCTTTCCCCTTTTTATCAAATTCCACAACACCAAAGCGTTCCGGATCCTCCACATAGTACCCGAAGACCGTAGCGCCTTTCCTATTTGAAGCTGCTCTCCTCAGCTGGGCTTTAAGGCCATTTCCATAGAAGATATTATCTCCTAGGATCATAGCGCTTCGCGAGCCTGCAATAAATTCCTCACCAATAATAAAGGCCTGGGCAAGGCCATCAGGGGAAAGCTGCTCCACATAGCTCAAACGAATGCCAAACTGGGAGCCATTACCTAAAAGCTTCTTGAAGTTTGGTAAATCAT
>DOHN01000136.1:19062-27491 GCA_003535195.1 Ruminiclostridium sp.
TTGCTGGTGACCATTGTCAAAGGATAAAGCCGTGTGCCTGATCCGCCCGCAAGAATTATTCCTTTTAATGAATCACTCATCATCATAACCCCCACATTTTTCAATCTGTCTTAAGCTATTATATAAAAATCAGCCTGCGATAACAACAATTATCGCACTTTCTGCTTCTTAAATTTGCTCTAGTTACAAATTTCTATTGATTATGATCTTAATTGCCTGCTTAAAAAATATGTCAGGCATTTTCAAAACAATCATTTCAAACAAGATTGTTGGTTTATTATATTTTAAATATTGTATCATTTCAAATAAGGAAGAACCTTTACCAGTAGCATATTTCAAGCGAGTTTCCATCTGTTTAATATACTGATCCATAAACTGCCTGACATTTTCATGCTCTTGAGTTCGCTTTCTAACAGACTGCAGCATATTTAAGTGGTTTTTCAACCTTATATTAATATAGCTTTGCTTATCAGTTATATCTTTTAGGACCCCCGTTTGATTTTTGCCATGCTGTCTGTACCTGATAAGAGGCTTGTTCACATAAGTTAAATACCCATTCATAGAGGCGATGACTGAAAGCCATCTATCGTGCTGCATACCGTATTCAAAGGGAATCGCAGCTTTTGCAGCATTTGCACGGATTATCATACAGCATCCGCTGATGAAGTTTCTGATCAGGATTTTTCTCCACAGTTCATATCCTTCAAAGTATTCAAACCGTTTCCTTATCTTTGTGACACTATCGGATACTGCATTTCCTTCCCCATCGATGATGGACATATCACTATAGGCAAGAACAGCGTTTTTTTCTGCTGCAGCGTTAACAAGAACCTCTATTTTACAGCTCTCCCAGATATCATCTTGGTCACAATAGGCAAAAAAAGAGCCTTCTTTAATATCTCTGTTGAGGCCTTCTATGGTAAGCCTTTCAAAGGTTTTATTGGATCCAAGATTTTGCTCATTCCGGATGAGCCGATAGGAAAAACGAGTAATATATTGCTTCAGAAATTTCCTCATTTGGATTTCATCTATTGACGAAGAACAATCATCACAAACCAATAGCTCCATATTCTCATAGGTCTGGTTATTAATAGATGCCAATTGCTCCTTCAGCCAGGAAAGTTCCGGATTGTATGTAGCCATTAATATAATGACCAAAGGTTTGTTCATTTTTTTAGCCTCGTACCGATTGCATCTTCTTACTCTGACCTGTTACAAGTCCATTGCACACAAAACCCAGTCCAAGCATCACCCAAAAAACCGGTGCTATTGCAACCACGCTATCATTAAATAAGCCTGTTACCAAGTACCCGCATACAGCAAGGAATATCCCCGCTCCCGATAAGGAAAGGAAACTGTAATCCATTTTCTTTATATATATTCTGATACTCTGTGCTAAATAAAGACCCCAGAGCGCAAGAGCCGCTAATAGTGACAGGACACCGGTATTCACAGCGATTTGCAAATACATATTGTGGGGCTTGTCCACCAGCATCTGGGGCGTACCGTAGGCTCTGATCTTGCCGATATAATCATTCTGTGGGAACTCTATGGCATAGGTGTCCGGTCCATGACCCCAAAGTATGGTATCTTTCAGCATAGGCAGGGTTCTGGACCATATGTAGCCTCTTGCAGAGCCAAATCTTTCTTTATTTTTAAAGCCGATGTATTCCGCTTTTTCTATGGTATTTGTCAAATCGTCGTTAAGGCCTATCAGCTTGAATTTTTCATCTTCTACTGCAAACTCAAACTGTACCTGTTTTTGATTCACCCTTAAAACAGCGCCGTCAATGGTAATGGTATAATCCTTGTATTTAGGATCTGTGAATTTTATTTTGGCGTTGCTGCTCATCCCTTCCATATCATAGGGCAATTCGTTCCCCGCATCGTCACAGAAGTATAATTTGGAGCTGTCGTCCATCCGAATAACAAAGGTTTCGGTTTTACTGACAATGGATACTGTCTTATCCTCAAAAGTAATATCCTGAAGATCAAAAAACTGTACCTCTTCCGGCTGTTTAAACTCTGAAATAATTCTATCTATTAAAACACCATTCAAGGCGAAGTTTACCCCAAGGAACATCAGGACAAGGCCCACTGCAATAGCCATTGAGAGAAGCTTGCGCCTGAAAATGATCTTGCGGAACAGGACCAAAGCAACGAGAACTGAAACCGCAAGGCCCATGAGTCCGGCACGGGACCGGCTGCCAAACAGGCTTACCAATGATATAACCGTCAACAGCCCGGCTCCAATTTTCAGCCAGAGCTTTTTAAAGTACAGAAATGCCGCGAAGGTGATGGGTATGACCAAGGCCATGTAGCTTCCGACATAGTTGGGGTTGCTGAAGGTAGAGAAAATCATAGACTCTTCAAACCGGAAACTGACTTTATTCAGCATTTGGTGATAGATTTCGGGAAGTATTAATTTCTTTCCAAAATCAGTTCTGAACAGATCCGTATTAAAAAACTGAAATACACCGATGATGCCTATGATGGAAGCGGAAATCAGCAGGGCGCTCAAGAGAAATTTCATTTGTGACTCGGTTTTTACAAGATTAATGGTAACCACCATAAGAATAAGGTAGCAAAGAAGCGCCCACATTCCTTCATAGCGGGCAACAAATCCATTCAAGGCGACCCCACGGTTTTTAGACAGTAGCGTGGATAAGATGATCATTAAAGCATATACGGCTGTGGGTATATAGGGAATGCTTTTCTGAAATTTAAAGCCTTTTAAAATTAAATAAACAAAATAAAAGACTGCTGCCAAAGCCGTTCCGATAATGAGCCACTGGCTTTTGAAAAAGGTGAAGAAATCAGAATATTTTTCCTGCCCATACCAGTTTTTTATCTCTATGGGGCTCAACTGAACAACTTTCATATAAACTATCAGTGGAACTATCGTTATAATAAACGCAATTGGCAATATGTAAAGGTTTCCCGGATTCTCCCGTTTACCTGTCGCAGCTCTTTTTGACATAATCCGTCCTCGCTAATCTCAAAATTACTATTAATTTATACTAGCACATTCTCATGCTTTATCAAATACTTAACCTTATTTATCATCTTTTCTGCTTCTTTATTGGCTTTTATTTAAAAAATCGTGTTTACCCTTGGATTCCTTTATGTATGTATTGATTATCTTTTCAAGAACATCTTCTTTGCTTTGATTTCGGATTCCGAGCAGTTTCAAGTCGATCTGCTCGGTTTCAATAGAGGCAAGAAAGTCCGTCAAGTCGGTAAAAATACTATCCGGGACAGTGATGCTGGTTTCGGCAAAGAGCAGCGTGCTCAGCCGTAGGACATCATTTTTGTGTTTTTTGATGTTTCTGCTATCCACCGCCTCGCCGGCGCCTTTCCGCTCGGTAAGGTCCAGCCATGCTTTTGCTTTCAGTGGGATCAAATGTCCCGCATCTATGACGGAGATCCCGTCAAGGAGCGTTCTCCCTTTGAGCAGGAAGCGATAATAGTCATCGTCCATTAGAATCGCTGAAAGACTGGATAATTCATCATCCAGAGGAAGCGGCGTCAACACCGCCTCCTCCGGCAGCACAATCGCACTATTGCGGCGAGAAAACAATTCTATCATATATGGGTATTCCTTACTGTGGGGGGCAATAAACCGATAAAACTGCGACTCTCCTGTACTCTTGTTTTTATGTGTATATCCGGCTGCAACGATATATTTCCAAAAGCGGGCGCCAAACGCAGGGGTGAGGCTTTCGATAATCAGAACCACATCGATGTCCCTGGTGGCCCGAAAATCCAGCCCATCCGCGCTCATCAACAGATCGCAGGCTGTGCCTCCTATGATGGCGTACTGGTCGCTGTAATCAGCAAACCACTCTTTGAAACTCTCTATTCCAGATACCATTATTTTTCCCACACTTTCCTTAGAGTCTCTTGTAATGCCTGTTCCACACGCTCATCCGTCACGTCATTAAGGCTTGCCGCCAGGGACAGCACATCCACTCGATCATTCCCGCTGATAAGGCGGGGGTCGTACTTCCACAGTTCCAAAGCACATTGGGTATCCGTATCGATCAAACGAGCGCTGGCACCGGAAAAGCGCCCCACAGATTCCGTCGTTCCCCAAACCTCCGGTACCGGTGGGCTCAGCATACTCATGTCTGCCAGAGCGCTTAATCCCGTGGGAAACAGCCTGGAACTGAGCTCCGATCGGTTGACATATACCACCCTTCGTACAGGATTTATCAGATATAGCGCTGCCTTCCGAAAGAGCTCCTCTGGCGTCAAAGCTGAGGTGAGTACCTTCTGCACTCCGTCATTGCTCTTGGATACCAATTGCATCTGGGCGAGCTGGTTGGCGGCCCGTGAAATGGTCATGGCCGAAAAGCCAATTTGCTTTGTCATTTTGCTCAGATACATCGCTTTGTTTTTCCCAAGGATAAATGTAAAAAGCAGCATCTGCGCGGATGGCTGGAGCTTTTCCAGCACCGGCTCAACGATTGCTTCGCTATCGCAACGTTCTTGAAGCTGAATTCCCATAAAGGGGAGATAAATGTGCTTTCCCGGTACTACAAAAGCGATTCTGGCCTCAATAAAGGACGTTCTTCTCTGTCGTGTAATTGTTTGCAGCTCAAATACAACCGGCCGGTCGCAGACTTCCCGCAGCCTTTTCAAATGCTTTTTAAGCATATTGATTGTACCAAGCTCACCGGCAGGTTTTAAAAACAAACACTGAACGTCGCCAAGCCAAACGCTCTCAAAGCGATATTCATTTGCTAAGAAGTAAGGAAGCCTGCTGGTCTGTGTCCACTCTGAGCGCTCCACTTCAACACCCAATATTTTCTTGATGTAATCCACGGGATCACCTCTCATTTAACTTTATATTGATATTATAACTACATTAGAGTTAGATATCAATAAAAGGGTTAAATTTAAATTTCGGTTTTTACCTCGGTTTCCTGTTCTAACACATATTTTAACCATTCTTCTCAAAGAACGGTTAAGAAACCTTGTCAGAAAAGATTGAAAATGCCCTTAAAATTAACTGCCGACATTATCACCATAAAAAATATAAAAAAAATCGAGACCGTTCTTGAAACGGCTTTGGATATTCCCTTCCCGTTTAATCCACCCAATATGCACGCAATAATAAGTATCTGGGCAAAGGAATGGTGCAGGGAATACAAAGAACCTTCTTTAAGCCCGTATTGCTTAACAACATGAAGAGCGATATTAAACAAGAGTACCATAAGGGGGCCTCTGATGAGAGCATTTTTCCTGTTGCCAATCAGACTGTATACCATCAGCAACAGCCATATACCTGCTATGACGTTGATGAAAAAAGGGGCTGATGGAATAAAGGACACCGCCTGGCCCTGGTATTTCCCAAAGGGGGATTCATCGACTGTGTCAATGAAGAAGTAAGTTGATCCGAACAAAGCATAAAATCCGCGTTTTAAGGCCTCAAGCACCAAAAAATTATCGCTGTAGTTTGCAGGGCTGCTTTGAAATACTTTAAGGCACTGGGTATAAAACGCATCTCTTACAGGCAGGAGCCAGATTGCGCCCAAAAGGCCCAAGCCTCCTGCGGCAGCCATAATAGCCCGCTTATAGAATTTATCATCATAAAACAGCACCAGAATACCCCAAATAAAAATATTGGTGATGGTCATGCCGCCTAAGAGAATGCCTGCAATAACAACGGCGGCAGGCTTTTTCTGCAAGATGAACCATTGGGTCAGAATAAGCAGGGCACCGCTGAAAATATAGCTTTCGGCTATCAGCATAAAGAGCAGTGAAGCACAGGAAAGCCCGTAAATCAACGTGAGCAGAGCAGCATTTAAGCAAGTCAATTTATAATGCTCTGTCAGCATTCTAAATAAATAAACCACGGCTATTGTCTGTACCAGAATTTGAAAAAGGACCACCAGCATATAGTGGTGCTCTGTAGATATTTCTCCCAAAACAGAACGCTCTAAAAGCGTAAAATAATGGGCAAATGCCACCAATAGGGGATGCTTTACCACTCTTCCCGTATCGTCTGGCTCTGTTGAGTAAAAATGGTTTATATAGTAGGAATCGTCCATGGAAAAGAAACGATCGTTATTGGTATGCAGGTTGATATTGTAGATGCCTCGGCTTTGGGCAAAAGCAAACAGCGCCAGGTAGATCATTAAAAACGCAATTGCTATGATGAGCGGGTAGCTGATTTTACGCTGTGTCACTTTTATTTCCCCTTTAATAGAATTTCCAGATAATCGCAAGGCAGCTGAGGCCCCAAAGAACCAAATTAAGCACCATAGGCTTATCCTTAAGCAGGGTGACCTCAATATTGTCTCCCAGTTCGCCTGCAGCCATCAAAAGCTGATACCTGCAAAGGCCATAGAACACAAAAGCAGTGGTGCCCATCATATACGGAACCTTTGTATAGTACGTATAAAGGGCATACAAAACGATGCAAAGGGTAAGGCAGACGGTGATGATCTGGTTTAAAAAGGGCAATGTGTATACGCCCAGGCTTGCCTTATATTCCCCGGCGGCTTCCTTCATGGTCTCCAGTTCAGTTTTGCGCTTATTGGCAGCAAGGAAAAGGCACAGGGCCGAGGTACACAGAAGAAGCCATGACGAAGCTTCTACCCCGATAATCACCGCTCCCGACAGGGTCCGCAGTACAAAGCCTGCCGCAATGGCCAGGATATCCAGAATTGGCGTGCTTTTAAGCTTCAAAGAATAGAGAATGGTAATGAGGATATAGAGCACGAGAATGCCCATAAATTTTATGGATACATAAGCTGCTGCCGCAACGACGCCAATAAGGATCATGGCGGCGGCGGCAAGGGCCTCACCAGCCTTTAGCTTTCCTGAGGCGATGGGTCTTTTGCATTTTCTCGGGTGAAGGATATCCTTCTTTCTGTCAATCACATCATTGATGATGTAGACCGTTCCCGACCCCAGGCTGAACAGCAGAAAAGCAAGCACCGAAAGGCCTATTGCCCGGGGATCCGTAAAGCTCTTGGAAAACAGCAGAGCCGGAAAAACAAAGAAGTTTTTGATCCATTGCTTCGGGCGCATGGTCTTAAGAATATATCGAAATTTTTTCATGGGTTCCTCCGTTCAAGCTTGTATATGGAATAAGAATCATCCTTAACTATATTTGTTACCGTAAAATCTTTCTCAAACTGCTGCGGAGTATATACCGTAGTCGAAGTCTCATTGCCAAACCATACAATATACTGATTCCGGTAATTTTCGCTTTCCTTTAAAAACGCTTCATAGCCATAAAGGGGAATGCCAAAGGTTTTGGGTGTATAATGCACAGACTTTTCAGTAAGAAAATAAACCGGGCTAGGATTATTGGAGTAGATCATATCACTGTCCTCCAACCGCTCCATCTGGCTTAGAAAACCGTGGCTTCTCCAATCTGCCGTATTGAACCCGCCGGCGCCCCCGCTGTAGGCCTTCATGGTTGAATCCTTCAGATCGACAGCATTTGCCGCCAACGAAAAAATCATTACCCCTGTAAGAATGATGCCCGCCCCTATACCGATTATTTTATGGGCTGCAGCCTTTCGGCTGGAAATCAATTTCAGCTTTTCTAAAATGCCGTCCAAAAGCAGAACAAGAATGGCCGTAAGGGGAAGCATGACCGGTATCATATAACGGTCGGAGATGGGATCAAAGGCTACCTTGGTGGCAGAGACAATCATATAGACAGAATAGAGAATACAAAAGGCTGAAAGGAAAATCAGTGCGGACCTCTTCTCAGCATTTGCAAGGATCTGCCATAAAAGCATTAGTGCCAGCAGGGCCAACGCAGCCAGTATGAGATACAGCACTGGTTTCGGGAGGGTTCCCGGCTTGGAAACTACCGGGAAAATCCAGCCTGCAACAGTCTTTACGGCACGCAGGGTATTCGTTGACAGCGGTATTCCCGAGGGACTTCTCATGCCCACAAGGGTTCCCGACACCATATAATTTCTGACAAGATATATGACGGTAGGCGCCGCAGAAACAAAGCCATATAAAAAAACGGCCTTTATTTTCCGGCCAAAGCCTTCTATTTTTATAAACAGATATAGGCAGACCATCATAATAATCACAACGCCTATATAGCGTGTCAGGCAAGCCAGGGCGGTTATTACCGCCATCAGCAGCACCGGGCGTGCAAATCCTTCTCTGTTGATGGTGTCAAAATCAGCGGTCAGGAGAATATGGAAGACCATGGCTGTAAAAAGGATAAACAGCGGCTCCGACCAGACAAAGAATGACATCTTCAAAAGCGGGAACGAAAAGAGGCCCATCAGTATAAACAGTGTGGGCATGAAGATAACTTTCGAAAGCTGCCGTATTGTCCGCGAGCCTATCCATAAGGCAAGAGCCATGACAGCGGCGTTAAAATACATGGAAAAAGTCAGCAGATCTATAGAAAGAAGCTCGGGTATTGCAAGTATGAGCGGAAA
>DOHN01000136.1:27787-36681 GCA_003535195.1 Ruminiclostridium sp.
TATTGACTATATCAAAACCATTAAATGGAGCACAGCCTTTGCAGCCTGTACAGTTCTTTTCTCTTTGCATGCCGGTCATTATTCCTCCAAACAATTGCCATTATCCTAGTTTGCTAAAAGTATATCACAAGTTTTTATGATATTCCACGACGGCATAGACCTTCCCCATATCGGCTCATACTGGCAAAAAGCCGTCATTGATGTTATAATTCTCTTGGCATCATATGGGATATGACCCAGACGGTTTTCGTCTTTCGACTACTTTTTAAGCCGCACCGACAGACTATCTTCGCGAAAAAAGAGAAGGCTTTTTCTCATTTTTATATTCATGATTGAAGGACAAAATGTACCCTGGGAGGCAAGCATATGGATATTATTTGTGTAGGTGAAATGTTAATTGATTTCCTGCCCGGTGATGAAAGCGGCGTTTATATCCGCAAGGCCGGGGGCGCACCGGCCAACGTGGCCATTGCGGCATCAAGAAACGGCCTTAAATCCGGCTTTTGCGGCCGGGTAGGCGATGACGACTTTGGAAGATTCCTGTTTGACACCCTCCGGGATAATGGCGTTGCCATTCTGTGCCCGGATGTGGTCAAGGAGGCTGTGACCACCATGGCTTTTGTGACCCTGAGTGCGGATGGCGACAGGAGCTTTACCTTTGCAAGAAAGCCGGGCGCCGATATGTTCCTGACCCGTGACCATGTGGACCGGGCGCAGGTGGTAAAATCCAGGATCATTCACGCGGGTTCCTGTTCCCTATCCAAAGACCCGGCGGCGGATGCCACGGTATACGCTATGGAACAGGGGAAAAAAGCCGGGAAACTGGTAAGCTTTGATGTAAACTATAGAAATGTTATGTGGGATGACAACCTGCAGGCCGCTACGGCTGCTGTGCAGAAAATCCTGCCG
The DNA here is from genome assembly GCA_003535195.1 of Ruminiclostridium sp. GTDB lineage: Bacteria > Bacillota > Clostridia > DSM-8532 > DSM-8532 > DTU059. The sequence continues at coordinate 28,697 of DOHN01000136.1, forward strand.
GCAATAGATCTGCTGAAAATTTCCGAAGAAGAGACCGGCATGGTTGGCGGTGAAGAAAACATTACCGCCATGGCAAAAGAGAATGGCATCAGTGTAGTAGTAGAGACTTTGGGCGCAAAAGGCGCGCGCTGTTACTGGAAAGGGCAAATCATCAACATCCCGGGCATGAAAGCGACATGCGTGGACGCCACAGGCGCCGGCGATGCCTTTTGGGGCGGCTTCCTGGCATATCTGATAAATCATGGCGTCGAGACGCCGGACGATTTGACAGAGGAGATATTGATGGAAGCACTGCGTTACGGCAACATCGCCGGTTGGCTCTGCGTGCAGAAAAAGGGCGCCATCGAGTCCCTGCCTACTACGGCAGAGATCGAGGCAATCAAAAGAAAAATGGACCTGGGTATTTAAACTGTATTATCCGTTACTATTTAAGTCCTCAGGCGCTTTTTCACTCGCCATTTTTATAATGGATTCCATCTGGTTTCTGATATGGGCCTCGGCAAGCTCAGCGGCCCGGGTGTTATCGGCATTCCGAATGGCACTCAATATTTCTTCATGCTCTTTAAGGACATTTTCGGCTATATTGGTATCTGTCAGGTAAATCACCCTGAAACGGTACACATGCTCCCGCAGCGAAGTGGCAACACTAATGAGGCGCAGGTTTCCTGAAATGGTGTAAATCATATCATGGAACTCCACATCCTTGCGGATCGCGCCTTCAATATTTCCCTTTTCCACATTGGCCACATATTGTTTGTGTATCCCTTCAAGGGATTTTATCTGTCCAGGCTCTATGTGTTCGGTGGCAAGACCGGTGGCCAGCTTATCCAGGGCGCAGCGCACCTCCAGAACATCCATCATGTCCTTGATGGACAGCTGCGAAACATGGGTTCCTTTTCTGGGAACCATGGTGACAAGCCCTTCCGCTTCCAGTCTCCTGATGGCCTCCCTGACCGGAGTTCTGGAAACACCCATCTGTTCGGCCAGCGACACTTCCATCAAGCGCTCACCAGGCTTAATATCGCCGCTGACTATGGCCTTCCGCAATGTTTCAAAGATAACATCTCTAAGCGGCTGGTAACTATCGAGTTTTAACTTAGGTACTTTAACCATTGTGCTTTACTCCCCTTTACCTATAGTTTGGCAATGACAGACATATTGATAATTTTTTAACAAGTGATTTGTCGCAAAATCGGCCTGTCCTCCGGTTTCAAATAAACCAAAAACGGTGGGCCCGCTGCCGCTCATGCGGCTTCCAAGTGCACCATATTCCAGAAGATGATCCATCATCCTCTGCAGCTCCGGATATTTCCGGACCGTTACACTTTCCAGTACATTTCTCATTCCCTTTGCAAGGGCATGTATGTCAAAATCAGTGACAGCACCAATCAGCTTTGAAGTATCGGGTCTTTCCCCTAGATTGCTCAGCTTAAGATTTTTGTAAACCCATGGAGTAGATACAGGAAATGACGGCTTTATCAGCACTATATGGACACCTGCCAGATCGGGAAGCCTGGTCAGTTCATTTCCAATTCCTCTTGCAAGCTGGGTGCCGCCCTCCAGACAAAAGGCCACGTCCGACCCAAGATTTTTGGACAGCCGCACAAGTCCTTCCGCATCAAAAAAGCTGCCATACAGCTTATTTAAAGCCTTGAGAACTCCTGCTGCGTTGGTGCTTCCCCCCGCAAGACCTGCGGACACAGGAATCCTTTTTTCGATGGTTATTGCCGCCCCCGCCTTATGAGGATATTCTGAAAAAAAAGCCTCCGCCGCCTTCCAGGCGACATTTCTCTGATCATTGGGAACATATGGCTGGGCGCATTGGATTGAGATGCCTTCAGGCCTTTTCTTGACGGTGATGGTATCGCAAAGATCTAGCGACTGCATGATCATTTCAACGGTATGGTAACCATTTTCCAGGCGTTCGGTCACGTCTATGGAGAGATTGATCTTTGCCGGGGTTAAAATTGTTATTTCGTTCATAATCCACCACCTGGTCATTTCTAAGTATATTATATACAAAAGACATATAAAGTGCAATAAAAAGTGCCTGATTGAAAGTTTTCAGGCACTGAATGCTCTTTTATAAATACACAAACAACAGGGACGGTCCTTTGCTTTACAACAAGAACCGCCCCTTTTTACCGGTTTTACATAATAAACAGCCGTTTTCCTACCTCAGGTTTTGCCTCCGCTTCCAGGCCGTTATCAGCAGCCAGGCGGGAAACGGGAATCCTGTAATTCTTTGCAATGCTCCACAGGGTGTCATTGGGCTGGGCAAAGTAAAGGATAATGGGAGCTTTACGCATTCCCTCATATTTTTCAGCCTGGAGGGAATCGGCGCATATGATCTCTTCTGTCTTTACGGCACGCAGCTTGATTTTAATCCTAATCATAAGCTCAATGGAATCGCCGCCGGAAATATCAAAACGGACATCTTCTATGGCAAAGCAGGACTGAACCACTTGCCACGCCCCGTTATCGGGCAGAACAAAAGTCTGCGTAAAAGGAAGCTCAAAGCTTTGGCTTTGAATTCTTTTCTCTTCGGTGCAATAGACTGCGTCAACGCCCACCGTACCCTGGACGCTGATATTTTTTTCGCTTACTTTAGATGCAATATTCCGCTCATTGGCGCAGACCAGCAGGACCTCTTTGAGACGGTCCCCTTCTATGTCCAGATGAATGCGCTGGTTGATCTCACAGGTCTCACAGAACTCCTTCTCATCGGTTACAATATTCAAGGGGGTCTTATTAAGGGCCAGATTAAAATCAATGGAATAGGCATCGTCAATGAGGACCTCTTCTTCATGGGCCATGACCTGAGCATCAATTTCCACCTCCATATTGACCGAGATTTGAGTATTCAGACCGTCATTGTCTTCCATAATCTCAAACTCCCAGCTCTTTAAAACACTGGTGGTGAAAACCTCCGCATCGGGCGCCGTCTGAATTCCTGTCGGTGTTTTGACAGGGAACTCCAGCACCACTGATTCAATACTTTCGTCCATGGTATCGCTTCGATAAAGAAGATAAAGGGTGCCTTTTGCCTCCAGGCAAGGTTCTTCCTCCCGGTAGCTCATTTCTGAGTCTCCCAGGTTAACGCGGGCAAAGAGCACCTCTTTGATAGCCGGGCTGCCGTCGGGCAGGGCAAGAATATTGGATACCCTGGCATTGAAATCTCCCTTGTCTTTTAATGTGACCATTTTAACAGGTGCGGTCTTTAAAAAGACGTTCTCTCCCAGAATCTCTTTGCCCATTTCATCATTCCGGATTTCATAAAAACGGCAGATCAGGGATATAACAGTCCTCGCAACGATTTTCCTGCCGTTTACCACATTGGCCTCGATATGCTGGCACCTGCATTTGGGGAACATGCCAATATCCCCTTCATTTTTGGGCTTCTGAACAGAGGCCGACCACGGATAGCGCGCTATAATACCATCGGGTTTTTGATCAGCGGTATCTGTACAATATAGAATTCTATACCTTGTTTCACCGTTAACCTCTATCATACGCCCCGATTTTTCAATACTGGTTACAAAACATTCAGCGTCGGCCAACAATATTTTCAACACATCGGCCTTGCTGTCCGGCACGATAATATTGTGCTCCAGCATTTCTTCAGTTTCCCTTATGTCAATAGTCCTGTAGGATTTTACTGGTTTCTTCAATAGCTCCATCTGCATTTAGGACCTCCCTCTTAAACCCTTAACCTTTCAGTTCTATTGATATGCCGCGCTTATTCAATGTATGACAGGCAGTACCAACAAAAAACAGCCGTTTTTCAACGGCTGTCTCCTGATCAAATTACATGTAATTATTATAAGGCTATTTTGTCAATATCCGATGATGACATTAATCTCACTTCAACAGTATGGGTCAAAATATCGGTGTAATTGTACGAAACTTTTCGTACGGAATTGTATTCGTTTTCAAGCCTGACAGTGAAGACACTGGGATAAACATTATCCACAATTCCCACTTTTACAGAAATTTTCTTTCGACCCTTGTTGGCTCTTAACTCAACCCGCTTTCCAACTAAGCACTCAAGCTGTTTGCGAATCTGTGACAAAGACTTTCTATCCATACTACCACCTCAAATCTAACTGGATAGAATTATATCACAATTTGTCACCGGTTGTCAATGAAATAAATATTATACTCGCCTACCTGGAACTTTGTCAAGATGTAATTCAAAAAAAGTGCATAAAAAATTAATAAAAACTGAACCAAATTTGGTTATATCTTAGAATATGGTAATTTAGTAACTGGACCCCATTAATACGATGCCATAACTGCCATATTAATCCTATTCCCTATGCCACATCCTCAATCACAATTTTGCGGATATGCCGGATCTCATGCCATTTTGTTGTTTTGCAAAACAGTGAAAGGACCTGCAAAGGAATCCACGATACCATAAACACGGGAAAGGTCAAAACGCTTTTCACAATCCGCTTGTCCCGATGCCCTGAGCCGTATGCCACCGCGGCCGCCAATAATGTGGTTCCCAGATATGAAGAGGCCGCCGTCCCTGCCGACACGGCAAGTAAATCCGTGGCTGCCTCCGCTCCGCCTGCCAGCGCCAGCCCGAAGGAAAGCAGCAGAGAGATTACCGACAGCGACTGCACAAAGGGTGCAAAAAGGAACATGATAAAATCCAGCGTGCGCGGCCATGTATCCCGCCGCCAACTCTGCAGCAGCTGGGGAAGCTTTATTTTGGCGACCTGCATGATGCCGCTGCACCAGCGCCTGCGCTGGATCATGGAGAGCCGGAAGGAGTTTGGTTCCTCGTCATAAGTGACCGCTCCCGGTACCCACCATACCCTTTCGCCGGCCAGAGCGCACTGGGCGGAAAATTCAGCGTCCTCCGCAAGGGTGTCTGTGTTCCAGCCGCCGATTTCTCTTAAAAAGTCGCAGCTGACGGCAAAACCGGTACCTACCAGCTTGGCGGACAGACCCAGATTCGATCTTGCCCGGTTGAAGAAAAAGTTAAAGGTGCTGAAATAAAGGCCGTAGCATCCGGCGATCCAGGAATCATAAGGATTTTTGGCTTCCATACGCGCTTTTGCCACCCGCGCGCCGGAGCAGAAGGCCCTGTTCATTTGGGCGAGGAATTGCGGGTCTGCCACATTATCGGCGTCAAATACGCAGAAGACATCATAGTGCCCCTGCATCAGCCGGTCGATGGACTCGTGCAGCGCATCGCCCTTGCACCTGACTTGCTTCGTTAAGCTGATGATCTTTGCGCCGGCATTTCTTGCCGCCGCTTCCGTCCCGTCTGTGCAGTTATTGGGGATCACATAAACGTCAAAAAGCTCTTTGGGATAATCCTGCTTCAGAAGGCTTTGTACCAGCTCACCAATGACCGTCTCTTCATTTCTGGCCGGGATCAGCAGCGCAAAACGCTGCTTTGGCTTGCATGTTCTATATTCTGCGGTTTTCCTGAGGGAAAAGAGTGCTATAATGAAAAAATAGGCGCCAAACATCCTCAAGGCCATTCCAATAAGAAAAAGTATTTTTGAGAGAATCATCTGCTGTGTATCCTTTCTTCCTTGGTAGAGTTTAAACACAGCATATCGGATAGATATTAAGATGGGACGAACATATTTCTTAAGATTTTTTTAAGAATCATATCTTAAAGAATTCTTAAAGATTTTCCATCCTTTGTCTTAAACCACAATTGCTACAATACTCTTGGAAGGTGAGAAAATATGCATAATATATTGATCTGCGACGACAACCGCGACATCGTTGCAGCATTAAAAATTTATTTGTCCTGTGAGGACTATCAGCTATTTGAGGCCTATACCGGCAAACAGGCCATTGAGGTCGTGAAAAACAATGACATCCAGCTGATTCTCATGGATATTATGATGCCGGAGTTAGATGGCATTGCGGCCACAGCAAAACTGCGCCAGGACTATAATATCCCCATCATTTTATTGACGGCCAAAAGCGAAAACAGCGACAAAGTGCTGGGGCTTAATATCGGCGCGGATGATTATATCACAAAGCCCTTCGATCCCATGGAGGTACTGGCAAGAGTGAAGTCCCAGCTGCGCCGCTATACGAATCTGGGCGGCCAGGTAAAACAGCCCAACCGTTTTGTGATTGGCGGCATCGAACTGGACGACGAAACCAAGTCCGTCTCTGTGGACGGCGATCCGGTGGCGTTGACCCCGATTGAATACAACATTTTGAAGCTGCTCATCAAGAGCCCCGGCAGGATTTATTCCTCGGCTCAGATATATGAGCTGGTCTGGAACGAGAATTCTATCGGCTCCGAAAGCTCCGTGGCGGTACATATCCGTCATCTGCGCAAAAAAATTGAGATCAACCCGTCCGAGCCGCGCTATTTGAAGGTTGTTTGGGGATTGGGTTATAAGATGGAGGGCAGGCAAAATGGCTAAAACTAAACTAACACAGAAACTGTGGGCAAAAATCATAGCCTTTCTTCTCCTGGTGTTCTTGGTGCCCATCGTGATCGGCTGTGCCGCAGAAATTATATATGCTGTGGATGAAGGCTGGTACGCTGAAAAAAACTTCACCTTTTATGAGAGCAGTTTATGCAGGCGTCCGGCCTATAGGCAAATTGAGGATGCCCTTTTTTATTACAGCTATCAGAACGATTCCATGGAGTATTACGATGCGGACCTCCAATCTACAAACTTCCGTTTCGTCCTGAAGAATGAAAACGGCGAGACATTATACAGCACGTATTCCGGCGAGGGTATTAAGATACTGGATGAGAAACGCTTTCAAATTGAAGGCGTGGAATTTATCGCGGACGGGTACCTTTTAGAGCAGCTTACCGTTCAGGACGATTTTTTTTGGGAAAAGGTCCTGTTCGACCTGGCCTACGGACTTCGCTATACTGCCATTGCGGCAGGTGTGATTGGTTTGCTGCTGGGTATCACGCTCTTTATATTTCTCACCTGTGCCGCCGGACACAAAGAGGGAGCAGAGGGAATCACCGCCGGCTGGCAGGAGAGGATCCCCTTGGATTTATATCTGGGTGTTGATATTCTATTATGTATCGGCATATTTTCTTTTATCGAGTCTTTCTTTTATTGGAGCAGCCCGTATATCTTTGATTTTACCGGCTTTCTGCTGTGCTCTGCCCTCACGGCAACTCTTTTGCTTGCCACATGGGTCACCTTTGTGGTCCGCATCAAATTGGGCAAATGGTGGCATAATACCATCATTTATCGCCTGTTGAGGCTGGTTTTTAAGGCCTTCGGCAGGGTATACGGTTCGTTGAAGGACCTCTTCCATATTCTCCCCATGGTTTGGCGCACGGCTCTCAGCTACTGCGTTTTGGCATTTTGCAACCTTTTTGTAACTATTCTTCTATACAGTCAGGGCGGCGGCGACAATTTGCTGCTTTTCCTGTTGTTTCATCTGATTTTGTTTTTTGCGGTCTGCAGCATTTCTATCAGCCTGCAAAAGCTGAAAGCCGCCGGCGCCGGTCTGGCGGCCGGAAACATGGACATGAAAGTAGATACCCGCAGAATGCTCCGAGATTTCAAGGAGCACGGCGAACATCTCAATGCCATTGGCGACGGCATGAGTATCGCTGTGGAACAGCGCATGAAATCGGAGCGCCTGAAAACCGAGCTCATTACTAACGTATCCCACGATATCAAAACGCCTCTGACATCCATTATCAACTATGTGGATCTTTTGCAAAAAGAACATACAGAAGAGCAGCAATCCGAGTATTTGGCCGTCCTTGACCGTCAGGCCCACAAGCTGAAAAAGCTGACGGAAGATTTGGTAGAGGCCTCCAAGGCTTCCACCGGCAATATGACGGTAAACCTCTCCCGCAGCAGTGTAACGGAACTTTTAGATCAGGCTGTGGGCGAATATGAGGAAAAGTTTGAGGAGGCGCATTTAGAGCCGGTCATCACCATACCGGATAAGAACCTGTACGTCAATGTAGATGGACGGCTGATGTGGCGTGTCATCGACAACCTGCTCAC
>DOHN01000136.1:36820-37370 GCA_003535195.1 Ruminiclostridium sp.
CCTGCAAATATTCTCAATCCGGCACACGCCTGTATATTGATGTGCAGCGGGAGGCCGACACCGCGGTTATTTCCTTTAAAAACATCTCCCGGGACCGCCTGAATGTGTCGGTGGATGAACTGATAGAGCGCTTTGTACGCGGCGACAGCTCCCGTACTACGGAAGGCAGCGGCCTTGGGCTGAACATTGCCCGCAGCCTGGTAGAGCTTCAAAACGGCACATTCCGCCTGTCTATTGACGGCGACTTATTCAAAGCGGAGGTTTGTCTGCCAGTCATCCCTTAAACCGGAAATGAACACCATCCGAAGCCTGACCCCCAGATGCACGGTATTCGTTATTTTATGAACGGAAGGGTAGAACCCCCGTAGGGCATGGCAAGTACCGTGGCATCAGGGCCCAGCCTTTCAAACGCCGCATCTAACGCTTTCTGGGCGGAATCAAATGGGGTGAGGAAGATATTTTTTACAAAGTCCGGGTCCATTTCAGAGACCAGAAAAATATCCGCATTTTCCAGCACCATTGCAATGGCGGCCGCCTTATGGCCGCCTAA
>DOHN01000136.1:37480-37671 GCA_003535195.1 Ruminiclostridium sp.
GCGGCCGCCTTATGGCCGCCTAACTGGAAATCACACCGGATACGGTCCATCATATCCCGGGCCCTTGCGCTTTTTGTCATCCACTGCTCAAACACACGCTCCCCCAGTCCTTCACGGCAGGAACCAATCATGATAATGATTCCGCCTTTCTTCACAGCATGTTTTGCATTGTCCAGCGCCTTTTGGGTCTG
>DOHN01000136.1:37803-38382 GCA_003535195.1 Ruminiclostridium sp.
TTGTCCAGCGCCTTTTGGGTCTGGTAGAGATTCAGGTCCTTCGGAACGCCGCCCTGCGAACATATTACAATGTCCGCGCGCTCCTTGATTTCCTTCCGGTATAGGGTGTCCAGAAAAGCGCAGCCTGCACGGTGGGCTTTAACAGGGTGCCCGGTGGCGGCATAAATAATTTGTTTATGTTCATCCAGTACTACATTTAAGATAAAATCGATGGAACAAAAGCTTGCTACCGCTTCTTCTATATCCTCCCGAACCGGGTTGCCCTCCAGCCTGCCTGCACACGCGGCATGATCCACCATACGGGAATGATTGGCCTGGATGGCATCCCTTGTCGATACGCCGGGCATAATTGCTTTTGCGCCGCCGCTGTAACCGGCAAAGTAGTGGTATTCGATATTGCCTAAACAGATGCGACGGTCGGCCTCTGCCACAACCCGCACGATATCGGCGGGCGTACCCCTGGAAGTGGCGCCTAAATGCACACAGTCCAAGGGATCTCCGTCTATGCAGCTGATTTCATTCCAGGCCCGCTCCCCGGCCAGTTTTCTCTTTTCTGCTTCCGTATGCTTTCTATGGCTT
>DOHN01000136.1:38499-39623 GCA_003535195.1 Ruminiclostridium sp.
CTTCCGTATGCTTTCTATGGCTTCCTAAAGCAAATACCAGCGTAATATCCGCAGGTTTTGCACCGGCTTCATAAAGCGCATCCAAAAGAAGCGGCATCACAACAGCCGTGGGCATGGGGCGCGTGATATCACTGGTAACAATAGCAATTTTCTCCCCCGGATTCACAATGCGGGACAAAGACAGCGAACCAATCGGAGAGAGCAATGCTCTTTGAACCTCAGCTTCGCCCGTTAATTCTATTGGTACCTCATTGGGCATCAAAATGCCCGCAAGATTTTTTTCAGGCAGGTCGACAGCCTGCACCCCCGTGCCAAAACCAAATTCTAATTTCACCGCTTCCCTCCGATCTTATATTTTACCTTTACTTTTTAATTCCAACATAATCTCCAGAATATGTTGGGTGCTCTGCGCAATGATGGCCCCTGCATCCTGCAGCGCGGCCTCCTTGCTCTGGGCGCTTCCGGTACCGTCCGCCGAAACAATAGCGCCTGCGTGCCCCATACTGCGGTCCTTCGGTGCGTTTTTTCCGGCGATCATCGCGACAACGGGCTTTGTGGCATGCTCTTTGATATATGCCGCCGCAAGCTCTTCCTCATTGCCGCCGATTTCACCGATAATAACAATGGCTTTGGTCTCCGGATCTGCCTGGAAATCAGGCAATACATCCACAAAGGTGGAGCCCGGGATCATATCGCCCCCATTGCCCACGCAGGTGCTTTGGCCGATGCCGTTATTGCTCAGCATGAGTACCGTCTCATAGCAGTTGGTGGCGCTTCGGCTCATGACACCCACATTGCCCGGTGTGAACATCCGGTGTGCCATAAAGCCCGCCTTGCATTTTCCCGGTGAAATAACGCCGAAAGAGTTGGGTCCGAACAATCTCACCCCTCTTGCACGGGCAATCTGGTAGCAGAACATCATATCATGCACCGGAACATGCTCCGCAATGGTGAAAATCAGCTTCATGCCGGCGTCGATCGCTTCAAGAACCGAATCCTTGGTGAACTTGGCCGGCACAAATATGATAGTGGCATTGGCGTCAGTGGCCTCTTTTGCCTCGCGCACCGTATTAAATACCGGAACGCCCAGCACATCACTGCCGCCCTTGCCGGGCGTTACACCG
>DOHN01000136.1:39753-39972 GCA_003535195.1 Ruminiclostridium sp.
CTTGCCGGGCGTTACACCGGCGACCACCCTTGTGCCGTAGGAGAGCATCTGTTCGGTATGAAACCTTCCCTCTCGGCCCGTGATGCCTTGCACAATAAGTCTTGTTTCCTGATCTATCAGTATACTCACAGACGTTCCCTCCTGTCTTTCAGCGCCTGAACGCTTTCCCGCAGCCCGGGCACCGGTACGATATCCCCCTCCAGAGAGGCAATGATCTCC
>DOHN01000136.1:40100-48705 GCA_003535195.1 Ruminiclostridium sp.
GAGGCAATGATCTCCAAGCCTTTTTCTTTGTTGGTCCCTTCCAAACGGATGACCGCGGTCATATTCTTTTTCGCGCTCATCAAGGCAAGCTTGATTCCTCCGGCCACTTCATCGCAGCGCGTAATACCTCCGAAAATATTGATCAGCAAGGCTTTTATGCCCGGTGTGGATACCAGGATTCTGACGGCCTGCGCAATTCGCTCCGAGGTCGCGCCTCCGCCCAAATCCAACGCCGCGCACACCTTCATGCCCTCTCTGGAAATCAGGTCAATGCAGCTCATCAGCATGCCGGAGCCATTGGACATGACCGCAATACTCCCGTCCTTCTCAATGGGTATGTATAAAAAGCCGAAATCCCGGGCCTCCCTGATCAGCGCCTCTTCCTGGATACTATCCCGAAACGCGGCCATATCGGGCAATCTGTACAGCGCACTGTCATCAATATCCACTTTACTGTCCAATGCGATGAATTGGCCTTTTTTATCGAGGATTAACGGGTTGATCTCGCAAAGCATACAATCATATGCGTTAAAACAGCGGTATAAATTGCAGAGCAGTTCATGCATCCGGCCGAGATAGTCCAGAGAAAGTCCGGAGGCGGAAAGAAAGTATCTGGCCATATACGCCTGTATGCCGATCATGGGATCGATCACCAGTTTATGCACCCTAGACGGGGAAATACGGGAGGTCTCTTCGATGTCCACGCCGCCCTCCGCCGAAAAAATAATCATCGGGCGTTTGCTTAAGCGGTCCAGCATGATAGAAAGATACCATTCAATCTCGTGCTCCGCCTTCTCTACAATTAACAGCTTATCGACGCGATAGCCTTTTAGCTCGCTGTGCAGCAATGCACGGCAGTGCTCTCCGGCCTCGCCGGCATTATCCGCAAACCGGATGCCGCCGGCTTTGCCGCGGCCTCCGATCTGCACCTGCGCCTTAACCACCACAGGATACGTGAGCCCGGCATTCTCAATGGTCTGGGCTATGGTTCCGAGATCATCCACAACACAGCCATGCATGACAGGTACGCCAAATTGCTCAAATAACTCCTTGGCCTTATACTCCAGAAGTTTCATGGATTATTCCCCCCAAATTTGCTCATCTGTCGGCATAAAGCTGCCGGGTCTTACCTTGGCAATGCGGCTGACATTGAACAGGTGCTTATAGCTGAGATTCTCACTGATGGAGTTGTTTCCCCAGCTGCCGCAGCCCAGTGTGGTGGTTGCGGACAGACTGTTGAAGAAGCTTCCGCCATTGTTGGTGGAACAAATCTGATTGATCAGGAAACGGGATACCGGCAGTAGGTTCGCAGCATATAAAAGGTGCTGCTGATTATTACTGTGAATACAGACACTATGGCCTTTTCCCTCCACCTCCAGATTTGCCTGTGCAATTTCGACCGCTTGCTCCCAGCTGTCATAAGCATAAGCGGAGATGACCGGACACATCTTTTCTTTGGAAAAAAGGTCTGCCGCACCGTAAGTATCCGCTTTAACGACAATTACTTTGGTTCCTGCCGGGACCGGGATACCGGCCATCTTAGCAACATGCTCCGCTGTTTGGCCCACACAGTCCTTATTCATGACCCCATTTTGGAATAATGTATCGCGAAGAGCCTTCACCTCTTCCGGCTTTTCCGTATAATAAGCGCCGTTTTTGACGAATTCCTCCATAACCTTCTCATAGAGGGAAGCAGGAGTAATTGCCGTCTGCTCGCCGGAGCATATAATGCCGTTGTCAAACCGGCGTCCCTCAATGATCATGGGAACTGCTTTTTCAATATCAACATCTGTGTCTATAATGCACTGCACGTTTCCGGTGCCCACTCCGAAAGCAGGCTTGCCGGAGGCATATGCAGCGCGCACCATGCCCATGCCGCCTGTGGAGATGCAGACATCACAAGTCTTCATGACTAAGCCGGAGAGCTCAACGGTGGGCTCCTCTATGATCTGGATCAGATTTTCGGGCACCCCGAAAGGCGCAATGGCCTCTTTCATCAGCTCAACAGTTTTGGTGCTGCACTTCTTAGAACGGGGATGGGGAGAAATGATGATGGCATTTCTGCCTTTCAGCGCAAACATTGCATTGCACATGGGTGTCACAACAGGGTTGGTCGTAGGGGTGATGGCGCCCACTACGCCCATGGGCTTTGCCACTTCGATGATGCCTTCTTCCTCCAAAACCCGGATAACGCCTACACTCTTTTTCCCTTTCAGCTCATTCCAGATGACGCGGGCCTTGCCCATATTCTTTTTTACCTTATCCTCATATACGCCCATCCGGGTCTCGTCCACAGCCATTCTGGCAAGCATTTCCGCATTGTCAAATACCGCTTTTGCCAGGGCCCGGACCACCGCATCCACTTGCTCCTGATTGAACTTTTCATACGCTCTTTGCGCAGCCCGTGCGCTTGATACCAATTTGTTTACATACTCAACAGCTTCCATTTTTCATACATCCTTTCTATAAATATTACATTTGGTCCATATCATCTGTCAGTTCCCGGTAAGCATCCCTGAACTGATCGTAAAATGCAATAAACGGCGGGAACTCAAAAAGATTCTCCCAGGTGAGCAGCCCTTCCTCAGGAAGACAATAAGCCTGGCGGAATACCTTGCTTTTTTGGAGTACTTCCATAATCTGCGGGTCCACCGGGGTATCCATATTGCTCTCCAATGGCAATGGCAAGGCATCAAATTCATTGATCTTGTTCGTTAGTGTCGTAATCAGGGTCGGAGCGCTATGGGCAGGCGCAAGGGTATTAGCAATGGCCCAGGGCCCGCGCACGGCAGCGGTCATGATGGAGACATTCTTGTCATAACCTTTCTTATGTAAGTTGGCGTACGATTTTCGTATGACTGCCTGCGCCGCGTGTACACCGTATGATTTGGCGTTTTCAATACCCAGCTCGGAAAGCTCCTGCGTCACTTTATCGTCCAGCAGCCCGCCCATCAGCACTACAAAATTCCGATGCTTGCCTTGATTAAGAAGCTTTGCGAATATTTCATGCTGTGTCACTGTAAAGTTCAGCGTAAGGCAAAGCCGGTAAGATTTTTCAAGCAAACGCTTGGTTGCTTCTATACCGGTTTCGACGGCCGGAAGCTTGAAAACCACATTGGGCGTTTCGGTCTGAAGCTCTTTTTTAAATGCTTCGTACCAAAACTCTACCTGCTTTACCATCTTATCGGCGCTGTCCTCATGAGGAATATTGAACGGGTTGGTCTGCACGCATACAAAACCATACTCGCCATTGGTGGCCTCAAAAATGGGCCTTAGCTCCCGTGCACTGACCGCACAGATTTTCATAAACAGAAGGGACACCAGGTCTTCAACCGGTGCGTTGGCAAACTCTTTTTTTATGCCTTTTATGATTTTCTTGAACTGGTCGGGAAAATCTTTTTTATAAGCCGTAACCTTGCATGGATTACTGGTTACCCAGCGTGCGCCCCGGCGCAGCGAATGGGTTAATCCGGAGGCATAATCATGTCCCCAAACAGTGTTCAATTCCCCTGCCAGCGTCAGCTCGCACATCCGTTTTACACTGCTGTGCTCAATGGCCGCAATTTCCTTTTCGGCCGCCGCAGCCAATTCTTTTGTCCCATGGGAACGGGCCAGGTTCAAAAACAGATCTGCCTGGTCATCTATTTCGGCTTGTGTAAGGCTTCCGCCCTTTATATATGCTGCAAGTTTCCACTGCACAAGATAAGACCTTAAATCAATGGCAATTTCTGCGGCAATTTTCGCACCCAACTCACAGGATTCCGGACCCTGCCCGAACATATGTCGAAGTTCTTCCTGCAGGCGCCTGCAGTTTTCCAGAAATGCGGCTCCGCTTGGGGGAAAAAGTATATCATTTCGTTTTTCAACAAATATTTCTTTCAAGTTTACAGCATCCTTTCGATTTTATACTGGTTCACCATGCATGTATACTTGTATTACATCATTATATCATACATGTTTTTTTAAAAATTTTGTGCCCACCACATTTAAATTTTCTTAGTGGTTGCATGGACCATTAAGAGCCCATGAGCTCCTGGCGCAATAGTGCAATCTGCCTGGAATACTCCTGATCCTCAAGGAATTTGGAGGGGCTCGGCATCATTTGAAATACAGAACCCCAATCCTTTCCATCCTGGTATTTTGGAACAAGGTGTACATGCAAATGAGGAGATTTGTCACCTAAAATCAAATAATTCATATGCTGGGGCCCATATAGGCTGATAATGGCCCCGGCCACAAGCGTGACTTCCCGAAACAGCCCATTTCTTTCTTCTTCCGAAAGTTCGGTCAGCTTATGCACATGCCGGTTAACAGCCAGGACGCATCTGCCCGGATAGCTTGTTTCTCTATATAGATATACCGTGGAGGTATCCAGCTTTGCCACTTTTAACATAAGCTCGCAAAGTCGGTTATCCTCCTGGCAATACATACAGGGCTCCGCACTCTTCATAATCGTCCCCTTCTCATTTCACTCTGCCGTTTCACACATTTTCTTTTTGGACTTTTGTTTTTTCCAAAAGGAGGTGATGAGGGGTGAAAACAGTGATATCAGCGCAAGGAGAATAAAAATAGCAGAGATTGGGCGCTCAAAAAACGTGGCAAAGGAGCCGCCCGAGAGCACTAGTGAACGCCTGAAATTGCTCTCTGCCATACTTCCCAATATCAGCCCCAAAATAATGGGGGGAATGGAAAAGTCCAGTTTAAGCAGGAAGTAGCCGATAATTCCTGAAATCATCATAAAAAATACATCATTGATACTGTTATTGATGGAAAATGATCCAACAATACAAAATGTAAAAATGATAGGAATCAGTATTTTATTGGACACGTTTAAAACTTTAGTAAATTGTTTGATTCCCAGAAAGCCCAGAAGACCCATAAACACATTGGCCAGGAAAAGTCCAATAAAAAGCATATATACCGTAGTGGTGTGTTCTGTAAAGAGCAGCGGTCCCGGCGCAATTCCCAGCATCATCAGAGATCCCAGCATGACGGCCGTGCCTGCATCGCCTGGAATGCCGAGGCTGAGAAGGGGCACCAGAGCGCCTCCCGATATGGCGTTATTGCCCGACTCGGAGGCTGCAATTCCTTCCGGTGATCCATTGCCGAACTCTTCTTTATGCTTTGACCAGCGCCTGGCCTCATTATAGCAGACCCAGGAAGCGATATCCCCGCCCGTACCCGGAATTGCGCCAATAATGGTTCCGATAATGCTGGACCGTAAAACCGTTGGATATATTCGTTTTCGGTCTTCTTTTGTGGGGAAGCTCTTTTTAATTTTGACATTGATTTTTTGGAATACCTGGCCGTAAGCATCTTCAATATTCAATAAGCCTTGTGCAAAGGCAAATAAACCGATCAAAAGCGGAATATAGGAGATGCCTCCCATGAGATAGACAGAGTCAAAGGTAAACCGCTCCACTCCCGTCAATTTATCGATTCCGATACAGCCTAAGAGCAGCCCGAACACTCCGCCTATTAATCCTTTGATAATGGATTTTGACGAAATACTGGTGATAATGCTGATGCCGAACAGTGCCAACGCAAAATATTCCGGCGCGCTGAACTGTAATGCTACTTTAGCCAGCAATGGAGAAAAAATAACCAATGCGGCACAGCTGAACAAGCCTCCGAAGGTGGACGCAAAAGTGGCAATACCCAATGCCCTTCCGGGCTCGTTGCGCTTTGTAGCCATGGGATATCCGTCTAAAGCGGTGGCTGCGGATGCAGAGGTTCCCGGTGTATTAATCAAAATTGCAGAAATGGAACCGCCGTAAATAGAGCCGCAGAAGACTCCCAAAAGCATCATAATGCCGCCTAAGCCCTCCATGGTAAAGGTCATGGGCAAAAGAATGGATAGCCCCATAACAGACGACAGGCCCGGCAAAGCGCCTATGATAATACCCGCTATGGTTCCGCCGAGTATGGCAAGAATATTATATAGTGTAAAAACACCGGAGATAGCTATTAATAAATTAGACATAGTGATTCCCCCTTACATAAAAAATGGCTGCGGCAATGTAATACGAAGCAAGACGGTAAAGAAGAAATAAACTGCTCCGGTCAGGATTACACTGGTTAACACAATATGAATCGGTCTCCTCTCGCCCAGCACCAGCATAACCGCAGGTATGAAAAGCAGAGAAGCCAGGACAAACCCTCCGAAATACAGCAATATCGCAAACAGGAGAAAAATCACAAGCATCGCATAAATATTTTTCATTTCCGGCGCTTTAAAATTAATGGGAGATGGCCGGCTTTCTTTCAGCATGGATTGAATTGCCATAATAACGGAAAGTATCACAAGAATAACCGCCAAAGCCCTTGGCCAGAAAGCGGCTCCCGGATCGTCACCGGTGCTGATGGCATATTTTTGCGTATTTATAAAAATGGAGGTGGCCAACACAATAAAAACGGCTGCCAAACCAATATTCCATTTTTTCATTCAATCAACTCCTCAATAACAAATGTGTCTAAAACATTTTTTGTTCCGTCCGAATACTGATTAAAACAGCGTGAAGAGACATACTCCGGTTTTGATAGCAACCACGTGCAGGGGTCTATACACGTGGCTGCTCCAAAACCATCAGCAGTATGTAGGTTGTTGTATCAGTTAATGTCTAAACCACTGCACAGTTCCTTATAAAAAGCATCATCTTCATTTAACATTTTTGTAATGTCGTCCCCAATATATTCAACGGGCTGCATACCCAAGGATGCGATAACTTCTTTATATTTAGAATCCTTTACTGCGTTGGTAAATAAATCTTTGAAGTAAGCGATATGCTCTTCGGACATACCGGCAGGAGCTGCTATCATTACCCAACCGCGCATATTAAAGTCGATTTTTTGAGTTTCGTTTACGGTAGGAACATCCGGGAAAGACTCCATTCTCTTTTCATCCATGATGGCAAGCATCTTCATCTGGCCCGCATCCATCTGAGCTTTTGCAGGAGAAGGCTGGGTGAAGGTTGCATCCAAGTGACCGCCCGCAATTGCGGCAATGCACTCAGCAGAACCATCATAAGCGACATGTTTGAATTTAAGCCCGAATTGTTTTTCAAAGGCCAGAGCTGCCAGGTGAGGTGCTCCGCCGGCTGCAGAATTGCCGACCGTAACTTCTCCGGGATGATCTTTTGCGTAAGCAATGAATTCATCTACCGTCTGATACCCGGCTTTGGCATTTACAACCAATCCGTATGGGTCTGCCATGGTCACCGCCAGCGGAATGAAATCATCCTTGGTCAGGTCGGTTTTGCCAAGGTAGTGGTGCATCAGCAAGTCAACAGATATAACACCAATATTATATCCGTCGGTTTTAGCCTTGGCTGTTTCGGTCATGCCGATAATGCCGCCCGCCCCAGTTTTATTGGCCGGGACAAAGCTGACGCCTTTTGGCAGGTTCTTGCCTGCAACGTCCAACAAGCCGCGCACCGACATATCCGTTGGGCCGCCTGCCGAATATTGAATAGTTACGTTGATGTTCTTACCGGGAAATTGTTTCGAGCCGCATCCTGAAACGAGTATGGCTGCTAGCATGATAATCGCCAGGACAATCGTAGTTTTTCTGGTTCTCATGTTACACCCTCCATTATTCTGTTGAACTAATCTATTATAAATAAAATAGATCCAAGTGTATGTTCGTTGATGAGGCTTAGATACAGTAAAATAGTAATTGGATATTTACTTGTTAACTTGTATGATATCTCGACATGTTATATATTATAAAATTGAACAAATTTCTTGTCAATATCAATTGTAAAACTAGTAATTTTTTAGCGTTTGTCATAGATAGCGGTCCATTTTATTGTGCATATTCCCCAATTTTAATAAAAGGTTTCTTTGGTTATAATTGACCTATATGGTTGTATTACAATAACATAATATAGTATTATTATATTATATGAATAATAAAAATCCGGAGGTAGCTATGGAATCCATTCATATTGAAAAGGCATCTTTGAGCAATCTCGTTGCTGATCAGTTAGCGGAATATATTTACAACGGAAAGTGGGAGCTTGGCCAGCAAATTCCCTCCGAAGCCCAGCTTACTCAAATGTTCAATGTGAGCCGTGTCAGTATCCGCAGCGCTTTAAATGTATTGCGCGAACGGGGTTTGATTCGCACCATCCAGGGCAAAGGCTCTTTTGTGCAAAGTGCGGTGAATGTGCCCCATGTGAAATTTGCTTTATCTGAACGAGATTATTTGGAAATCATAGATCTCCGTACGGCCATTGAAGAATATGTCATCTCCAGACTTCTTGAAAGCGGTTTGGATAAGGAAGATGAAAAAGCAATAAAAGAGCAGCTTGACCTTCTCATATATTGGTCCACAAAACCGCACTACGACTATGAACAAATGTGCCAGGCAGACTACAAGTTTCACCTCTGCATAACCCGCGCTTCCAAAAATAATTTATTTTCCAGCATTATTGAATCTTCCGAAGAACAGATCATAAGTTTTCTTTTGGCCAGCAATAAAATTGTATACGGCAATTATGTGCAAAGCCATATCGATCTATTTGATGCACTCAAAAACAGCAACAGAAATAAAACGGAAAAATTGACCTCGGAATTCCGCAAGAGCCAACAAATGAAGTTTAAT
>DOHN01000136.1:48806-54298 GCA_003535195.1 Ruminiclostridium sp.
ATTCCGCAAGAGCCAGCAAATGAAGTTTAAAAACTTCAAAGAGGCCGAGATGTTTTTAATAAACAATGTGAACATTTAAACATACTTTCGGCCTCTTTTTATTCATCTATACGCATGCTGACACAAAAGCCGCAAGTCTATCAGCAGGCTTTTGTTGTGGATTTCATTTATTTACTTGCTGATAAACCGGCTAACATTTTTTATGACCAATGAAGTGGTACCGTCAGTATTTGTAATAAACTCAATAGCGCTTTTGTCCCTGTATAATTCCATGGGTATGCTTAGCTCTATACCGTTATCGGTTTTAATCTTCTGCCTTGCAAATTGCTTCTCCGGTTTTTGGCTGCTGATTTGAATTTTCGGAGGCAACCCCGCCTTTTTAATTTCGGCCAGGTACTCCTCCTTTATTTCAGGCTGATGATCAAATACTCTGTCAGCCACTGATTCAATATCAATTTCACGGCAGCTTTCAATAGAGTCATACAGGGCCGACTTCAATTCCGAAGCGGTATGAAAACTATCATCAAAGTATTTGCGTCCTAATTCAGACGCCGCTTTATTTACGATTTTCAGACTCTCTTTTTGCGAGGGATTGGCGGAACAGCCTAAAAACATTTTTGAAAAATAATATGTTTTCTCACCATTTATTTCATAGGACTTTTCAACCAGCCGAAGGGTTAGGTCCTTTAGATTAATAACTGCACCCTCGTCGTTCTTTTGGTTTTCGGAAGCGAAGAGCACTTTATGCACAATAATTTGGTTATCCGTCCCCTGCTCGTTATAATTGACATAATGAGTAAAGCCCTCTTTATAATTAAACTTAATGAGCGCTAAGTGCTCCTCATTTTCAATTTGAACCAGCGCAGCGAGCAGGTCCGCATTGGGAATATTGATATTGCTCCTCATGATGTCATGTAATCTCTTTGCAATTTCAGTGCTGGCTTTCTGAAAATCTTTATCCGCTTTTAGGTTATCCAGTAAAGGAAGGAAGGGCGAATTCTCATTAAACTGAGCTTCTTTCATGTAATCATCGCAAATGATTTTTTGAATATGCTTTGCCATAAAATCTTCGGTCGCTTCATTTAGCTCCAATTCGCTCTGAGAAAAAACCGGATAAGCGCTGTTGTTATCCAGTATATGCAAGATTGCCTTATTGATCTTAATTTCCATTTTGTCTCCTCATCTGCCGTATTTCAATCAATATTTTATCATCTGTCCGCCAAAACCGCATGATCTTTTTATTTAGTCCCACGGCTCCTGTCTCAGAGAAAGGCGATCATATATTGACCTGCGCAAACGAGGTAGTGACTTGCAAATTTTTCATTTCTGCCCTTTAAAACCGTTCCCGTTCGTAATCGAAAGCGACATTGCCTTTTCCATTGTGTAAAGACCGTTTTCTTCCTGCTCCATCAGCCATTTTGCCGCAAAGATTGCACCCTCTCCGAATGCTGATCGGTTAATCGATTCGTGGATGATTCGGATGGTCTGGTTCGGCAGGCCAAAAACAACCTCATGTTTGCCGACAATGCCGCCGACGCGGATGGAGTTGACGTGTTTTTTAGTATCCAGGCACAGATCCTGAGCGATGCGAAGGGCCGTACCGGACACGTCTTTTTTGTCCCTGAAATGCTCCTCTATAATTTCAATATCCGCTTGCGGCGCGATTTTTTGGAGCACCTTCGACGCCTCGATGAGGAAGTTGATGCCAATACTGATATTTGGCGAGTACAGAACCTTGGTCTTGCGGCTCAGCTCCTTTAGGCGCTCCAGATCCTTCCCATCGTAGTTCGAAATGGCGGAGACGATCCGGGTACCGTACTTTACAGCATACTGATATTCAGCAACCGCGCAGGAGGCGGAAAAATCAATGATCACATCGACGGGGTTTTCTTCAAAGAAACGCTCCAGATCGGTGTGGACCAAAGAAACAATTTTTCCTTCGTCCCTTTCAAGACCGAACAGATGGCTCGCATAGCTGCCCTCATATTTATCGGTGCGGCGCATGACCCACATAAGACTGCATTCCTTGTCATTTAAGATTTCTTTTGCCACGGCGGAACCGGCTCTCCCGAATCCGAACAATCCTATTTTAAGTTTCATTCTTGTCCTCCTTTCAGGCAATAATGGAAATATTTTCAACTGATTAAGCTTATAACTGGATCACTTGACTGGATCGTTCCTCTTTTGCTGAAAACGGGAGAAAATAGAAAAGCTACAGAAAAATTTCTGTAGCGCTAAATAAAGGTATTACTTACCTTCGCTTTCAACGCTTACGAGATTAGCTGACGGATTTGGATGGAAAGTTCACCCTACACAAAAAATCGTGATTCACCCCAAAATTTGGTTCTCCCGCTCCATTTCTGGATTCAGCAGCTTATTCAATTATAGAAACATCCATAGACTGCATCCCGCTATGGATGTTTTCTACTCATAATTTATCACGTTTATATGAAGACATGCAAGTATTACCTCAATTACTTTTTTAATGTATTTATTACCAGAAAAGGATGCCCTATAACTTCCCATTATACTCATCTTGTGTAGTTAGACTTTAGGCGATTTAACAGAGTATTTATCAGCGGCTTAAAAAGCAAATATAGCAAATACCCGATCACTCCGCCAACCGTGTTTGTGATCAAATCTGTTATATCAGATGATCGAAATCCATCAATCAAGGGTTGAAGCAGCTCAATGCAAAGACTGAACAAAAACGTCCGCAGTGCGCAAGCGAACATACTCTGTCTTTTTACGACAGGCATTAAAAACCCGAATGGAATCATCATAATTACATTGAGCAAGATCTGCCGCTCTGCATCGCCTCTGCCTGAGAAATAGTCGTCAAAAGGCAACATATGCATTGGCACATAGGGATGATTAAAAATAGCCGGAAGTGAGACAATGACAGGCATTAATGTCACATAAAGAACCAAAGCGATATACACATACAGAAGTGTATTTACAAGCAAAATGTCTTTTCCTCTTGCCTTCCACTTTTTAAAAAGAAAAACAGCGTATATTATAATCAATGCAATAATATCAATAAAGCATTTCATGTGATTTCCCATTGTTGACTCCTCTGCGAAACATAAACACGGTAGTTCCAATACTTAATATTGATATCATACCACGCATGGCAGTAGATTTTCATCATTCCTATACAAGTATTGACTGGTTTATTTTAGAAAGCCATTCGGTGATGCTAAACTGACCTGAAGCGGCTGCAGCTCTATCCCTCAAAAGATAAAGAAGCGATGCCTTTTGTATTGGTTTATGATCTCACCTTTTCATATTTCACTCCGAACGTAAACATATGATTGCGGGGGTGATTTGATTCCAAAATCGGATAGCTTTAATGGTTTGCGATATCGTTTGATGCGCCCTAGTGCATAGGCTACAGCGTTTTCTCTGCCGTTATAATATTTGTCAAAAAAGCTCTTATCGATACCAGCGGCATAGGCCGTACGTTTCCACACAGTCTGGAGTGTTCCCTCGATGATGCCAGTAACTTCGACTTCTGCAACGACTTGCATGATGGGGGCTGTTGCGTAAATCACGATAGCATCAATATTCTCTTTGCATCTGGTCTTCCGAAACTCAAAACGCTTGTTTCCGGCCAAGATATTGTCGACGTGTTCTGGATTTTAATTTGCTTCTTGATATTTAAAGCGGATGGTGATATATTTATAACATAATGTGATCTATTTATCACTTCATTGGAGGTCCTATTATGGGGCATAAACTTATCCGCATTGTCATTGGCACAATTTGGTTGATAGTTGGCGTGACTATTTTAGTACGCGGCAACCCTGACTGGTGGCAAGGCGTGGGATTCCTGCTCGTCGGCGCGGCGTTCCTGTATCCGGCGTTCAGGAGCGATACAAAAAAGTAGGGGCGGTACTATGGACAATCTACTCACTATTAGTAATCTGAAAATCTGGTATCACAAGGGCAGTCCTGTAATCAGGGATTTGAACCTCACGCTGCTGAAAAATGAGGTCGTGGGACTTATCGGTTTGAACGGCGCGGGTAAGACTACGCTCATTAACACGCTGTCCGGCATTCACAAGGATTACAGCGGCGGCATGAATTTTGCCGATCGGACTTTTAAGGCGCGCCGTTACACCGTGTTTTCCGAGGACTCTTCGTTTCAATACTATACGTTCAACGAATACCTCTCACATGTTTTCACGGCTTATCAAAAGACCTCCGATCAAGCGAGGGTTGACGAGTTGGTGAATGGGTTCGGCTTTGGGGATTATCGACGGGTGCTGATTCGGGACTTATCAACAGGCAACAAGCGGAAGGTGTTCTTAATTACAGGCTTTGCCCTGCGCCTGCCCCTGCTGATGCTTGACGAGCCTGTAAACGGCTTGGACTTCCAAAGCACGGAATACCTGTACTCGCTCATAAACGGCTATCGCCAGTTTGGCACGGTGATGTTTTCCTCCCACGTTTTGGAGAGCATTTGCCTGACAGCCGACCGAGTGCTTGTGTTGGAAAACGGCCAAATTAGCCGTGAATTTACCCATGGGCAAATTGACGCGGGGCAGATTCGGGGGGCGCTCAATGACACGGATTCTTAATGCCAACCTGAAAAAGTTTATGGGCGCGAAATATGAGCGTGTTCCAAAAGCCCTTTTGATTTGGACTATCGTGCTGTTTTCCCTGCGTTCGTCAGGGTTCAGGCTCGAAATTGCGCCGCCTGTCCTGTGGCTCACAACCGTTTTTATAACGGTCAGCGGCTTTGCGCAGGTGCTGTCATCAGACGACACCGCAGACAGTTTGCGCGGACAGCTTATGCTGCCGGAGAACCCGTTTGCGTTTCATGCAGCTTTTTATGTCTCGGTCGCGCTCTACACATTGCTCACCAAAGCAGGGCTACTGCTGATTGGATATTTGGCGGTAAGCACGGTTCGCTTATCGGCGGTCATTGGCTTTTTCATGTGCTTTACGGTCAGCGGAGCAGCAATATATCCGCTTGTTTTCCGCTCTGAAAAGAAAATAGCGGGTTACCACTACATCAACCGCACAAGACACAATTTCATCATTTATCTTCTGCGGTATTTGCTGAACAATAAGAACTATCTTGTTAACACAGTCATGCTGTGGGCGTTCGGATGCGTGTTCGCTGCGTCCATCGGCAAGAGCGCGTTTTTAAACTTCCTCCCGATGGGGTTTGCTCTGATGTGCCTGAATACGCCCCTCGGCATTCTTTTGTCAAGCGACAGGGCATTGTATCGACAGATCAGGCTCTTGCCACGGCAGACCGACTGCATTCTGCTCCCCTACGCCTTGTTTGTCACGGTCATGAACACCATCGCTTGCGGGTTCTATTTAACGGCTTGGCGGTTAATAGTGGGTGGTTTTTCACCGATAATGCCTGTATTTGCTGTGTTGTTCGCTATTTTGAGTGCGGTGCTGACTGTTACCCTTGAAATAAAGTTTCCGCTCCTCGACTGGAAAGTCGAGAGCGATTTATGGCATCACCCGCG
>DOHN01000104.1 GCA_003535195.1 Ruminiclostridium sp.
TGTTCATAATTTAAACAACACATAAGCCTTCCACATATTCCTGATATTTTAGTAGGATTCAGTGACAAATTCTGTTCCTTTGCCATTTTTATAGAAACCGGATGGAACTCCGCAAGATGTGTACTGCAGCATAAAGGGCGGCCGCAAGCGCCTATGGCCCCCATCATTTTCGCCTCATCGCGCACGCCGATCTGACGCAGCTCAATGCGCGTACGGAAAACAGACGCCAGATCCTTCACCAGTTCTCTGAAGTCAACCCGCCCGTCAGCCGTAAAATAGAAAAGGATTTTATTATTGTCAAAAGTATATTCCACATCAATAAGCTTCATTTCCAGCCCATGCTTTTTGATCTTCTCCAGGCAAATAGCAAAGGCATCTTTTTCTTTTGTATGATTTTCCTGCACATGCTTTAAATCCTCTTCATCCGCCTTACGGATGACATTTTTCAAAGGGGCAACCACATCCTCGTCTTTTACCTCATGGTTGGCGACCACAACTTCACCGCATTCAATGCCCCTTGCAGTCTCCACAATGACCATGTCGCCTTTTTCAAAGATAAATTCACAAGGATCAAAATAATATATTTTACCCGCAGTCCTAAAACGGACGCCTACAACATTTACCATTTATTATCCTCCAAAGTACCTGCCAACTTTAAATTTCCAGCGTCACCATATCGACGGCGAGCTGGTAATTCATATTTCGTTTCAGGCTGCTCCTGATCTCCTGTATTTTTGAAATCTTCTCTGTTAATTCTATAGGTTTATGGGATTTAGCATACTCTATTATATTATTCTTTTTATCCGAATTAATCAACCCGTCTTCCACATTGCAGAGCACCAACAGCGCATCCCGGTATATGGATTCCAATATATTCATACATTCCGGAAATAATTCCTTTTTCCTGGAAAGGTATTGATTCAGCTTTAAATTTGAAAAACCGTCATCATGGAAGACAAATTCCATGACTGCTTTACGGTTTTCTTCAAATTCCGTATCGCCCAGGAGCCTCAGCAGATTTCCGGGCACCCCCTGGCTCCAGTGGACAAGATATTCCTTTCCCGTCAGGTCTTTTCCGTTCGCTCTCCCAATTTTTGCAAGCTCCTCTATGGAATAGGGCTCAAGTCTGGTATGAACGATGCGGGAGCGCACTGTAACCAGCAGAGATTCAAAATTGGAAACGGTCAGCAGGATGACCGCATAGGGCGGAGGTTCCTCCAATGTCTTTAAAAAGCAGTTCTGGGCGTCGGGCGTCATGCGCTCCGCCCCTTCAATAATATATACCTTGCGTCCCGATGCCGGACGGATGCCGATATCATCAATCAGTTCCCGGATCTGTCTTATTAGAATATTCTGTGTTTCACTCCTGATCACCTGAACCTGGGGATTGATTCCCGCTTCAAAGCTCTTGCAGGCTCTGCAGCGCCGGCAGGGAGCTTCTTTTCCGGTGTCCGCGCAGACCATCATTTCCGCCAGGTAATGGGCAAGAGTCCTTTTTCCCATGCCGGCAGGACCGGTAAGGGCATAGGCATGACTTAAAGCATTCTGTGCCATATTACATCTAAAATTTTCAATAATAGATTGTTGGCCGATAAAATCCATTCAATACCCCCTTACTCATAATATCAAATCCAGAATAAGGCCGCGGATATCCTCAATACGGCCCAGTATTACCAGATTATCACGCTCAGCGCTTAAAACCTGCTTGGTCAGCTCCTCCAGTTTTTCGTTAATGGTTTTTACCGTTGCAAAAACACGATGCCTGCCCCTTCTGTCTAAAAAGCTGTCCTTCGAAAAGCTGGAGGAACTCCTTATGGCATTATCCAGAAATTCGCTGATCAGGCGTTTGTAGGCTTTCAGATCGGAAATATCAATATGCTCGGAAAGCCGCTTCCCCGCCGTCTCAATTTCCTGGGCCATTTTTTTGAGCTCTTCCTCCTGATTCTCTGAAAAATGCCTGTCTAATTGCGTACTGAACTGAGGGCTGCTTTTCCCCTTCACTCTTCCCGTATCCTGTTCAGTACGGCTGCTAATTCTCGGAGGCTTTCTTCCCGAGTTCCCATCAACCTTTAATGCCATAATTCCTCCAACCTGCACCTCACATTATGGATTTCTCCACTGCAAAATAGATATCGTCATTGATGTCTTCAATGGTTCTTATCGCACCGTCCCTGACGCAGAAGATCCTGTTCCATTGATAGGCTTCGGCTATGCTGCAGGCATTTTTGTACGAATTGATCAAATATCCTTCGCTTTTTTCGTGAATATCCTTCTCGCTTTTACCGGTAAACTTATTTTTGCGGTCTTTCATCAGGTCTTGTCCATACTCGGGAGGCATATCGAGAAAAATTACACAGTCCGGCACCGGTATACCCAGCTTAACAAATTCCAGGTCCCAGAGCCAGCCTAAAAATTCTTTTTTCGCTTCCGCGCTCTGAATTTTTGAGGCCTGGTGGATCATGTTGGACATGGTATACCTGTCTGAAATAATTATACCGCCGTCTTCGTAAAATTCCTGCCAGCAGGTTTTATAGGATGCGTACCGGTCCACAGCAAAAAAAGTTGAGGCAGCGTAAGCGTTCACCTCTTCGGGCTTTTTGCCAAATTCGCCGTTTAAGTACATTTTAACCAATGCAGACGAATTGCTCGCATAGTTGGGAAACTGAATTTTTCTGACATTATAGTTTTCCAATAACAGCCGCTGGTATAATTTTTCGGCATGAGTAGCCTTTCCGCTGGAGTCAACCCCTTCTATAATAATGAGTTTGCCTTTCAAACTCTCTCCTCCTCTTATATCTTGTTCATCGCACCTGTATCGACAATTTGTATTTTACCCCCATCCACGCCGTGAACAGGACAGTTTTGGCTTAAAAGAAGACAGATATATTGAATAATATCCGCTGTTATCCTCTCACCCGGGTTTACAAGCGGTATTCCCGGCGGGTAAGGAATCAGAGAATCCGCAGCGATAGCCCCTTCCGATTTCTGGACCGGCAGCTGGCGCTTTTCGGAAAACAAGGCCTCGCTTAGAGATATCACCCTCTCGGGAATGTCTACAGGCCACAGTATAGGCTCGCGGCCTTTTTGACAGCCGCCGTAATCCCTTGACATCTCCTGAAGAGCAGTCAAAAGCCGGTCAAAGTCATGATCTATATGGAAGGGTGTCGCAATAAGCACTACATGTCTTAAATCAGCCATTTCAGCAACAATGCCGTATTTCCCCCGTAGGAGTTCCTCGGCCTG
This sequence comes from Ruminiclostridium sp., assembly GCA_003535195.1. GTDB lineage: Bacteria > Bacillota > Clostridia > DSM-8532 > DSM-8532 > DTU059. The sequence goes on from DOHN01000104.1 coordinate 3,244, forward strand.
AAAGCCGCTGAGAGAGGTCTTCGCAAAGTCAAGAACAATCCGTGAAAAGTCCGCCTCTACCTCTTTTCCGGGCGTCGTCACCCGCTCAAGACAGGTGGTTTTGACAAGCTTCGCATCAAAGGACCGTATATTCTCCCACAGCCCATCGTAAAGGCTCCCGCCATTCCTTTCCATCAGCTCACGGGCCTGGTCTATGGAAGCCATCAATAAATAGGAGGGACTCGTGGTTTGAAGCATGGATGCCGTCAATTCAACTCTTCTTCGGTCTACATAGTCTTTTTTCCCATGAAGAATTGCCGTTTGTGTGAAAGCCGGCAGAGTTTTATGAAGGCTTTGCACGCAGAGATGGGCTCCCAGCTCCATAGCCGTATCCGGAAAATTATGGTGGAACTTGAAATGGGCGCCGTGGGCTTCGTCGACCAGAAGCGGAATTTGATACCGCCGGGCCAGCCCGGCAAGCTTGGCCAAGGGCTGGGCCATGCCATAATAATTAGGCCTTGTGACCAGGATCCCCTGTGCATCCGGATGAGCCTTCAAGGCCTCCTCCACATCTTCAGCCGTTATTCCAACAGGAATTTGATGCTCCCGGTCCACTTTCGGCGCTACAAATATCGGTTCTCCATGGGCCAGAGCCAGCGCATTTAATGCCGAGATATGGCAATCCCGTCCTATAATCAGCTTTCCGCCGGGGTTTACCGCATACCGGATCATGGTATGTATGCCCGCAGTGGAGCCATTGACCAGGAAAAGGGAAAAATCCGCACCAAAGCAATTGGCGGCCAGCTCCTGAGCCTCACGAATCACGCCAAGAGGAGCATGCAGGCAGTCGGCGCCGGGGATCTCAGTAATATCCAGGCTCCCCGCCTCTTTGAATGGTTCGCTGAGGCCCCTGCCCAGTATATGGCCCGGCATGTGAAAAGCAAGGGGCCTGCTTTCCCTGTATTTTATAAGCATCTCATAAATAGGTGCCGGCATGATTATTTAATAGCTCCAAATTTATTGAAGGGGAGCAGGCGGAATACGGCTCTGCCTTCCACCCAGGAGCTGTCGATGACGCCGAAGCCCCGGCTGTCCATGCTTTCGCCCCGGTTATCACCCATCACAAAAAGCTTTCCTTCCGGAACCGTCATTTTTTCCACGTTGCCGTTCAGGATAATGTTTTCGTCCGGATCGATGCGGGCATATTCTTCTGTTTGCTCCACGCCGTTTATATAAACAATATTGTCACGGATTTCAATCTCATCTCCGGGAACCGCTATTACACGTTTAATAAGCCGGTTTCTCCGGAATTCTTTATGAAACTTTTTCTTAATATCGGTGATATAGATGGAGGCCCTGCCTAAAACACCGTTTACAGGTTCGTCCCTAAGAAAAATAATAATATCTCCGGGTTTTGGGTCATTGGCCACATAGGCCAGCTTATTCATGATCAGTTTATCCCCCGGAACCAGTGTATCTCTCATTGAACTCATATTGACCTCTGTAAGGGCAAACAGCTCGCTTTGTACAACAGATGCAATCAGAAAGGCTGTTACGATCAATAACACCCATTCCATGATTTCTCTCAGCGCGCCCCTATTTTTTTGTTCCAAAAAAAAGCAACTCCCTTCATTCGGTCTCCTAAATGGAAACCTTAAGAACACCATCAATCTCTTTTATTTTAGCGACAATTTCCGCAAAATCCAAATTTCTTTTGCCAAATTCAAACTGGCACAGGATCTTTTGTATCTGTTCCTCCGAGCTTTCCGATATCTCCAGGCTTTTGATAACGATCTCCGAATCCCTGAAAATTCTGTTTAAAGAAAGTATAATATGTATATTGGAGACGGCTTCAACTGCAAGGGTTTTGGTTCTGATTCTATAGGACAGCTTTTTTTCCAGAAGCTTCAGATAGATGAGCACGGCCCAGATCATGGCGGTTGCAACAGCCGCCCCCACAAAAAATCCAATGCCGCAGGCCAAACCCACGCAGGCAACGGCCCAAATACTGGCAGCCGTGGTAATCCCTTTCACTGAAACGCCATGGCGAATAATGGCCCCGGCCCCCAAAAAGCCTATACCACTGACCACCTGAGAACCGATACGCGTGGGATCCACATCGGCAAAACCCGCATAGGCTGTATAAGCAAACTGGGAAATCAACATGGCCAGGCAGGATCCCAGACTCACCAGGATATGAGTTCTGAAGCCGGCCGGCGTATTCCGCGAATACTCCCGCTCAAAGCCTATAACGCCGCCCATTAGACAAGCCGCAAGAAGTCTTGTCAGCACAACCAACATACACTGAGCATCAAATTGAAAAACATACCACTCCATATGACACCCTACCTTTTTCAGCTAATTTTTTTTTTCAAAAGCATAAGGCTATAATTGCGCGTTTCAACTGTTTTTCCGTGAAGCAAAACTCCTTTATCCACTATATACCGGATGGTGCTGTCGGCGCAATCTACCACACAGCGGTCCAAATCCTCAAAGGCTGATTTACGGGAATTCTCTATGCCTTGAAAATTTCGCAGCGGTTCAATGTAGTCCGCACAATAAATAATTTTCTCCAATAGAGTCATACCCGGTCTTCCTGTCGTATGCCAATGGATGGCATTCAAAACCTCCGTATCTGTGACTTCGTAGACCGTTTTAGCAAGATGTTCACCAATAACGCCATGAAGCAGGCGGGTTTGGATCAATTCTACCCGGTCTGCCTCATACCCGATTTTCTGTATATATTCCCTCGCTTTATCCCCTTTATAGTTTTTTCCGCAGTCATGGAGTATTCCTGCCAGTCTTGCCTTGTTTAAATCTGCCCCATAATGCCTTGCAAGTAATTCGGAGGTTTCCATCACATTGACGGAGTGTTGATACCTCACAGCATCCAGCTCAAGCTTCAGTTTTTGCATGATGGTTTCGATTGTCATAGTTTCTCCTAACTCATTACCGGTAAAGTCCTTTCTCATAAATATAGGCTTCCACTCCGGGCGGAACCCGGTATTTGATGGATAATCCCCTATGCACTCTTTCTCTGATTTCCGTAGAGGAATAATCCATGGCCCGGCTGGATGATTTTAAAACTTGAGCATGATAGAATTGCTCCAGCTCGTCAATCGTCTTCGCCAGCCTCTCTTCATCCGTATCCGGTCTTGAAGCCACAATCATAACAGCCAGTGATAGAATCTCCTGATAGCTTTTCCATGCCTTGATCTGCAGCAGCGAATCCGCTCCTATGATGAGCCCCGGCTTCTTGTCAGGCCCATAGATACCGGCGAGCGCCCTTAATGTATCAACCGTATAGGAAGCTCCCGGGCGCTTCATTTCTATGTCGCTCACTTCAAAGTGCGGATTATCCTTTATGGCCAGCCGCACCATTTCAAATCTGTCACCGGCGTTTACAACTTCTGTGAGGTCTTTATGGGGCGGATTTTTCGCCGGCATAAAAATAATTTTCTCGATTTTAAATTCTTCCCTTATAGTATCGCACATTAAAAGATGTCCGTAATGTATAGGATTGAAGGTCCCCCCCATTAACCCGATCACATAAATCCCCCTTAACAAACGGCTTCTAGCCGTAAATTCTGGCGCCAAAAGGAAGTATGGAAAGCTTGGCAAGCTTTAAATGCTGTCTGCCGAAAGGGATGCCGATAATGGTAATACAAAAAAGCAGCGCCAGAATAAAATGGTTTAGGAAAAGCTCCCAGCCCAATAATATAATCCAGAGAATATTGCCTATAAAACCGCCCAGGCCAAATCTGCCAATATCCACTTCTTTGCCGAAAGGCCAAAAGACCAGGGAAGCAATCTTAAAGCACTGTATTCCAAACGGTATACCCACAATGGTAACACAGCAAAGCGTACCTGCAATGATCCATAAAAGAGCCGATATAAATCCGCCAAACAGAATCCAGATAATATTGCCTATCGTATGCATGTGTTCACCTTCCTTTTGGATTAATTCCCAGACAGCCGAGTATATACTTGAATGCCCGTCCTTTTATAGCGGACAGGCATTTAACAAAAATTTTTACGCTTCATTTCACTTTGTAGCCAAGATCTTCAATAGTTCCTTTTATAGTACTTATATCCAGCCTTTCTTCATCATATTCAGCTGCAACATGCTTGGTATTCAAATCCACTATAACCTGGTAAATTCCGTTTAGCTGGCTTAATGATGATTGAATCTTCTGTCTGCAGCTTTCACAATTCATATTCTCCACATTAAAAACAATGTGTTGAGTTTCCAAATTCTATCACCTCACAAAGTAGTCACATGAATTATATAATATTGCTTCAGCTCTGTCTATTAAAAAAGTTTATGAATATTCATCAAAAAATGCCCATATTTTTCTATGAAAGCAACTCCAGCAGCCGATTAAAGTAATCGGGAAGCGGCGCCTCAAAAATCATTCTCTCACCGGTCACAGGATGGGTCAGCTTCAGGTACCTGGCATGTAAAGCCTGTCCCTCCGTGTCCATCAGGCTGCATGCTTTACCGTATACCGTGTCACCGGTTACGGGATGCCCAAGGGAAGCCATATGCACCCTGATCTGGTGGGTTCGCCCTGTTTCCAGGCTAAGCTGCAGGTGGGTATACCCCCTAAACCGCTCCAAAACAGTATAATGCGTGATAGCAGGCTTGCCGTTCAGCCTGTTGACGGACATCTTTTTCCGGTTGGTTGGATGCCGCCCTATGGGCGCCGATATTTTACCGGAATCCTCCTTGATTACTCCGTCAACAATGGCCTCATAAATGCGCTGGACCTTATGAGCCTTTATTTGCTCCGAAAGATTTAAGTGAGCTTCATTGCTCTTGGCGGCGACCAGCAGGCCTGTGGTATCCTTGTCAATGCGGTGGACAATGCCGGGGCGGATGACGCCGTTGATATCCGAAAGCGAATCCCTGCAATGGTATAAAAGGGCATTGACCAGCGTCCCTTCCCAATTGCCGGCGGCAGGATGCACAACCATATTTTTAGGTTTATTGATCACGATGATATCCTGATCTTCAAAGACAATATCCAGAGGTATATTCTGGGGCTCCAAAGACAGCGGAACAGGCTCGGGCTTGTTTACGGTAATATGCATTCCCGGCTTTAACCTAAATCCGCTTTTGACCACAGCCCCGTCAACAGTAACCAATCCTTCTCCGATCAGTTTTTGAATAAAGCTGCGGGTAACCGAACCGGCCTTTTCCACCAGCCAGGTATCCAGACGATGCCCTTCATCCAAAGCTGTCGTGATAAATATCTCAGTGGTGGTTTTGTCCATTTTCCACCTCTGATACCGGCGGGTCGGCTATATCCTTCGGATTCTCTTTCTCCGGTTCCTTATAAATAAACAGCAGATAGATCACCAAAAGGGCTACTCCCACCGTGACGCAAATATCGGCCACATTGAATACGGGAAAATCATAGCCGAAAGGATAAAAATGCAGGAAATCTACAACAAACCCTCTTAACAGCCGGTCGATGAAGTTTCCCAGAGCGCCGGCTATCAAAAGACAGAGAGCACCTCTCAAAAGGCCGTGGCGATTTTTTAGAAAATACCAGATCATGACGCCCACAGCCACTATGGTAAGAATAATAAATGCCCATCTGAAATTCTGGAGCATGCCAAAGGCCGCCCCGCGATTTTCTAAATAGGAAAGATAAAAAAAATCTTTGATAATCTCGTAGCTTTCAAACAAAGCTTGATGACTATAAAAAAACCACTTGGTCCACTGATCCAATGCAATAAGAGCAACCACAGTAATGATCCAGAGCATGTTCTGCCTCCTTAGGGGGTGATGGTATTCAGTATAAGTTTATTCTACCGTTACGCCGGTAAAATAGTGCATTAATATTTTATCATAAGTATAACCCTTTTGGGCAAAACCTTTTGCACCCTCCTGGCTCATACCCACAGCATGGCCCCAGCCTTTGCCTGTAAGGACCCATGTATTGGAGGCAACATTCGTACCGGAAGAGCCCGCAATGACGGAAGAGTCCGCCCCCAATATTTTTACGCCGGATTGGACGGATTTTATTTCAGAAGTTCCGGAGGCCGATACCACCGTCGCCCCATTTAAGTTTACGGTGGACTTGCCGTCAGCTGTCACAACGGATAGCACACTGCCGGTGCCCGAACCGCCGCCCGATGAGTTTCCTGAATTGATGGTAAACATCCGGCTGGGAAGATAGCTTCCGCTGTCCCCCAGAATCTTCCGTATATCCTCCTTGTAATAGATGATAGAATCCTTGGTGCCGGTTATCTTCAATTTATTGACCCGGCCGGCCGGGGTGTATTCCTCCGCCGTCATAGAAATGATATCGCCGATTTCTACTCCACTCAAAAACAGCTTCATTTTTATATCTTCGGCAGTAAAGGTCTTGATCCAGTTGTAATTATAGGAGCTCCCGGATTCATAGGGGTCCTCCACACTCTTTAAATAGGGTATATCAGCGCCCCAGACATTGGTATTATCTTCGGTCATCCCCCCGCTGGAGCTGAAATAAAACAAAGAGGCAAGCCTTCCGTTATATAAAACCTTTGTGCCCTTGGTTTCATTGACGGCCTGGTTAGAGGAGGCTCTTTCCAGTTCATAGCCCCCGTATACCTGTGAAGCAACGGTATTTACAACATCAAAATCCCATTTGCTGTAGTTGCCCATGCTTAGATAGACATAAGTACGGGCCGCGACAGTCTGGGCCTTTAAAGCCTCTATAGGGGCGGTGGATTCAAGCTCTGCCGGAACGACGCCATAAAGATATTCTTCGATGCTCAAAACATTGATAACCGTCATATCACTGTCGGTAAAACGCCTTAACTCAATTTCACCCCGATACTGCCTGCCGTTTACAGATAATATCTTCGGGTTGTTGGATGAATTCGGGCGTGCGCTCAGCCGTAAGTTTTTTGATCCATAGATCAATCGGGCTTCAAAGTCGGAATTATATACAATGAAACGGTTCCCTGCAGGTTCTATTACCGTAAAATCCGAAGCATCCAGCTTGGAGGCAAGGTTTTTTACATCAGCGGCGGCTTTGCCGGCATCTCCGTAAAACCCGGTCCAAACAAACCAGCCATCCTCAAAGACAGGGTATGCGTAAATGCCCGATTCTTTTATCTGATTGGCAAAGCTTTGAGCTGAAGCATAGTCGGAAACCTTTTCTCCAATTTGAATGTGATAAGGGCCAAAGGTTTCTCCGCTGTATGGAATGCCCTCGGTGGGATTGTATTCAGTAAGAGCGCCGGAAGGAGATTTAATAAAATAGGAGTCCTTTCTTATAATAATCTGCTTATTCCCCGCCTCGGTCAATATAGCAGAAAATTCACCATTTTTATAATAGCCGAGTTCCAATCCACCGGCAGAATTCAGCGCCACACTGGGGGCCGATGAAGTACCAAAATAAAGTCCGACCCTGACCGTTTCCGGATAAGTGGCGGCCAATACATTTGTATCAGAAAAGAATATAATGAAAACGCTTATAATGACAAGTATCCATGTAAAAAATCTTGATCCCCGACCCATCGAAACACCTCATTGCTTTTTCTCTCGTATCCATCCATATGAAAACCTTTGTATGTCCCTATTATACCCATATTTCGACAGATTGTATAGATTTCTGCAAAAGGTAAACATGGTGTAACAATTTTGAAATATAACGACGCAATCGATGGGACTAACGAACCAATAAAAATAATACCACTGCTTGATAGGTTTAAGGTGCGCCAATATCTATGATAGAAGCTAGGGCAAGCTTTGCATGAACAATATATCCTCATTCGTTCGGATATATTCACCAGCTTATTTAAAGGATGTGTATATTAATGAAAAAGCTCTTAAAGAGCCAGAAAGGCTCAACTCTTGTAATATTCGGGCTATCAGCGGTTGTTCTGTTCGGTTTTGTGGCTCTGGTGGCCGATATCGGCATGATGACCCTCCATCGGGCCAAGCTTTCCAATGCCGTTGATGCGGCTGCACTGGCAGGGGCCCAGGAGCTGATATACAATGCAGAAAACGCACCCGGCCGGGCTGCAGAGTATTTCAGAGAAAACGGATATGCGGATAGCCCCATCGATGTGGCTATCGACGAAGATCAAACGGCTATAAGGGTTACAGCCTCCCATGAAGTCAATTTTGGGCTTGCCAGGGTTCTGGGCTTTTCCTCCGAGAATGTCCAGGCTACCGTGAAAGGAAAGGTTCTTCCCGTTATAGCGGTAAACAGTGGCACGCGGCCTTTTGCCATACAGGATCAGGAGCTGGAATTCGGAGCCCAATATACCCTGAAGAGAGGCGGGGGCAATGGCAGCGGCGGCAACTACGGGGGCATCGCTCTTGGCGGCAACGGGGCTAAGATATATCTTAACAATATTGTAGAAGGCTATAATGAAAGGCTGATGGTGGGCGATTATGTGCAAACCGAGCCCGGCAATATGAGCGGCCCCACCCAAGACGGCGTCAACCAGCTCATCAATCAGTGCACTCATACGCCCCGGTGTACTTTTGATCATTTCGAGCCCGACTGTCCACGGGTCATAACGGTTATTATTGTGGATACACTTGATGTAAACGGCCGTTCCACAGTACAGATAACCGGTTTTGCCTCCTTCTTCCTGGAGGGCGGAGTAGGCTCCGGGAACAAGTCCGAGGTTACCGGGCGCTTTATCAAAACAGTGGCCAGCGGCGAAGTCAGTGATACACAAAATGATTATGGATTATATGGAGTCCGATTGATGGAATAGGGTTTTCAGACCCAGTCCATGGCGCGTTTTACCGCCTTCTGCCAGCCTGCATAGAGCATCTCGGTCTTCGACCGTTCCATGGCCGGTTTAAAGTGATTTGCAATATGGTAATTCAGCTTAATCTCCTCCTTACCTTTCCAGAAACCCATGCCAAGTCCGGCAAGGCACGCGGCGCCAAGCGCAGTGGTCTCGGCTGTCATGGGTTTTATAACGTCGATCCCCATCAGATCAGCCTGAAATTGCATGAGGAAATGGCTGTTGCTCGCTCCCCCATCCACTTTTAGTTCTTTTATCGCCGCGCCCGAATCGGACATCATGGCATTGAATACATCAAGGGACTGGTACGCAATGGATTCCAGCGTTGCGCGGACAATATGCTCTCTGGTGCTTCCACGGGTAAGTCCGACAATAGATCCCCGGGCATACATATCCCAATAGGGTGCGCCCAGCCCTGTAAAAGCCGGCACCACATAAACTCCGCCGGTATCAGGAACTTTTTCGGCAATGAGATCCGCCTCCTGGGGCGACCCGATCATTTTCAGCTCATCCCGAAGCCACTGTATGGCGGCGCCGGCATTGAACACGCTGCCTTCAAGGGCATACGTAATCTCATCATTCATGCCCCAGGCAATAGTGGTTAAAAGATTATTTTTTGAAAGCACGGGCTTTTTACCGGTATTCATCAGTATAAAGCAGCCGGTGCCGTATGTATTCTTGCTGCTCCCTTCATCAAAGCAGGTCTGGCCGAAAAGTGCCGATTGCTGGTCTCCGGCTATGCCGCTGATGGGTATTGATGTCCCGAAAAGCTCAGCATAAGTCTCTCCTACCATTCCTGACGAAGGGACTACCCGGGGCAGCATCGTTTCAGGGATATCCATAAGCTCCAGCAGCTCTTCATCCCACTTGAGCCGGTAAATATCATAGAGCATGGTGCGCGAGGCATTGGTATAATCCGTCACATGGCATTTTCCGCCGGTCAGATTCCAGATAAGCCAGCTATCCATCGTACCTGCTAAAAGCCTGCCCTGACGGGCCTGCTCTCTTGCGCCCTCCACATGATCCAGCAGCCATTTTATTTTTGTCCCCGAAAAATAGGCGTCAATGATCAATCCGGTTTTTTCCCTGATAAGATCTTCATAGCCCTGTTTTTTAAGCTGTGTACAAAAGTCTGAGGTTCTCCTGCATTGCCAGCAGATGGCCGGTTGAATGGGTCTTCCTGTGATTTTATCCCATATTACCACCGTCTCGCGCTGATTGGCAATACCAATCGCCGCAATTTCTTCAGGGTTTGTTCCCGTTGCATGCAAACAGTCAAAAACGGCTTCCATCTGGGAATGCCAGATTTCCTCCCCGTCATGCTCGACCCATCCGGGATAGGGATAGGCCTGGGTAAGAGGCCTGCTTTTAATTCCGATAATTTCTCCATGTGCGTTGAAAAGAACAGCTCTTGAACTCGTGGTACCCTGATCCAGGGATAAAATATATTTTTTCATTGCCATCCTCCACGATTTTTAGCTGCAGGAAACCTGCTTTCATTCCATTATATCAAACTCCGCCCGGAGATTCCAACAGAGCCGTTATGAACAGAACAAATTACTTTTATGACCGCCTGTTATATTTTGTTCCGGAAACGTTAATACTGAGAACTATTAAAGAACAGGTTTTGTTTGGAGGTTTTTTTATGAAGCGTTTGGAAGGAACAGAGACGGCCATAGCTCTTATGAGAGCTTTCGCGGGCGAGTCCCAGGCACGGAACCGGTATTATTTTGCGGCCAGCACAGCGGATAAGGAAGGTTATAAGCAAATTAAGGATATTTTTATTACGACTGCCGAAAATGAAAGAGCCCATGCCAAGGTTTTTTACAATCTCATTGTTGAAGGATTTCAGGGCAAGCTTCCCGTCAATATCAATATTTCGGCAGGGTACCCGGTATCCTCCGGATCCACCGCAGACAATCTAATAGCGGGCGTACACGGCGAGCATGCGGAATGGAGCGAAGCTTATCCGGCATTCGCAAAAATAGCGGAAAGGGAAGACTTTCCGGAGGTCGCCACCGCTTTTAAGCTGATTTCAACGGTTGAAATCAGCTTAAAAGCGGT
>DOHN01000164.1:0-17124 GCA_003535195.1 Ruminiclostridium sp.
TCAATGGCGTAATTATTGCTAAATCCAAGTGTATGCCGCTTATCATAACTCTTGGCACCAGCCAGATTTTTTATGGGATTTCACTTCTGATTGCAGGAGGTTCGTTCATAAACTTTCAGAACAAACTGAATTTTATGCGCAAAGTCCAGCTCTTTAATTTTTTGCCGCTCATGGTCATCTTTATGATTGCCATCGTATTGCTGGTGTTTATCATACTGAACAAAACTAAATTTGGCCGCAGGATTGTGGCTATCGGCGGCAATGAGAAAAATGCTTACCTTTCAGGCGTGGATGTGGATCTTTATAAAATCATTACATACGGCATAAGCGGTGCCATTATAAGCATTGCCGGCCTTATTTTCGCCGCAAGACTGAATGCGATCACCGCCAGCGCTGGTTCCGGCTATGAGCTAGATGCGCTGGTTGCGGCGGTGATTGGCGGCGTCACGTTTGAAGGCGGGAGGGGAACCGTATTAGGTGCATTTCTTGGCTGCCTGCTGACCGGTATTATTTCCAATGCCCTTGATATTCTAGGCGTTCATGCCTATATAAAAATTGTAATCACCGGTACCATCATTGTTGCGGCGGTTGTGCTCAGCAATATCGAAAATGCCCGTAAAAAACAGTGAATGCATAAAAAGGAGAATGGGTGAGATGAAACTAGGTGTCAGCTTTTATACATTCAGTCAGGATGTTGATATCCGGGAGGCATGCGAGCAGAGCAAAAAAGCCGGATATGACGGCGTAGAGCTGGTGATAAGCGAAAATGGCCAGCTTAATATGAAAACAACCGAAAAGGAAATGCTGCAGCTTCGGCAAATGATCCATGACATAGGTTTGCAGGTGTGTTCCGTCGGCGCGTGGAATATGTGGGAGCATAATCTGGCCGGTGATGACAAAGGGGATGTGGAGTATGCAAGGGATATCGCAAGGAAGCAGATTGATGCTGCCGCTGTGTTTGGCGCCGATACAGTGCTTATCGTTCCCGGCTGGGTAGGCACTAATTTTGCGCCCGGTATCGTGAGGTATGACAGGGCCTATGAAAATTCGCAGAGATCTTTGTCGCTGCTGGCTCCATATGCCGCAGCAGCTCATGTCAGCATGGGCATTGAAAATGTCTGGAATAAGTTCCTGCTTTCGCCTTTGGAGTTTAAAAGGTTTTTGGATGAAATCAACTCTCCTTATGTAGGCGCCTACTTTGATGTGGGCAATATTATCTATATAGGATATCCCGATCAATGGATTGATATTTTAGGTGACCAATATATTAAAAAGCTTCATTTTTGTGACTGCCGTTTTGAGCAGGCCGGTCTGGGCATGTTCGTGGATCTGTTTGAAGGGGATGTTGATTTCGAAGCGGTGATGTCTTCAGTGCACCGCATTGGCTATGATGATTGGGTGATCGTGGAGTTCTTGCCCAATTACAGGCGTTTCCCGTACCAGTCCATTATAAATGCCAGACTTTCGCTGAAAACTTTACTAGGGTTTTAATAAATTTTCATAAAAGGCAAGGGAGATTATATTTCATGAATGTTTTAGCAATTGGATGCCATCCTGATGATTTAGAGATAGGCTGTTATGGTACCTTGGCCAAATATATTAAGAACGGCCATAATGTCGCGGTTTGTATTGTGGCAAACGGCAACCTGGGACATGTGGAGATCGAGCCCGATGAACTTAAAAAGATACGGCTCAATGAATCAAAGGCGGCAGCTAAGCTGATCGGCGCTGCCCATTATGCCATTGATATAAACGATTTGTATGTGAGCTCGGAAAATGACGGCTTGGTGCTCCGTCTGGCAAGAGTGGTCCGCGATGTGCAGCCCGATGTGGTTATCACACATTATCGGCGGGATTATATGAACGACCATATGCAAACCTATTATGCGGCATTTCGCGCAACATTTGCGGCCAGCTGCGTCCATTATGACCCTCCGGCAAATATAGGCGCCGCACCGCTGACTCCGCTCTACCATATGGATACCTTAACGGGTGCAGACTTTTTGCCCACCGAATATGTGGACATCAGCGATGTGATTGAGCTGAAAATGGAGGCGCTATCACTTCATCAAAGCCAGTTGAAATGGATGCAGGAGCATGATGGCATTGACTTTATGGACATGGTCCGCAACTGCTCGAAAGTCCGGGGATACCAGTGCGGGGTTGCCTATGCCGAGGGTTTCCGCCTCAATCGCAACTATCTTCGCATGACCACGAAGCGCCTGCTTCCATAAAGATTAAGGCATCAAATCCTTTAAAAGGAACGGGCAGATTCAGTAAAGGGCTGTAAGCCGCATGTGGTTTGGCTTAAATATATTAAATAAGAGGAAGGTGAAAGAAATGTTTAATGTAGCACTTGTAGGGGCAGGCTTTATCGGTATGGCACATATTGAGGCTTATAAAAAAATTCCCGATGCAAAGGTTGTTGCCGTTATCAACAGGAGTGCGGAAAAAGGGGCAAAGGCCGTTGAAGCGGCAGGCGGAGATTGTACATATTACGCCACTTTGGACGAAGCGCTGGCCGCCAAAAAGATCGATGCCGTGGATATCTGCACGCCGACCAATCTCCATGAGGAGTTTGTGGTCAAGGCCGCCGGCGCAAAATGTCATGTGCTTTGTGAAAAGCCTGCGACTTTCGATTTGGAATCCTTTGACCGCATGGCAGGCGCCTGCAAGGCAAATAATGTATATTTCATGGTGGCGCAGGTGGCCCGCTGGTGGCCGGAATTCATTACCATCAAGGATTATATCAGGCAGGGCAAACTTGGGAATATTCATATGATCTATGAAAAAAGGCTGGCGCAGCATCCCAATTGGTCTACCTGGCACCGCAAGCCGGAGATCAGCGGCGGCGGATTATATGATATGAATGTCCATGATATCGACTATTTGTACAGCTTGTTTGGCATGCCCTGCCAGGTATATGCCAATGGCTGGAAAAGCCCCAGCGGCTGTTGGAACCACATCAGCACTAATTTGACCTGGGAGGACGGCACCAATGCCATTTGCGAGACATCGCTGGAAATGACAGGACCGTTTCCGTTTTCCATTGAATTCCGCGGCTGCGGAGACAACGGAACTATCGCCTATTCACTGACAGCCGGCCACAACATCAAAGACGGGGAACAGGGATCCAATTTGGTCTACTATCCCGCCGGAGAGGAAGGGGCTATGCATATCGAGGCTGAGCAGAAGGATATGTTTGTGGGTGAGATCAGCGATTTTATTCATGCTGTGAAGGAAGAAACGGAAGTGCCCGTGCCTCCCGCTCAATCGAGGCAGGTGCTGAAAATTATCCTCGCCATTAAAAAGTCTTTGGAAGAGGGCATCGTTGTAAAACTATAAGGTTTTGATGCCGGGCAGAATTTGTTAACCGGCGGGCATTTATTTGGCTAGCTGTTTTTAAACAATTCGTCCATGGTCATGATGGCGGCTGTCCGGCAAATGCGTTCATTGTCGTTGGAGAATAGCTCCAGGGATATATCCAGGGAAGCATTCAGCATGACAAAATGTTCCCTGAGCGTTTGGCGTATTAGATCGGCAAAATCGCTGCCCAGCTTGCTAATGGACCCGCCTATATGGATGCATTTGATATTACAGAGATTTACAACACTTACCAGGCCGCAGCACAGTTTATACACATAATCCTGGAATACAGGCATTGCTTTAGGATCTTTTGCCCTAAAATGTGAAGCGGCGATTTCCATGGCGGCGTGGTTGCATTCCGCTCCGAATGTTTCACGGAATTTAAGCCCCAGCCCTGCTCTCTCGTTTAATGCATGAAACAATGCAGGTGTCGAGCAAAGTGTCTCTAGACATCCGCGATTGCCGCATTTGCAGGGGGGACCGTCATTATCTACGATAATATGGCCGATTTCCAGGGGAAGGCATATCTTTGTATTGTTGCGGGCATCATTGAGCACCATTCCGCCGCTGATGCCCTCATCAATATTGACGGAAAGCAGAGGTACACCGGCATTGTCCCCTTCTGCAATAAATTCTGAGAACGCAATGACACCGCCATTGTTGCTGATCATTACAATGGCCTTGGCAAATTGCTCTTTTAATACCTCAACCACATTGGTATCCACCATTTCGTCAAAGGGTATCACAACGGAGAAGCGCAGCTTTCCGGTCTCAGCGTCAAACAGCCCCGGAAATATCACATGGATGCCAATCAGCCGGTCATGGACGATATGCTTGGCTTCTAGTAGTTCAGAGATGGTGCTGCAGATATCCCGGCTGTTGTAGGTGGCCATGCGCACGCCGATATCTCCTATTTTCTTGAGACATATGTCATAGAGTGTGCACTTATAGCCGCCGCTGTATATTTCTATTGTAATGACATACCCGCGGGATGCGTTAACTTCAAGCAGAATGGGCTTTCGTCCGCGATCTGAATTCTCGCCCGGGCCGGTTTCACAGATCCATTTGTTCTGTATCATTTCGTCTATAAGTATGGATACGGTAGTTGGGGACAGGCGTGTCTTTTTGGCTAAGGCCGCACGAGAAATGGGCATCTCCTTACGAATCAGATTAAAAAGTAAGGTGGAATTGCTATTTTTAATTAATTTCTGAGAAAAACCATAATGAATACGTTCCCCATCTGAAATAAAAAGCATCATTAATCCATCCACTTTGTTTATTTATTTCAGTATAAACATAAATATAAAAAAATACAAGTGAGGTCGTCAGACTCCTTATTTCTGCCTTTCAGCATAAAAAAATTTCTTGGCAATAGATTTAAACGCAAAAAATCGGGAATAATGAAATTGTTTAATAATGCGGGTTTTGAGATTTGCAAGTCCTTGAATCTGCTGTTGTAAACAATCTTTCAAAAAAAAGTAAAAAAAATTTTCAAAAAAGATGGCTTTTACTGTTGGTTTATGCAATAATATGGGTATAAACGATTTGGCAGATAGTGCCATAAATATCCGAAAGGAGAGTTAACATGAATAAGGCTGATCTTATTGATGCGATTGCCAAAAAGGCGGAGATGACAAAGAAGGACGCGGGGATTGCTCTTGATGCGATTATTGAAAGCGTCAGTGGTTCCTTGGCAAAAGGTGAAAAGGTTACTCTCGTTGGTTTCGGTACCTTTGACGTTAGAGAACGCAAGGCACGCACCGGCGTAAACCCTCGCACTAAGGCTAAGATCAAAATTCCTGCTTCTAAAGCTCCCGTTTTTAAGGCCGGCAAAGAACTCAAAGAAAAAGTTGCTGCAACTAAGGCAAAAAAGAAATAATCTACCGTAATATCCCTGCCTGTTTGGCGAGAATATTACCAGTACTCATTCTTAATAAAAAAAGCAACCCGTGTTGGGCTGCTTTTTTTATTAAGAAATAACAGGGTTCCAAAAAGATTTTTATTAAAGCCTGGTGCTGTTTATAAGAAAATTGTCAAAAATTATTGAACAATGTAAAAAATGATCCTATTTTTTCATAAGCTTCATTGGTCAATCGCTCATAATCCTCCTGCTCGGCAACAGCAATATCCAGCACTTCTTCTTTGCTGAGCTCGGGTATTTCGACTTTTTGTCCATATTCAGCCGTGGTGTCCAGGGCAAAGCCTATATATATGGAACCCGGAATAATATTCGGCATCTTTAATCTCAAGTCGCCGGTATAATTGCTTCCAGTCACGAGGTTTTTGTCCTTCCGCATGTTGGTTCCTTCAAGAGCCAGAGTAATTTCACCTTGCTGAACGGTATCATAGGACATCATATCGAAGGATAAAGTGCTATTAAGAGTGTGGTGAACCTCCTTGCCATCCACAAGATCTTCCAGCGATGCAATGGCAAGATGGACATTCCCGCTGTTTTCGTCCCTGTCTGTATCGATATTCAATAACATGTTAAAATCGGAAGTGTCGGATGCTTCCTCGTAAATATTGCTGAGTACTAAGCTTGCACTATTATCTTCATTGTCCGACAACGTCATCTTTTGTTCAAAAGACAGATCGTGAAGGCTGCTCTCCAAAGTAAGGCGGATTTCTTCCTGATCTTGAGTGAAGACAAAATCGTATTTAACAATTTCGAGGTTCCTTATATAGGCTTTTACAATTATTTCTTCGGGAAGTGAGGCCTCTGCGATGGAGCTCTCCAGATTTATGAGGGCCTCTTTATAGTCTTCCATAGTAATGGCCTCTGCTATTCCGGCGTCTGAAAACATTTGACTATAAACTTTGTTTTCACCAAGGATCTTAACCATTATATTTAAATTGCCAATGATGAGATCAAAAGCATTTTTATCCTGCCGGAGCGTTGTAAGCATCCCTGAAAAAATCTTCTTCTGGGCAGCTTGGTCAAGTACTATGGTCACTTCCTGACATTTTACATTCTTATTTAAAATTTCGGTGCTTTGGCCTCTTTTAATGGACATGTTTCGAGAATCGATGTTGGTGATCAGTTCCTTGCCATAAGTGGACATAAACTTCTTCAGATTGTTTCTGTCAATTTTTAATTCGTCGTAGAGGCGTGCCGATATCCACGGATCTGTGTTTTCATAGATCTCGAGAATCTCCGGGTCCAGGTCGGGAAAAACCTCAGCCAGCTTATCGAGGTTTTTGAAATCACCTATAATAGTCTTTTGAAAGAGCTGGGGCAGCCCCAACCCAAATTTTGTATCATCCAAGTATAAATTGGCTGTGAGAATCGGGGCGTTTGACAGGTCCGCACCAATATGAACCGTTTCCTTCTTGTTTTTAAGGTCAAGAGAATAGCCATATTTTAAAGATATATTATGGAGGGCTGAAAGCATCATATCAGCCATATCGGCCGGAATGCCAAATTGCCCCAGACTGGCGGTATCGGTTGAAAGGCTCAACTGATGGTCCTTTTTGACGGAATTTTCATAGCGGGGTTTAACCACCTTTTCGTGATAGAGAGTCAGCCGTTTATCAAGGATTTTATAACTTTTCAGGCCCGTAAAATACTCTGCGACCAGCAAAGTAGGCTTTGCCGGCAGAAAGGTATAATAGCCCAGCACTGTAATGCCTGAAAGCAGAACTAATGCTAATATAATGCCGATGAAGACTTTTATAAACGGTCGCTTTGTTTTAGGCTGCTTATGGGGTTCTTCCGGCATTTGAGAGAATGCCGGAGCTTCCGGCGCGGTTGCTTTTGTGCCGTCCGGGCTGGGTTCCGGCTGCAGGCCGGCGGTGGGACTGATCTGCGTGGAGCCGCAGGAGGTGCAGACGCTTTCACCCTCAGGCAGCTCATTGCCGCATTTGTTACAGAACATAATACCATCCTTTCAATTTGGCAAGATATCCATAGTTAATTGAATTTAGCGCATGAGCGCCAGAGTGATATTTCGGTACGTCAGCGGAGCAGGATCGCGGAGTTGCCGAATAAAATCCAGGACGGATTTTCTTGAGGGCGTACGAAACATCACTCATGGTGCTAAAATCATTGAACCGTTCATTCGTGAACTTAAAAAACCTTATGGACTTGGTGCTGAATATCCGGCTCTTTGATTTTTACAGCAAAACCATATATAGTAAAATTTGAACATGAGCTTTTTACATCATACCATAAACCGGCATCGGGATACTATGCCTAATATTTTAAAGTTTCTTTATCGTAATAAAATCGAAACACACTGTTAATATAAAAAGCCTGTCTAACCTTGTTTTTTTATGGTAAGCTTAGGTAAAAGCCTGAATAAACAAGGTTCATAAGGCAGTGCGAAAGATTTTTTCAGGCGGCTGTCCTATGTAAACATAAGATACGGCGGGGTCTTTCTTTTCCAGGAGGTTTTTACATGAGAGAAAATTTTAAAAGCAGAACAAAAAGATTTTTATCAGCATTTCTAGCGTTATCCCTGATTTTTACCATATTTATTGGAGACAGTGCTTGGGCTTATATCACAGATTTTGCCTCAACACATATCTTCTTTAATGAAGAACGGGAGATAGGCAAAGGTGTTGTCCTCAATAACTGGCAGGGAAGGAACCCTGACGGCACACCCAAGCTCGGACATACCATTACTTTCAACCCCAAAACATCTGATGCCATGGTCATGACTGCGTTTGGGAACAGCATTAACAGCCGGAAAACCTTAAGCAGTACCTCCTATCTTGTAGAACAGCAGGGGGTCACGGTTCTGGGCGGCATTAACGGCGACTTCTATCATTTAGCCAATGGCGTTCCTATCGGAATTGTTATCCATGAAGGAAAATTAATCAGCAACAGTGCCACAGACTGGAATGCAATAGGCTTCAAGGCCGACGGCTCAGTGGTGATCGGAAAGCCTAAAATTACTATGAAGGCCATTATCGATGGGACAGAATATCCCTTCGGCAACTTTAATAAAGCACAGGGGGAATGGGGCCCTTATCTTTACAGTCAGGAATTTGGCGCCAATACAGGCTCCACCGTACCAAGCATAGAAGTTATATTAAATATCGATGAAGGAGAGCCTGCTGTGGGCGATACCTTGGTAGCTACAGTAGCGGAGATCAGAACCAATACAAAAGCTACTCCCATCGGTGAAAATCAGCTGGTTTTATCTGCCCAGCTCAACAAAACCGGACACTGGGCGCTGGCCCAGTTTAAAGAGGGGGATATAGTCGCTTTTCAGTTTACCGATGCCACGGGGCAGTGGAATAATGTTGTGCAGGCCATTGGCGGAGATAAGCTCTTAATTGACAATGGCTCTGTAGTAAGCGGTCTTCCCACAAAAAATTACAACCCTTCTACAGCGATTGGCGTAAAGGCCAACGGCGAGGTCGTTTTATATGAGTGCGACGGAAGAACTGGCGCCAGTCAAGGCGTTTCAAGCTATGAGCTGGCTCAATTTCTATATAATTTAGGATGCACAAAGGCCATCCAATTGGATGGAGGAGGCTCCTCGGCAATCCTTGCGCGTATGCCGGGCTATAGAAGCCCGGGACTGATCAGCAGACCTTCGGACGGCGCGGAAAGAGCTAATTCCAATGCCATCCTCCTGGTCTCCAAGCGAAGTGTGGAGATTAGGGACGGAGCGGCTCAGCCCGGTACGATTGCTGAGAAAGTGCATATCTATCCCGGAAAAATCTATGCCCTGCAAAATGCAACGATTGAATATAAGGCTCTTGCAACCGATGAGTACTTCTTCCCGACAGCCCTGCCGGAAGACATGGTCTGGGGCAGTGATGCCGGAACCATGGATCAAAGCGGAAAGCTGACTATCGATAAAGGACCCGGCAAATACCAGGTGCTTGCGGGCGGCGGCAAGGCACTGGGCGCGGCGGCTGAGATAACCGTATTGAGCAGTGTCGCTTCCCTGAAGCCATCTAAAACTAAAGTGACGGTTTCACCCGGCGGCAGCGTGGACTTAAGCTGCACCGCGTACTACCAGGATGTGAGTGCCTATGCTAACGACAGCTCCTTTAAATGGTCTGTTGAAGGCAATATCGGTTCAATCACCCAGGAGGGTGTTTTCACAGCGGCTCAGACCCCCGGAACCGGACGCATTGCCGTTTCCTATGGCAGTGTCAAAGCCTATATCGATGTGACATTTAGCGACGCGCCTGATTCGGTGGAGGATTTTGAAAACGGGACCCTCTGGGGCTCATCAATCATAAGGGCTAAATCCGGAACAGCCTCTATAGTCCAGGATGCCGCCATGGCTAAATCCGGAACCAAACTCTTGAAAGTGGACTATGACTTTACCCTGGCAGACGGTGTGGAGAAGGGTGTCGCGGGTGCTTATGCCCATAGACTGGATCCCGCTACAAAACAGCCTGCCGGTATTGCGCTGGAAAAGGATCCCACCGCCATAGGCATGTGGGTTTACGGAGACAACAGCAAGACCTGGATCCGTGCAAAGGTGAAAGACGGAAAAGGCCAGAGCTTTGATATAGACTTTACCAAGGATTATCGTACAGATACAATGACCGGCGGTGTGGACTGGGCCGGGTGGAAATATGTTGAAGCTGCCATACCTGAAGGCCGAGAAGGACCCTTTATTCTTGAAACGCCCATTCGTATTATGTGTACAAGAGAAGAGATGAGGGGCAAGGGAACTCTTTACTTCGATAAAATAACGGCAGTTTACGGCGCCGGCTCCAAGGATATGACAGCGCCTTCTGCAAAAATTATATCCCCGGCAAATTCGGCGGTCTTCAATGCTGCAAAGGTGCCTGTAAACATTGAACTGACCGATAATTCGGGCGGTTCGGGCATCAATGTTTCAAGCGTTAAGGTACTGCTGGACGGGGCCGAGGTTTCGGGCTTGAGCGTGAGTGGCAGCGGAAGCGCCGCCGTCAAGGGAGAATTGGGCGCAGCTATTCTGTCGGACGGCATGCATAAGCTTGTGGTGAATTACTCGGATGCAGCCGGGAATACCGGATCAAGCGCCGCAACCTTTACAGTGGAAACCGGTGCGCCGCAGATCGTCGTCTCGACCAGTCCTTCCTATTATGCGGGGGGCGGTGCTTTTACCACGGATATCAGTGTAAAGAATCCTAAAAACCTTAAAAAGTTTTATTTGGTGTTTAGCTATAACCCCAGCCAGGTAGAGTTTGTGGATGGGGATGCCCAAACCCCGGGCAAGCAGGCTGCTTTTGAATCCTGGGTAAAAAAGGGTAAGCTCATGAATAATGGGGTTAATGAAGCAAATGGGAAAATTATTCTCTCGGTGGATAATCTGACCGGCCTGTCTTCAGGCACCCTTTCGAAGATAGGGACCTTGACGTTTAAGGCCAAGAGTGACCTTAGGACCGCTACCAATGTAAACTTTGACTTTGGCGCCATGCTGGTGGCCAATAAAAGCGCCAGCCTTCGGTTTACCCTTCCTTCGATGGCTGTGAATATGGAATATGGGCTGGCCTTGAGCGTGACAGGCACTGCCAAGAACGAGCCAACCACCTTCTCCGTCACCGATAAGAATGGAAATCCAGTTGCCGGTGCGAGCCTGACTATTGATGAAGTCCAAAAAACAGTCTGGACAACAGATTCAGCCGGCAAGGCATACAGTACGGATATTACACACCTCCCGGTAGGCGCTTCCTTTACGGTAACAGCCAATAAGAATGGAATTATCAGTAATACCATTACCTTTACAGTGACAGAAAAGAATACGGAACTGACGCCCCAAAAGGTGTCCCTGTCTCTTACCCCTGACCCGGGTAGCATATCTGTTAATTATGTGACGCCTACGGACCAGGTGGCGACCTTCATTCAATATGCTGAAAAAAGCTCCTTTACAGGAGCTTTTTCTTTAGCGCAGCAAGCGAAGAGCTCAGACAGCCCGGTTTCGCTGGTGAACGTAAGCGGTACAGAGCCTGCACGAGTTCACATGGCCATCCTTAAAGGCCTTAAACCAGGTACAGATTATGTTTACCGTATTTCCAACAGCTCGGGGAAAACCAGCCCTGTATATGAGTTTACTATGCCCGGCTATGAAGAGCCCTACTCCTTTGCGTTTATAACAGATCCCCAGGGGGCTTCTGAAGAAGCCTACAAAGTTTTTGGGGATGTGCTCGGCAAAGCAGTTGAAAAAGCTGGGAATCCTGCCTTTGTCTTGCTTGGCGGAGATCTGGCCGACAGGGGAGGAAATCTAAAGCAATGGAATATGTTTTTCGATGCAGGGTCCCGGATCTTTTCAAGCCTGCCCGTAATGGCTGCACCGGGCAATCACGAGTATTATGACGACGCCAATCTTATAAACTTCAAAGCGTTCTTTAACTTGCCGCAAAACGGTCCTGCAGGATACGAGGAGACGGCCTATTCCTTCCAGACCAAGGACGCTTTATTCATGGTGCTGGATACCCAGAAAAGTCTGAATCCCCAGCTCCAGTGGGTAGAGGAGACCAGTAGGGCATCGGATAAGAAATGGAAAATTGTTATGATGCACCGGGGGATTTATTCCGGATTCTATGACGAAGCGGAGCTGAGAAAGGTTATCGCACCGGCATTTGACAGAGCAGGCATTGACCTGGTATTAAACGGTCATGACCATACATACCTGCGCGCCACCATGAAAGCCGGGAATAAGGTTCCGCTGGGTGAAGGCACGACCTATATTACCGGGGGGAGCTCGGGCAAAAAATATTATGATGCAGCGGAAAGGTCATGGACCAGTGTTCTTTATGATGCCAACAATCCGGTGTTCTCGACCTTTAAAATTTATTCCGACAGGATTTTGGTGGTCGCTTCCCATGTTGAAAACGGCGGGACAGTGGATCATGACCGGTTTGAGATCATCAAAAAATGACCGTCCCATTCCTTTTGAACTCTGGAAAAGCCTTTTGAATAGGATAGTATAAAGTGCTTTCCGGAGCGTATTTATGGGTAGAAAGAATCCATGCTTAAATATTGACCTATTGAATCTCCTTGGGGCCCTCCTGGTGCTTTTGGGAGATTTTATTGCCTATCTGGTAGCCTACCAGCAGCTCTGTGATTCCAAAGAAAAGGGTGGTACTTCAAGTACCAGCACGGCCCAGAGCGATCTCAGGTTAAGGCAGGAATTCAGATAGAATGCTAAAGACCGGTATCACCTCTTTTCGGGAAAAAGCCTTAGTATTTTTTACACACCGTACCGCAATTATTGATAAGAAAGCTGTGAACTCTGCAGCTTTTTTTTAATAGATGCTATTGGTAAAATATATTGGGGAATTGTTTTTTATATAGAGAATACTTAAAAATATATATAGAAAGAAAGGTTTTTTATATGCGCAAGACGAAAATCATATGCACCCTTGGCCCTGCGGTAGAAAGCGAAAATATGTTAAGGAGCCTTATCCTTGAAGGTATGGATGTGGCGCGTTTTAATTTTTCACACGGGTCCCATGAAGAGCACATGCAAAGGCTTGTTATGCTTAGAAAAGTATCCAGTGAAATCAATAAGCCTGTAGCCTTGCTTTTGGATACAAAGGGCCCCGAGGTAAGGCTTGGCTGTTTTGAAAACGGCGGCATTGAGCTAAATGCCAATGACACCTATATCCTGACCACCCAGGAATGCCTGGGCAACCAGGAAAGAGCATCGGTGTCCTACAGCAACCTAAACAAGGTTGTGGCAAGAGGAACCCGAATCCTCATTGACGACGGCCTTGTAGAAATGCAGGTTATGGATATCAATGAGAGAGAAATCATGTGCAAAGTTCTGAACAGCGGACCCATCAAGGATAGAAAAAGTCTTAATGTCCCGGGTGTTAAGCTGGACATGTCCTATTTGAGTCAAAAAGACGAAGATGATATACAGTTCGCCATTGACAACGATTTTGACTATATTGCGGCTTCCTTTACCAGATCGGCAGATGACATTATTGAAATTCGCAATTACCTGGAGGAAAATGGCGGCTCGGATATCCAGATCATCGCTAAAATCGAAAACTGCGAGGGTGTGGAACATGCAGATGAAATTTTGATGGCCAGTGACGGCATCATGGTAGCCCGGGGCGATATGGGTGTCGAGATTGACTTTAACGAGCTTCCGCAGCTACAGAAAATGCTCATAAAGAAATCCATGAGCCATGGCAAAAAGTCAATTACCGCAACCCAAATGCTGGATTCCATGATTTCCAAGGTCCGTCCCACCCGTGCCGAGATCAGCGACGTTGCCAATGCGATTTATGACGGGACCAGCGCAATTATGCTTTCCGGTGAAACCTCCATCGGAAAGTACCCTATCGAGGCAGTACGCACCATGGCAAAAATTGCCGAGAGCACCGAAGCGGCCATCCACTATAAAAGACGTTTCAGGAACCTGGAGCTGGATGATCAATCCACCCTCAATGTGACCAATGCCATCAGCCATGCAACCTGTACAACGGCTCATGATTTAAATGCTGCGGCCATTATCACGGTCACTAAAACAGGTACGACGGCGCGTATGATCTCCAAATACCGTCCCCAGTGCCCCATTATAAGCTGTACGGCAAATGAAAAGGCTTACCGGCAGCTGGCCATGTCCTGGGGTGTGACTCCTGTCAGACTGGAAGAAAAACAGAGTACCGACGAGCTTTTTGACGGCGCTGTCGAAAAGGCTGTTGAAACAGGAATTGTCAAGACCGGTGATCTGGTGGTTTTGACCGCAGGTTTCCCCATTGGCGTAGCGGGCATGACAAACACTCTGAAGGTCCATATTATCGGCAATATTTTAACCAAGGGCCAGGGAATCAACCAGAAGTCCGCGGTGGGAACCCTTTGTGTGTGCCGAAATGAGGAAGAGGCTCTGCAAAATTTTAACGGCGGCGAAATTCTTGTCATACCTGAAACCAGCAATAAGCTGATGAGCGTATTAAAAAGGGCAAAAGGAATTATCACCGAAAAGGGAGATCATTTATCCCATGCCGCTATTGTGGGCCTCAGCCTGGATATTCCGGTTATTTGTGGAGCCGAGCATGCCACGGAGATTTTAAGAAGCGGTACTACTGTAACCGTTGACGCGGGAAAAGGGCTGGTGTACTCAGGAACCAAGGAAGAATAAAACCAAGCTTTTATTCCTGATAAAGGATCAGGGCGCTTCCTGCCGGTATTTTGGCCATATTTCCGGAAATGGTGCCCAGAGCCTTTAATCCGGCACAATCTCCGTCCGCGGCGATCTGCCAGGGCCCATCCGCCGGAAGAGCCACGGATTCCGGGCCTATGCCTGCATTGAAGACCACAAAAATGGTTTTCCATGGGTCACCGTTTGCGTGATCATTGAGGGAAAAGGCGATAACCCAGTCAGGGGTGGGGTAGAAAACTAAATTTTTTCGGATTTCATCGGGCAGTACCATGCGAAAAGCCGGATGTGCCTTGCGCAGGGCGATAAGCCCTTTATGATAATTAAAAACCTGCTGGTAGCGGCTTTTTAATGACCAGTCAATTTGATTGATCTCATCGGGCAGGTTGTATGAATTGTTCTCTCCTTTTTTAGAGCGCATCATCTCTGTGCCCAGCATGAAAAAGGGAATCCCCTGGGCTGTCAGCACAATGGCGCCGGCTAGATTCGCCATTTTAATATAATCAAGCTCCTGAAGATCGGGGCGGCTTACCTTGAGCTTGTCATAGAGGGCAAGGTTGTCATGGGCGGCGGCATAATTGATGCAATGCCAGGCGTAGCCCGCCCATGCAAACCCGGAGTAATTCACTTTTGTATAATCAATCCCCTGATGATACACTGCGCCGGCTATTCCGAATTTGACGCTTTCCTTGGCTTTCAGGTTGCCGGAAATAAAGCCGGTTTCCCTTTGATGAAAGGCATCGCCCTTAATGGCATCCCGGGTATTATCGTTAAAAAAGCCGATTCTGTTCAGCTTGGGCGCGTTGGCCTTGGTGGCCGCGTCACTTCCGCTCAATAAAGAAGGTCCGCCTGTCCAGCCCTCGCCGTACATTAAAATGGAAGGGCTTATCCGATCCAGCTCCATACGGATTTCATTCATGGTTTCAATGTCGTGAAGCCCCATCAAGTCAAAGCGGAATCCGTCGATTTTATATTCCGCGGCCCACCGCTTTACCGAATTTACCATATAACGCCTGACCATGGTACGCTCGGACGCAATCTCGTTGCCGCAGCCTGAGCCGTTGCTGAAATTGCCGAACCGATCCTTTCGGTAATAATAGCCCGGCACTGTTTTATCGAAATCAGAATCCCATGTTTTATAGGTATGGTTGTACACCACGTCCAGGACCACGCCTATGCCGCATTCCTTTATGGATTTGATCATCTCTTTAAATTCTCTTACGCGGACATAGCCGTCGTTGGCATCCGTCGCATAGGAGCCGTCCGGAATATTGAGGTTTATTGGATCGTAGCCCCAGTTATATTGGTTTTCGAAGGGTTTGGTTTCGTCCACTGTGAAAAAATCGAAAACCGGCATCAGATGAACATGGGATATACCCAGCTCCAGCAGGTGGGAAAGCCCCGTAGGCATGTTTTCAGGCGAGCGGGTATCCTTTTCGGTAAGTCCTAGGAATTTGCCGCGGTTAATAACGCCGGAGCCGGGATGAATGGTCATATCCCGAATATGGACCTCGTAGAGCACAGCGTCTGTCGGATTTTTAAGCTCTATATGGGAAACGCTCTCCCAGCCGGCAGGGTTGGTTCGGGAAGGGTCTATCACCATGCTTCTCCGGCCGTTTATGCCTGACGAGCGGGCGTAGGGGTCTGCCGCCTCAAAGGTCTTGCCCATGACAATAATACTATAGGTATAATACATTCCCGAGAGATCTCCCGGAAGAAAAACGGACCAGATTCCCTTTTCCCCGCGGCTTAAATCATAGACATCCTTAAGCCCGGGTCCCGAGCCTGCATCAAATAGGTTTAAAAACACGTTTGACGCCGTTGGCGCCCATAGCTTGAAGGAGGTGCCCTCAGGGGTCCAGGTGGCTCCTAAGTCATCCCCGTCATAGGAAAAAAGCCGTTCGAATTCAGTGGTATCGTAGATGACTCCGTAATCTGCGGCTATGGGCCTATAACCCGGCTTATAGATCATATAGGTATCTCCGGGCTTCATATCGTTCTCAAGAGCGATAATAAATTCCTTGGCACCCCGGGTGGGAGTAACATGGCGGACAGGGATTTCAATACCGCTTTCGAAAACCTGAAAAGGCTCGGTTTCATGGCTTTGCTTTGCCGGAGACTGGAGACAGACAAAAATCTGCCTGAAATCTTCAAACACAGCGGCCTGAAAACCTGGCATCAGACAAAGGCGCTCCTGGGAGGCAAAGATCTCCGAAGTTTCCTGCACCAGATAAATATCGGCGGTATCAGTTCTGGCGTTTTGACTGAGGGTATAATAGCGGTCCATATAAAGATCCCGCTCGTGCCATCCGCCCCGTCTGACGATCATGCCGATTTCAGGGCTTTCAAAGCCCGATACATCTATTTCTGTGATAACAGCGCATGTATCGGGATTCCCGTTCAAATACTCCTGAAGAAAAAACATATGGGCGGAACCTTCCCGGCCCTTTTCCCAGATCCAGAGATCCCAGCCGGTATAATCCTGATCAAAACGAAAGTAATGAATCCTTAGCATTTTTCCTCCGGTATGTCCGATGTAATAATAAGGGTATTATTTTTTATTGTATTCGCTATTGCCGGGATTGTTCAAGGGCATGGATCAAATATTTCAATTCGTAATTTAGCGGCAGAGTGGTGTTTTAGTGCGTAAGCGGAGCAGGATTGCCGGCTTACCCAAGTAAAATCCCGGACG
>DOHN01000164.1:17311-17747 GCA_003535195.1 Ruminiclostridium sp.
TAGCGCCGGAGCGATGTTAAAGTACAGAAGGCCTATAACAAAAGATTGATCCGCTTAAATAAAGCGGATCAATCTTTTATAAGTCTTATTCTTTTATAATTATTTATTTGCTCAGTCTTTCTTCAAGAGCAGCAAGCTGATGGGCAAGTTCCTTGGGAAGTTTGCTCCCGTATGTCTTGTAATGCCCCTTGATGGATTCAACTTCCTTGAGCCAGGCTTCTTTATCAACACTGAGAAGCTCTTCCATGGTTTCGGGCTTAATGCCAAGTCCCTGGGTATCTATGGCATCAGGGGTAGGCATGTATCCGATCTCTGTCTTTACAGCCTTGCCTTCACCGGAAACTCTCTCAACGATCCATTTTAATACACGGCTGTTTTCACCGTAGCCGGGCCACATGAATTTGCCGTCTTTGTCCTTGCGGAACCAGTTGACATA
>DOHN01000164.1:17958-19122 GCA_003535195.1 Ruminiclostridium sp.
GTGCTGCAGATAATCGCATACATGGTAGCCGATGAAGGGCAGCATAGCGAACGGATCGCGGCGAACCTGACCAATTTTATCGGAAATGGCGGCGGCTGTAATCTCGGAACCCATGATGGAGCCAAGGAATACACCGTGCTTCCAGTCAAAGCTCTGATGTACCAGTGGAACAGTGCTGGGGCGGCGTCCGCCTATCAGAATAGCAGAGATTGGCACACCATTGGGATCTTCCCACTCAGGAGCGATTACAGGGCACTGATAAGCAGGCGCTGTAAAACGTGAGTTTGGATGAGCGGCATTTTCCTTGGAATCGGGTGCCCAGTCTTTTCCATGCCAGTCGATAAGGTGATCAGGAGCATCAACGCCCATGCCTTCCCACCAAACATCGCCATCATCGGTGAGAGCTACATTGGTGAAGATGGTATTCTTTTCTACGCTGTGCATCGCATTGGGATTGGAATCCATGGATGTACCCGGAGCAACGCCGAAGAAACCTGCTTCAGGATTGATGGCATATAAGCGCCCGTCTTTGCCGAATTTCATCCAGGCAATATCGTCACCGATGGTTTCAACCTTCCAGCCGGGAATGGTAGGAACAAGCATGGCCAGATTGGTTTTTCCGCATGCACTTGGGAATGCGCCGCAGATATATTTTACTACGCCCTTCGGGCTTGTCAGCT
Source organism: Ruminiclostridium sp. (assembly GCA_003535195.1). Lineage (GTDB taxonomy): Bacteria > Bacillota > Clostridia > DSM-8532 > DSM-8532 > DTU059. Next base: position 18,639 of record DOHN01000164.1, read on the forward strand.
TGAGTATGAGCATATGTTCGGCCAGCCAGCCTTCGTCGCGGGCCTGAACCGTTGCAATACGAAGAGCGAAGCATTTCTTTCCGAGCAGGGCATTTCCGCCGTAACCGGAACCGTAAGACCAAATGGTTCTTTCTTCAGGGAAGTGGCTGATGTATTTCTGCTCAATGGGAGCGCAGGGCCAGGATGAATCCTTCTGGCCTTTTTCGAGAGGTGCTCCTACGGAGTGCAGGCATGGTACAAATTCTCCGTTATCGCCTAAAACGTCCAGTACCTTTTTGCCCATACGGGTCATGATTCGCATGTTAGCAACAACATAAGGACTGTCGGTGAGCTCAACGCCGATTTTGGAAGCAGGTGAGCCGACAGGACCCATTGAAAAAGGAATTACATACATGGTGCGGCCCTTCATGGCGCCGTCAAACAGCTTACCCAGCTTTTCGTAGGCTTCGGCGGGGGCCATCCAGTTGTTGGTGGGGCCGGCGTC
>DOHN01000164.1:19154-19292 GCA_003535195.1 Ruminiclostridium sp.
ATACATGGTGCGGCCCTTCATGGAGCCGTCGTAAAGACCGGTCATGGTTTTCTTAAGTTCAACGGGGTCAACCCAGTTGTTGGTCGGGCCTGCATCTTCCTGGGATTTAGAAGCAATAAAGGTTCTATTTTCTACACG
>DOHN01000164.1:19341-19485 GCA_003535195.1 Ruminiclostridium sp.
TTCTTTAAAGGTGTAGCCATACCGGAAGCGACCATTTCTTTTAGCAAACGCTGATTTTCCTCCTCAGAACCATCGCACCAGTGGATTTGGTCGGGCTTGCATAATTCGGCCATTTCTTTAACCCACGAATCGAGCTTTTTGTTC
>DOHN01000164.1:19679-20181 GCA_003535195.1 Ruminiclostridium sp.
AATCATCCCTTAAATTAAACAGAGATTAAACCTATTATACCCGATGATAAATAATAATGAAAGAGTGTTTGTGAAAAATTTCATAATCTGATATTAAAAATGTATAGATTAAAAAACATTAGAAAGAAATAAATGAGTCTGTACCTTAAAAACATGCATTTCCAGTTATAATTATATTTTTCCTGTAGAACAAAAATTGCAGTAAATGCAAGCCAAAAGTCCATATATTTCAATTCATCTTCTTTTAAAGGCAATCTGAAAAAGAATCCGGCGGAATGTTTTTTATGTACAAGATTTGCATAAGCTAAGCCCTGGGGAGGTGACGAATTTTGAACGAGAAAAGACACAAATTTAATGAGAAAAGAGTTCCGGATCCTGATCCGCCAAGGGATAACAGAGGGGTGCCTGTGCCGGGCACGGGCCATGATACCAAAAAAATGAAACAAAAAGGCGGATAATAATCCTCCGACTCGTAATTCAGCGGCAGAGTGATGTTTTGTGC
>DOHN01000164.1:20354-23825 GCA_003535195.1 Ruminiclostridium sp.
TCGGTAGCTCCGTAATCCTGCTCCGCTTACGCACTAAAACATCACTCTGCCGCTCCGGCACTAAATTACGTATCGAAAATCATAATTTGATGGCTTGCTGAATTACCCGAAAAAACAGTATAATGATAAAATAGGTAAATTTTGTTTTGCGCTATAGAAATAAACGAATCAGGAATAATTCAGTGAGCGATTTTTTTGAGATCTTAAATACCCAATACAATATCCGTTTGAACGAGCAGCAGCGAGCCGCTGTCAGCCATGGCAGCGGTCCTGCCCTTGTGCTGGCCGGACCCGGCTCGGGCAAAACCACCGTCATTACCGCCCGCACAGCTTATCTTATTCTTAAAGCCGGGATTCCACCCGGCCAAATTTTAACCCTGACCTTTAACAAGGCTGCTCAGCTTGAGATGCGGAACCGGTTTAACAGTACCTTTGGCATGGGTATTACGGATAAAGTCCGTTTTTCAACCCTCCACAGCTTTTGCTATGCGGTCGTCAGGGACTATGAAAAAAGACAGGGAAAGCGTCTTAAGCTTATCGAGGAAGGCCTCTCTTCAGCTTCCAGCAAGCAGAACATTCTAAAATCGATTTATAGGGAAATCAACGGATCGGCTGTTCATGAGGAAGAGCTGGAGGCATTGATCAACGATATTGGTTTTACTAAAAACAGAATGCTGAAGGATTTGGAAGAGACGGATTTTCAAACCCGGAATTTCCCCGGTATTTACAAAGCTTATGAGGAATATAAAAGGCAAAACCTGCTGATGGACTTTGATGATATGCTCACCTTTTGCTCCGGTATATTAAAACGGTGCCCCGACATACTAAGCCGTTATAAAAGCCGGTATACATATATTCAGGTGGATGAGGGTCAGGATCTGTCCACCATTCAGTTTGAGATTTTGAAAATACTGATTTCACCGCCGGAAAACAATTTGTTCCTGGTGGCCGATGACGATCAGAGCATTTATGGCTTCAGGGGCGCCGAGCCCAGCCATATGCTCCGGCTGGAGAAGGATTACCGGGATTTGATGTTCTTTAAACTGGAAAATAACTACCGGTCGGGCAAAAAGCTTGTGGAGGTCAGCAGCCAGTTTATCCGGAACAACAAGGAACGATTTGATAAATGCCATCGGACCGATAACCCGGGAAAATATCCTCCGCAGCTGGTCCGGGTACAGGATGAACAGGAGCAGTTATCTTTTTTGGAAAGTAAAATAAAGGAGCATCTAAACCGGAAAAAGGAATGCAAAATTGCGGTCCTGTACCGGAACAATTTGTCATCGGTCAGCCTGGTTGACCGGTTTGAAAGGGGAGGCATACCCTGCAAAATTAAGCAGAACCGCCTGCATTTTTTTGACCATTGGGTGGTCCAGGATGTTTTGGCCTTTTTGAAATTCGCGTTGGATCCCTTTGACAGGGAATCGTTTTTAAGGATTTACTTTAAAATGAACCGCTATATTTCAAAAGTCATGGTCGAAACAGCAGTAAACACCGGTCCTGACCTTCCGGTTCTGGAATGCATATTGAAAAACTGTGATTTAAAGCCTTTTCAGGTAAACAGAATAAAGGAAGTCATGGGGGAATTCAGAAGACTTTCCAGGCTAAGCCCTTATCAGGCCCTTCAATACATAGAACAGGATTTTAAATATTTTGGCTCTGTCAAGGATTATTGCGATCACACCGGGCTTTCTCCGGACTATATGGCCGGCTTATTCGGTATTTTGAAGACCCTATCTCAATCATGCGCAACACCGGCGGCATTCATAGCCAGACTGGAGGAGCTGAGGGGCTTTTTTGACGGACAGCCGCCGGCCGGAATGAATTTTGGCGGACCTATTCCTGTAACTCTTACAACCCTACACTCCAGCAAGGGCCTGGAATACGACGCGGTCTTTATGGTGGATCTGATCAATCGGGAAATACCCGGGGATAAAGCCTTGTCGAAATCGAGAGGGGATCATGACGAAAGTCTTTTAGAGGAGGAGAGACGCCTTTTTTATGTGGGCATGACCAGAGCTAAAACATGGCTTTATCTCATCAGCCCCGAATGGGTCAATGACCGGTCTGAAGCACGCTCTGTTTTTGTCAGTGAAGTGGCGTCGGTTTTAAACGGGGAAACCAGCGGCAGAATTGAAGAGGGCTGCCGGATTTATCATAAGAAATATGGCGAGGGCATCATTGCCTGCGTTAAGGCCCAAAAGGCCGGAACCATTATCGATGTGGATTTTAAGGGGCGGGTGCGTTCGCTGGATCTCAATGTATGCCTGGAAAATCATATCATCAGTATTTCTATTTGAAATCAGAAGATATAGCAAGAAAAGAAAAGAAATAATAAGAACGGGCGATATATTTTAGATTGCGCAACAATACAGTCGTAAGAATACTCTAAATGGTCACGTGAACATATTTTACTTTCAGCTGAACATAAAATATAATATAAACATATTCACAAGCAAACAAACTAAATTTAATGGAGGAGGTTTTAACGTGAATTCACCTTTGACTTTCCCGGGTACCCGGGTACCGGTTTCGCCTGTTGGTTTATTGACTGGAATCTTTTCTGCCACCAGCGGCATTACCTTAGCACAGGTCTGTGAAATAACAGGACTGGAGCCAGGTACTATTCAGAATTGGATAAAAAGGGGCTATGTCAGCCCACCGACAGCAAGGAAATACTCTAAGGGGCAGTTAGCGCGCATTATCCTTATCAGCATACTGCGGGAAACCCTGGTTATTGAGAAGGTGGTAAAGCTTTTAAGCTATGTGAATGGGGACTTGCTGGACACCTCGGACGACATTATGGATGACAGCGATATCTATCGGTGCCTGTGCCATATTCTTATACCGGAATATGGCAAGGATGCAGTATCCATGGGAAATTTATTTGCAAGAATTGACCAACAGCTGTCAGACTTCAAAGAGCCGTATCCAGGTGCGAAAGACAGGCTAAAGGCGGCTCTTCAGGCCATGGCATGCGCTTATGAATCAGCGCGGTTCAAAAAATGTGCTATTGAATTAACAGATCGGATTGAAACGGAATCAAAGGAATAATCAATCCCGGTAACCGGGGACTTGTGCGAAAGGAGGTTTTTATGGACTGGTGGAATGAACTGACGCAGCTGCAGCGGTTTTTTGCAATGGCAGCAATTCCTGCGACCGCCATCATGCTTATTCAATTTCTTCTGTTGATACTGGGTTTTTCTCATGATGACGGCGATCTTGACTTCGATGGGGATACGGAGCTTCAAGATGCATTTGACAGCGATTTGGATGATTTATCGGACGGCTCCGACGGCGGGCTGCATGAAAGTGCGGATGCGCTGCGGCTCTTCTCTTTAAGAAGCATCATCGCATTCTTGTCGGTGGGCGGCTGGATGGGTGTTGCCGCGGCCGGCTGGAATCTCTCCATGCCCATTGTGTTTCTTTTGGCCATTACTGCCGGATGGCTGGCCCTTTATTTTGTGGCCT
>DOHN01000110.1 GCA_003535195.1 Ruminiclostridium sp.
TCCTTGAGAAAATGGGCATGAAAGAGAGCGTTCGGGCCGAAGAGTTAAGCCTAGAGAATTTCGCGGATTTAAGCAGGATCCTCGACGCCTTGCAGAAGCATTGATGTATTTAAATACCCAATATTAAATTTTTTGATGCGGGAAATTGTTATATCACCCGAAACAGGCGCGTATACTTTTTAGAGAAGTTGCTTATAAGGTGGTATTATATGCAGACATTGGCTGGTTTTGCCAGGAAATATGCCATTATGGAGGAACTCGACGGAGGCTTCAGCGCCGGGAGCACGCCGGAAGCTTTTGTCCGCCTGGATTCATGGGAGGGCAGGATACAGGCTTCACTTCATGTAAAAGGACTGAAGCAGGGTCCTTACACCTATAAGCTGTACCTGATTTTTGCAAAAAATGAAAAGCTTATACCTCTTTTGGCAGGATCCATGAGCGTGTCCTACAGCGGGTTGCAAAACGGGCTTGAAATCGATGCGGAAACCATGAAAGATCATGGGCTGAAGCCTGAGATGGTACGTTTTGCAGCGATTACGGCAGAGAGCAAGGATAAAAAATGGGTCCCCCTGTTTTCAAGCTTTGAAAAGAATTATAAATGGGATGAGAGCATCAGGCAGCTCCTTTTGAGAAAGCCTGCCGGGGAGACGGCCCAAAAAGAGGAAAGCGCTCCTCAAAATTATACGGTTGAACGCCCCTCAGCAAAAGTTGCCGAAGAGCAGCCCGTCGCAGCCGAAGAAAAGCCAATGGCACAGCAGTCTATAGCGCCGCAGGAGGAGAGAAGGCCGGAAGCCTACAATATTCCTGCAGCAGCTCCGGCACCCCAGCCTCGTGCGGTGCCGGATAACCAGTTTAACCGGTGCGACATCAATAAACTGGAAGGCATGCTCCAGAACAATTTTGAGTCCTATGCGCCTTTCAAGCGCTCCAACCGCAGCTATATCTGGTACAGGGTTTCGGACCTGGCCAAGCTGAGCAATATCATGTATATGTCAGGCATCAATGTTCCGGTTTTTGCCAATCCCAAAATTTTGGTCGGCCTGTTTAAATTTAAGCATATTCTGGCAGGGCTGTACCGGGGAGATAACGGGTCTAATTATTATGTCATCGGTGTTCCGGCAAAGGATGAAAAGGATAATAAGCCCTTTGAAAACGCCTGCCGCTGGGTGCCGGTAAGCGACAGCCCCATCCGGGATATGGGGGGCTACTGGTTGGTCTATGTGAGTCTTAAATCAGGAGATATCGTAGTTTAGATTTTCGGCTTTTGACTATCGGCTTTAAAATTTTTTCCGATACTGTCTGGGTGAATCCCCTTTGGTTTTCCGAAAGGTTTTTGGAAACTGAAGGGGATCTTTATATTTATAAAGGCGGCTTTCAAGAATTTCTGCGGAATTGCATTGAAAGACAGGGCTTATAATTTTATAATTATTGTTAAGCCAAGGGGTCTATGGGAAAAATGAAGATTGCTTCAAATTAAGTTGGATTCTGGTTTAACAAATAAAAAATTATAGGAAGGTGATTTCCAAATGGCTGAGCTTAGATGGCATCCCCTTATTCAGGACTGGGTCATCATTGCCTCCCACAGGCAGAACCGGCCCCAAATGCCGAAGGAGTGGTGCCCTTTTTGTCCTTCAAGCGGCAATGTCGCTGATTACGAAGTATTGGAATATGATAATGACTTTCCTGCCCTGATGCAAAACCCCCCTGAACCCGACCCAGTGCCCGGCTCTTTTTTTAAAGCCGCCCCAGCTTACGGAAAGTGTGAGGTCATTCTCTATTCTCCGAGACACACGGCCACCCTGCCCCAATTGCCCGAGCCCCATGTAAGAAAGCTGATTGATTTGTGGACAGAACGCTTTGAGGTATTACGAAAGGACGAAAAGATCAAGTATATATTCATATTTGAAAACCGGGGTGAAGTGGTGGGTGTGACAATGCCCCACCCACATGGCCAAATCTACGGCTACTCTTTCATCCCCAAGAAGCTGGAGCTTGAGCTGAAGGCCTGCAAGCAGCATCATGACCGGACCGGGGAGTGCCTCATTTGCAGGATGCTTCAGGAGGAAAGGGATTTCGTGCAGCGGTTCATTTTTGAGAATGAAGATTTTACAGTTATACTGCCCTTCTTTACAGAATATCCCTATGGTGTTTATATTATAAGCAGGAGCCACAAACAAAATTTATCCCAGCTTAATGAACGGGAGAAGGATAATCTGGCCCGGGCCATCCGCCAGACGGCGGGAATGCTGGATGCCCTTTTTGATCAGCCCTTCCCCTATATGATGTGTATGCATCAGGACCCTGTAAACAGCGGTGATTTTACAGACATCTATCATTTTCATATAGAGTTTTTCCCGCCTATGCGGTCGGCTGTTAAACAGAAATTTAACGCCTCTAGTGAAACAGGCGCATGGGCCCACTGCAACCCCACCGCGCCGGAGGAAAAGGCTGATGAGCTTCGGGCAGCATATAGAAAGTTTATGGAAAATGATGCGCGGGCTGACCCGTCTAGGAAAGACCAATAAATAAGGAGAGGGCTATGAATAAAGATGAGCTGGTAAAAAGGTTCCTTGAATACTTTGGAGGGAGCTCTGAAGGGATTCGTATGTTTACCTCCCCCGGGCGTGTTAATCTGATCGGGGAGCATACCGATTATAACGGGGGCTTTGTTTTTCCGGCAGCCCTGACGCTTGCCACGACAGTTGTGGCAAGGCCCAGAAAGGACCGCCGGATCAATTTGATCGCCACA
>DOHN01000205.1 GCA_003535195.1 Ruminiclostridium sp.
TAGATGGCTGCTCCGCCGGTCAGAGGGCCGGTTCCGCCGATCTTAAAGGCAGCCGTAGAAGGTTCCGCCGCCTGGCCGCCGCTTTCAGATCCTGCCGCAGGAGTGGAAGCACTAGGACTGCTTGTTTTGCTGCATCCGGCCAGAACGCCCAACAGCAACAGCATGGCAAGCATGATACTCAGTGTTTTTTTCATTGCACATTCTCCTTAAGTAATATAGTGGTTAGTATTCCCCCAAGCCCCTATAACATGGGGCGCCAAAACTGCAAAGTTTTATTGAAAACAAAAAATAAAACTTTTATAAAGTTTAGCCTGCCAAAGCCCACATGTCAAGTGATATTGTAAATATCTCACAGTTTTGGCATGTTAAATCTTCTCCAATGTTAAATATGCATAAAAACCCTCATGAAACGCCACTGGTTTCTCCGCAGGACAACCAATTACAGGCAAAGTTGGGCAGATTCACCAATTTAGGCCGCGACTCCCAAAACGCCGGAAAAGTGCAGGTCTGTGGGAGAAAAGCGCATATATTTTCAGGTGGCCGGAAATACTATGAAAGAGGTGATATAATGTTTGACCTTAAGAATTCTCCAGTGTTTCAGTCTTTGCCCGGTTATGTCAGGGAAAGTATTATGCAAAGCGGAATCGACTTTCAGGACGAGGAGCATCTGAGGCAGTTTGCCTCCACGCTGGATCAAGAATTCCAGCAGTTGTCATCCCAAGTCAAGGAACCGTAAATTTAAAGCACCGGCCAGGCAGCGAGTCAAACTCTCGCTGTTTTTTTCTGCGTTTTGGTTTCTTCCCCTTTGCTTTCTCCTTTTCCATCGTATTTGCATAATCTAAATTGGGGGTGTATTAGGATGCCTTGTCCGGAAGAAATTGCCGCAATGGTAGCCGCAACCGCTATCGCTCTATCTAAAAATTTATCCGCAACAGACACCGCCTTGCTGGCCGCTGTGTTCGGGCAGCTTAGCAACACCTTGGTTACCCTTTCTACAGTCAAGGCCCGGTTCGAGCGGCAGCAGGAGCCCCCGGAAATATATCCTTAAGATGTTCCTTGTATAACATTTTCTTTTGCCAATTTAAAATTTGGAGGCAAATTTATAATCGATAGCCTGATACCTACATCCCATCAGTTATGAAAGATGTTTTTACTTGCTTCAAGTAAGTTAGAGTCATAGGTATTCCTAATGCTATGAAAGACATCCATCACACTACCCGCATATACTGGATTAACTCTCGCAAGAAAGGAAGTGCAGCATGTTTTTTGGGTATTATCGTAAAAATTCCTATCGCTGCCTGGGGCTGGGCCCTATCGGTGGCTTTCAGGGCATGTTTGCCCCTGATTGGATGTACGAAAGGGCGGTGCAGGCGGCAATGAACTGTGAGCCCTTTTATTGCAATTGTCCATGCAATAGGCACTGTAACCGCTGTGGACGATATCCGTGGAGATAACCTACAACATAAAGCTACAACAAAAGCGCCCAACCATAACGGAAGGGTGCTTTGTCTATGCCGGCAGCTTGGGATGATCTACTTATTTATATTAACACATTTTTTCCGAATATGTGTGATAAGCTTTTAAGCATCGGCACACCCATTGCCTTAATTCCCGAATGTTTACTGTGATAGCAACAGTGCCGATGCAATATAAATTACATATCACATCATCGGAGGTAGTGACAAATGCAATGTCGTTTATTTAAAAATCTATTTCTGTTCGCCGTAGGTGGTGGGGCATTTTATTTGCTTGAGGTGTTCTGGCGCGGGTATTCTCACCGGTCCATGCTGATGGTCGGCGGGCTGTGCTTCCTCCTGATCGGGCAAATCAACGAACATATGTTGACATGGAATATGCTGCTGCTACTTCAAATGGGAATTGCAGCCGTCATGGTGACGGGAATTGAACTGATTGCCGGATTTATTTTTAATGTCTGGCTTGGACTGGATGTCTGGGATTATAGTGCCCTGCCGGGGAATTTGTGGGGACAGATCTGCCCGCAGTATACGGCGATTTGGTTTTTGTTGTCAGTGACAGCAATCTTACTGGATGACTATATAAGGCACTGGTTTTTTGGCGAGGAAAAGCCGGGATATAAGTTGATTTAAGGTTAATTCCCCTGCCTGTTATCTCGGTAGGGGACGAAATTTTTACAGTTAATGCGCTGGGCGGCGAGAGTGGGGGGCTGAACTGGGATCAGTTGGATACCTCCTTTTTTCACAGTACATGTTTGAGCGGCATACCCTGTATCACATCGAATTGGAGGTGATACCTATGATGACCATGCGAGCCACTGTACTTAGCACTCAGCGCGGCCGCTTGCTCGTATTTGATCAAGCTATGTTGCAAAGGGTAATTGTTCACGCACGGAATGCCTGTCACTTTTGCGTTGGAGATCATGTATGCATCCGCTATAGCGGTGCAATGACTATGAGTATTCCACCGCAGATTACCGCAATCAGTATATCCAGAATTCCCCGCTTTGGGCCGCGCCGCCACCTGTGCTAACCGGTCTTTGACTTCGTAGCCGCAGG
>DOHN01000129.1:0-9977 GCA_003535195.1 Ruminiclostridium sp.
TTTAAGCCGGATCAATATATCACAAGAGCTGAATTCGTAACTCTAGTCAATAACGTATTGGAAAGAAGAGTTACCATAAGTGAGATATTGCCGGAAGCAAAAGAGTTCTCAGATTTATCCAAGTCTATGTGGTATTATGAAGCAATGCAAGAAGCGATTAACAGCCACTATTACTTTAGGTTAGATGATGGCTATGAAGATTGGACAGAAATATATTACCCAGAAGTAGAAATGTAGTAAAAAAGGGAATAGTAGAAAGGGACAGGTAAATTACCTCGTCCCTTTCTACATTCTAAGGAGCGGAGCCCCACACCCCTGCAGGAGGATCTGTCAACTGAGCGGATAATACATGCTACTAAGCTTAATAAAATGGCGCTTTACTTTTGAAAATAATGTGATATAATGTAATAAACTGAATAATTCAGAAAAATCAGCTAATAAGCGACAATAGCAAACCTTGGGAAACTGAGGGACGCAAAACTATAGGGCCTGTAAAATGGCAGCCAGCCGCCGAAGGGAGAGTTTTTTAATGAGAAAATTTCTGATCTCATTGACCATTGGGATCATTCTCATTTGCAATACCGTACTCAGCGTATTTGCCCTCGAACCCACGTATGATATCCAGCAACTGTCCTCCGGCCTTGTAAAGGTCTCCTATGCCAGCCCTGCTGATAAAAAAATTAAAATTGCGGTCGAAAAAGACGGCACAAAGGTTTATTACAATTTGAACAATGACGGAATTGCTGAAAGTTTTCCGCTGCAGCTCGGCAATGGTGATTATGAGATCAAAGTGTATGAAAATATTTCTGGAACTCAATATAAACAAGTCTCCTCCGAAAATGTACTGTTGAATTTAAGCGACGAAAAACTCGTATATCTTCATTCCATTCAAAACATCAAATGGGACGGCAGCATGCCTGCTGTTCAAAAGGCCCGGGAGCTCACCGGCCGGCTGAATACGGATTTTGAAAAGATCAATGCCATCTACCGGTACATAATCGATAATATCCTGTATGACCACGGCAAAATGAGCACTATATCTACTAGTTACATTCCGGATATAAACGAGACTTTTAAATCTGGCAAAGGAATCTGCTATGATTTTTCCTCCTTGTTTGCCGCTATGTTAAGAAGTGCGGGCATACCAGCCAAGCTGGTCAAGGGATATACGGACAACGCTGTCGGCTATCATGCCTGGAATGAGGTATATGATAGTGCGGCCGGCAGCTGGGTCACCATTGATACGACTTATGATTCCCAAATAAAAGCATCGGGAGCCGCATTCACAATGATCAAGGACAGCGGCAGCTACAGTAAGCTTTATGAGTACTAAACTCCTTTAACAAAGTCAGTTCATTTTTACTCTCTCTTTGGATTATTCGGTTATGGATATGATTTTTCTGTACCACCATCATACCATCGAAGGATAATCCCTTTTTTCTCTGCCTCCCCTGTCAATCACTTTATAATTTTATTGGGCTATCAGCCATTTCCCCTAAAGGAATCAAAGGGCAACCCTGGGCAATATGATATAATTCGTTTAAAGGAATTTTTGGAAAGGCGGAAGCCCTTTGAAGAAAAAATCCCAAGAGCTGAAAGAAAAAGTGAAGCCCCAGATTTTTGCTCCGCCTGCTAAAAGGTCATGCAAGAACTGCCTTAAAGGCAAACGTCTGGGTTTTAACAATGATGTGCTCTGCAGTGAAAAAGGAATTGTATCCGGCGATTACTGCTGTTCTGCTCACCGCTTTTTTAATTTTGACTATTTTAAAAAAACAGATTTTTACCGGTGTTCCGATTGTGAATTCTTTGTTTTTCACCCCCACGAGTCCCTTAAAACTTACGGCGTCTGCGATTTATTCTCGGTCAGAAAATGCGATGGGCGCACCAGGAAATGCTGCTCCAAGTTTGTCCGGCGCGCGGAATACACCGCATAGCTCTTAATTCCCATAAAAAAGCCATCCTGCTTTTGTGGTGTGCTCCCCCCATATAGAACCTGTTATTTTTCAATGTCCTATATGGGGGGAGCATATCACTTTTCTTTTTGCGGGATGGCTTTTTACTTTTTATCGTAAGCTTTGATATGAAGAATTACTCTTTATGAACATCAACTTCAATATCGCGGTATTGCGGCATACCGGTTCCGGCAGGAATAAGTTTACCGATGATAATGTTTTCCTTCAGGCCGATAAGAGGATCAATCTTACCCTTAATAGCAGCTTCAGTAAGAACTCTGGTGGTTTCCTGGAAGGACGCTGCCGACAGGAAGGACTCGGTGGCAAGGGAGGCCTTGGTAATACCCAGCAAAGCACGCTTGCCGGTTGCGGGTCTTAAGCTCTGTTCCTCGGCCTTCCCATTTTTTCCCTCAAATTCAAACATATCCACAAGACTTCCCGGCAGCATGTCGGTATCGCCATACTCGTCGATTTTCACCTTGCGGAGCATCTGACGGACAATAACCTCGATATGCTTGTCGGTAATGTCAACACCCTGCAGCCTGTAAACCTTCTGGACCTCCTGGAGCAGATATTTCTGCACCGCATTGACGCCCTTGATTTTAAGGATATCATGCGGGTTGACGGAACCTTCAGTCAGTTCGTCACCGGCCTCAACAACTTCACCGTCCGCGATTTTTATGGAGGAACCATACGGAATCAGGTAGGTCTTGGCCTCTCCCGTCTCGTTATTGGCAACCTCTATTTCACGTTTTTTCTTTGTTTCCTTGATATGGGCCGTACCGAATATTTCAGAAACAATAGCCAGTCCTTTGGGCTTGCGGGCTTCAAACAGCTCCTCTACACGGGGCAGACCCTGGGTGATATCGTCTCCCGCAACACCGCCGGTGTGGAAGGTACGCATTGTCAGCTGGGTACCCGGCTCGCCGATGGATTGGGCGGCGATAAAGCCTACGGCTTCACCAACATTGCATTCTTCGCCGTTGGCAAGGTTTATGCCATAGCAATGTGCACACACGCCGACTTTAGAACGGCAGGTAAGCACCGATCTGATTTTCACCTTATTGCAGCCGGCCTTTTCAACCTTTTCGGCAAGAGTCGGAGTAATGAGGGTATTGGCTTTTACAATCACCGCGCCGGACTTGGGATCCAGAATATCTTCCGGAGCAAATCTTCCGGTTAGGCGCTCGGCCAGACCTTCTATTGCCTTGCCGCTTATAACGATGGGCGATACTTCAATACCGTCGGTAGTTCCGCAGTCATCCTCGCGGATGATGACATCCTGGGAAACGTCTACCAAACGGCGGGTCAGGTATCCTGAGTCGGCCGTTCTCAGAGCGGTATCCGCAAGACCCTTTCTGGCGCCGTGGGAGGAAATGAAGTATTCCAAAACATTAAGACCTTCACGGAAGTTCGAACGAATGGGGATTTCCAGGGTTTCACCCGAAGTATCGGCCATCAGGCCACGCATACCGGCCAGCTGTCTGATCTGATTAATATTACCGCGGGCACCGGACTGGGACATCATATAGACCGGGTTAAAGGGGTCAAGGGAAGCAATCAGAGCATTCTTAACGTCCTCAGTGGTTTTGTTCCACGCAGTGATAATGGCGTTCTTTCGTTCTTCCTTATTATAAAGACCATTTCTGTAATGCTTTTCGATCTCGTCGATCTTCCGGTCGGTATCTGCGAGATATTTCTGCTTCACTTCGGGTATGGTCATATCGGTAATACCGATGGTAACAGCGCCCTTGGTGGAGTATTTAAAGCCCAGGGCCTTAATAGCATCCAGAACTTCGGCCGTCTTGTTGGTGCCGTTAATCCGGATACATTTCTCAATGATTTTGCCCAATTCCTTCTTGCCGACAAGGAAGTCAATTTCATAGTTGAACATGGTTTCGGGATCGTCTCTCTCCACATATCCAAGATTCTGCGGAATGGCAGAATTGAAAATGATCTTGCCCACTGTGGTATTGATGATCCTGGACTTCTTTACACCGTCGATTTCCTTAGTGATTCTGACCTTAATATGGGCATGGAGGCTGGCGTCACCATTCTCATAGGCCATGATGGCTTCTTCGGTATCCAAAAATACCTTTCCTTCGCCGATAACACCATTTGTAATATTGCCGTCTTTATCTCTCACGGCTTCCCTGTCAATGGTCAGGTAATAGCTGCCCAAAACCATGTCCTGGGTCGGAACGGTAACGGGCTTGCCGTCCTGAGGCTTCAGCAGGTTATTGGCCGACAGCATGAGAATACGGGCCTCGGCTTGAGCCTCTGCCGAAAGGGGAACGTGTACTGCCATCTGGTCACCGTCAAAGTCTGCGTTATAAGCGGTACAGACAAGCGGATGAAGCTTTATGGCGCGGCCCTCCACCAATACGGGCTCAAAAGCCTGGATACCGAGCCTGTGAAGGGTAGGAGCACGGTTCAAAAGAACGGGATGTTCCTTGATAACTTCTTCCAAAACGTCCCAAACTTCGCTCTTCACGCGCTCAACCATACGCTTTGCGCTCTTGATATTATGGGCCAGGCCTCTTTCTACCAGCTTCTTCATAACAAAGGGCTTAAAGAGCTCCAGCGCCATTTCCTTGGGAAGACCGCACTGGAATATCTTCAGCTCGGGCCCTACCACAATAACAGAACGGCCTGAATAGTCAACACGCTTACCCAGAAGGTTCTGACGGAAGCGGCCTTGCTTGCCCTTCAACATATCGGAAAGGGATTTTAACGGACGGTTGCCGGGTCCTGTGACGGGCCTGCCGCGGCGGCCGTTATCAATGAGGGCGTCAACAGCTTCCTGAAGCATACGCTTTTCATTTCTGACAATGATTTCAGGGGCGCCTAAATCCAAAAGCCTTTTTAAGCGGTTATTACGGTTAATTACCCTTCTGTAAAGATCATTTAAGTCGGAGGTGGCAAATCTGCCGCCATCTAATTGTACCATGGGGCGAAGTTCCGGCGGAATGACCGGCACCACATCCAGAATCATCCATTCGGGCTTGTTGCCTGATCCGCGGAACGCCTCAACGACCTCAAGCCGTTTAATGGCACGGACCTTCTTCTGTCCGTTCGTGTTCTCAACCTCATCCCGCAGTTCCTGGGCGAGTTTATCCAGATCAATGGCCTGAAGAATCTCTTTGACGGCCTCAGCGCCCATCCCCGCCCTGAAGTTGCTTCCAAATTTATCCAAGCTCTCCCGGTATTCTTTTTCATTCAAAACCTGCTTTTGGGAAAGGGGCGTGGTTCCGGGATCCACTACCACATAGGAAGCGAAATAAAGCACCTTCTCCAAAGCTCTGGGAGACATATCCAGAAGTAAGCCCATGCGGCTCGGAATACCCTTAAAATACCATATATGTGAAACAGGCGCTGCCAGTTCAATATGTCCCATACGCTCGCGGCGGACCTTTGACCGGGTAACCTCAACTCCGCAGCGGTCGCAGATGATTCCCTTGTAACGAACACGCTTATACTTGCCGCAATGACATTCCCAGTCCCGGGTGGGTCCAAATATTCTTTCGCAGAACAAACCGTCCCGCTCAGGCTTCAAGGTTCTGTAATTGATTGTCTCAGGCTTTTTGACCTCTCCTCTGGACCACTCTCGAATTTTTTCGGGGGAGGCCAGACCAATCTGTATGGCATCGAAATTATTCAATTCAAACACTCCTTGTCACCCTCCTATATATCATCGTCGTCATCGGCAATGTTTTCTTCTTCGCCGAACATATCGCCTATAAGGTCCTCGTTCAGCTCATCCCCATCACTGATTTCAACGGCATCCAAATTGTCGATCTCAAATTCATCGTCAATGACATCCCGGGTTTCTTCATCATCCAAATCCAAATAGGACGTAGCTTCATCCTCACGGCCTTCAATGTTGACATCCAGATCTTCCATGTCATCATAGACCGATTCTTTTATTTCTATTTCCTTATTCTCATCACCAAAGACCTTCACATCCAGGGCAAGGCTCTGCAGCTCTTTGATAAGGACTTTGAAGGATTCCGGAATCCCTGGCTCCGGTACATTTTCGCCCTTGACAATGGCCTCATAGGTTTTGACACGGCCGACCACGTCATCGGATTTAACGGTCAGAACCTCCTGGAGGGAATAAGCCGCGCCGTAAGCCGCCAAAGCCCAAACTTCCATCTCTCCGAAACGCTGGCCGCCGAACTGGGCTTTACCACCCAAGGGCTGCTGGGTTACCAGTGAGTAGGGGCCTGTGGAACGGGCATGAATCTTATCGTCAACCAAGTGAGCCAGCTTCAGGTAATACATATAACCTACCGTAACACGGTTATCAAAAGGTTCGCCGGTACGTCCGTCATAGAGGACCGTCTTGCCGTCTTCGGGAAGTCCGGCCAGTTTCAGTGTCTCAAAAATGTCATTCTCATTGGCGCCGTCAAAGACAGGAGTTGCTATTTTCCATCCCAAAGCTCTGGCAGCATAGCCTAAATGTACCTCAAGAACCTGGCCGATATTCATACGGGAAGGAACACCCAGCGGATTCAATACGATCTGCAGCGGTGTGCCGTCGGGCAGGAAGGGCATGTCCTCCACGGGCAGGATTCTCGAAATAACACCCTTGTTGCCGTGGCGTCCTGCCATCTTATCGCCGACCGAGATTTTTCTCTTCTGGGCAATATAGCAGCGCACCAGCATATTAACGCCGGGCGGCAATTCATCGCCGTTTTCACGGGTAAACACTTTGACGTCAACAATAATACCCGATTCGCCATGAGGCACTCTCAGCGAGGTATCGCGGACTTCACGGGCCTTTTCTCCGAAGATGGCGCGCAGCAGACGCTCTTCGGCAGTCAGCTCGGTTTCACCCTTGGGGGTGACCTTGCCTACCAGAATATCGCCGGAACGAACCTCTGCGCCGATACGGATAATCCCGCGCTCATCGAGATCCTTCAAGGAATCGTCGCCCACATTGGGGATATCGCGGGTGATTTCTTCGGGACCAAGCTTGGTATCCCGGGCTTCCGATTCGTATTCCTCTATGTGAATGGAGGTATAAACGTCATCACGGACAAGCTCTTCGGATATCAGGACAGCATCCTCGTAGTTATAGCCTTCCCAGGTCATAAATCCGATCAGAACATTTCTGCCCAGTGCGATTTCGCCCTTATCGGTGGAAGGACCGTCGGCAATGATGTCACCGGCTTCAACCTTGTCACCTTTTTTGACCAGAGGCCTCTGATTGATGCAGGTTCCCTGGTTGGATCTTTTATACTTCAACAATTTATATTGATCAATCTGCCCCTTTGGTGTGCGGACCACGATTTCATTGGCGGTCACCTTTTCCACTGCGCCGGAGTTTTTAGCCACCCGGCATACGCCTGAATCCTTGGCGGCACGGTACTCAATACCTGTTCCGACAATAGGAGCCTCAGGCTTTATCAAAGGAACGGCCTGACGCTGCATGTTGGAACCCATTAGGGCACGGTTGGCGTCGTCGTTTTCCAAAAACGGGATCATGGCTGTAGCAACCGAAACAAGCTGTTTAGGCGAGACATCCATGTACTCCACATAGTCTCTGTCCACTTCTAAGATCTGGTCCCTGTAACGGCAGCCGACACGCTTGTTGGCAAAACGTCCTTCTTCATCCAAAGGCTCATTGGCGTCGGCAACCACATACAGATCTTCCATATCAGCAGTCATGTACTCATAATAATCGGTAACCTGGTGGGTTTCCATATTCACCTTACGGTAAGGCGCCTCAATAAAGCCGTAGTCATTAATCCGGGCAAAGGTGCTCAAAGAGCCTATCAGACCGATGTTGGGACCTTCGGGCGTCTCAATGGGGCACATACGGCCATAGTGAGAGTAGTGAACGTCTCGGACTTCAAAGCTGGCGCGGTCACGGGAAAGTCCCCCAGGACCCAATGCGCTTAAGCGGCGCTTGTGAGTGAGCTCTGCAAGCGGGTTTGTTTGGTCCATGAACTGGGACAGCTGGCTGGATCCAAAGAATTCTTTTATAGCAGCGGCAACAGGCCGGATATTAATAAGAGCCTGAGGCGTTGCCGCATCGATATCCTGAATCGTCATTCTCTCGCGGACCACACGCTCCATACGGGCAAGTCCGATACGGAACTGGTTCTGGAGAAGCTCTCCCACTGAACGCAGGCGGCGGTTGCCTAAATGATCGATATCGTCGATACGGCCGACATTGTGGTCCAGATTCAAAATATAGGAAATTGTAGCAATAATATCTTCCTTGGTTATATTTCTGGGCATGAGGGCATCACGGTTTTCTTTTAACACCGCGATAAGCTCCTCTTGCTTTGCAGCCTTCTGCTCTTTTAAAATAGCCTTGAGCACGTCATAGCGGACCTTCTCGTTGATACCGGCCAATTGCGGGTCAAAGGGAATATATCCCGAAATGTCAACCGTCAGATTCCCTATGATTTTAACAGGCTTTCCTTCCACTTCCACATCGACAACATTGGTACCGGAATTCTGAATCTTCCAGGCCAGTTCCTCGTTAATTTCCTGACCTGCTTTTGCCAGAACCTTTCCGGTATTGCCATCCAGAATATTTTCGGCGGCAAAGTGATTACGGATACGCATGGCTAAAGAGAGCTTCTTATTAAACTTATAGCGCCCTACATTGGAAAGGTCATAGCGCTTCGGATCAAAGAAAAGGTTGTTGATAAGAGTACTGGCGCTTTCTTCCGTGGGAGGCTCTCCCGGGCGGAGACGCTTGTACACCTCAAAGAGCCCTTCTTCTCTGCTCTTTGTGCCATCTTTTGCAATGGTAGCCAGAAGCTTGGCCTCTTCTCCGAAGAGGGCGAGGATCTCAGCATCGGTACCATAGCCTAAAGACCGTAAAAATTGGGTAATAGGAAGCTTACGGGTTCTGTCGATACGGACATATATGACTTCAGCCGAATCGGTCTCATATTCGAGCCAAGCACCACGATAAGGAATGACTGTATTGGAAAAAAGGTTATTGCCGCTCTTATCCTTCTCTCTGGCATAATAAACACCGGGAGAGCGGACCAGCTGACTTACAATAACTCTTTCTGCGCCATTGATAACAAAGGTGCCGTTTTCCGTCATAAGCGGAAAATCGCCCATGAAAATATCCTGTTCCTTTACTTCTCCGGTCTCTTTGTTAATTAAACGTACTTTGACCTTAAGAGGTGCAGAATATGTTGAATCCCTTTCTTTGCACTCTTCTACCGAATATTTAATATTTTCGGTCTCAAGCGTATAGCCGATGAATTCCATAATGAGATTGCCCGTGTAGTCAGTAATCGGAGAAACATCATGTAATACTTCCTTCAAGCCATCTTGAAGAAACTGACCGTAGGAATTTTTCTGGATCTCAATTAGGTTCGGCATGTCAAGTACTTCACTAATTCGGGCAAAACTCATTCTTTCTGTTCTGCCCAATTTGACTGGATGAACCATTAAATATCACCTCGTATGAACTGCATATTTTGGTGGAAAAGGCATAAAAATATAGAGGGGGAAACGATCCGTTCTGGTTTAATATCGCCAGTCAGGTTAGTAAGATGATGTAATAATTCCAAAATATCATTCTCCCGATCTATATTTTTAATTCTAAAAGATTATTGACATGTATTGTACTATTCATACAAATGTGCTACAATCAAGGAAATAAGTATTGTGAATATGCACAAAGTAAAAACGGGCACAACACCTGCAAACATAATAATGCAGATAATGATTTTATCATATGCGGAAAACAATGTCAACATTATAACATTGTTTTTTTGTTTTTTATAATTTATATTTTTCTTAATTATACAAGTATTTTTTCTTATTTCCGGTTGTATATCATATCATTTCCGGCGGCAAACAGCGCACCAGAATTATTCTATCATAAATCCCGGAATAAATCTCGAAATTTTTGAATCGTCTCTTTGATCGTAATATGAAGCGCCATGGGTAATGTTTTGTGCGCCCTCGAGAAAATTCGTCCGGGATTTTACTTGGGTAAGCCAGCAATCCTGCTCCGCTGACGTACTGAAACATCACTCTGCC
>DOHN01000129.1:10147-10570 GCA_003535195.1 Ruminiclostridium sp.
CGGCACTAAATTACGAATCGAAGGAAAGCTTGTAAAAAAATTGGACGCCCTAGCTGTCAACCTGGATCTCAAAGCGTTCAAACAGGACCGGGTTAAAGAATTGATCCGCATTAAACGAAGTCCTTCGGAATCTTACATATTCCCGCGTATTCTTGGTAAGCCAAAGAGGTACCTCTATATTCAGCAGGCGGCATATTTCCACAAGACTTTTTTCCAGCCTGTCCTGGTATGCTCCTTCCCGATCGTCCAGCTCATAAACCTTTTCATCAAGGGTAGTGGTACCTTTGATAAGCTTTCCTATCATACGCATTTCGTTTCCTCTTTCCATTCTGTCTTTTTGCCGGCAGGGACTGCTCTTATTATTTTAAACGAGAATTTCCTTATTGCAAGCTTTAATAATATACCTTCATCAAGTATAGTCCG
>DOHN01000129.1:10729-17291 GCA_003535195.1 Ruminiclostridium sp.
CCGAAGGGCGGCGCTGTTACACCGATATCGTTCCGCCGGCCGGACTCTATGGCCCCCTCGATAATTTCAGGGCCGAAACGGCCCTTCCCGATGTCAACCATGGTTCCCACCATAATTCGGACCATATTGTAGAGAAACCCGTCCCCTTCAATATCAAAGATCAAAAGATCCCCTTCCCTGCTCCAGGCCGATTTAAAAATTGTTCTTTCAAAGGTTTTGACACTGTGCCCGGAGGCACAAAAAGCTTTGAAGGAATGGAATCCCATGAAAAAGCCGGCAGCCTCCTGCATGGCACCAAAATCCAGGACCTGCCGCACATGCCATGCTCTTTTGGCAAGCAGGGCCGATCTTTGAGGCCTGTTCAAAATCACATACCGGTAATGCTTCCCCTTTGCTGAAAATTGTGCGTGGAAATCATCATTGACAGCTTCGGAATCTATAATGGAAATCCCCTCAGGGAGAAAGGAGTTTAAGGCGGGAGTAAAATTCCCGACAGGGATTTTGGACGCTGTCCGAAAGCTGGCCGTCTGGCCATAGGCGTGGACTCCGGCATCGGTTCTGCCCGATCCGTCAGGTATGACATCCTCTCCCGTAAGCTTTTTGATGGCTCCTGCCAGCACCTCCTGCACCGATAGGGCATTGTCCTGATATTGCCAGCCATGGTAATCAGACCCGTCATATTCAATTGTGAGCTTTATATTTTGCATTGCCGTTACCTGTTTTATTCTACTTAAGCCTGGGGATCAGAGCCGCTCCTATAATGCCCGCATCGTTTCCGGTTTCAGCGGCTACCAGCTTTGCAGCTTTCAGATCCCCGATATAAAATGTTCTTTCCTTCATTTTTTCTCTTAGGGGGACCAGAAGATTTTCTCCCTCTTTTGAAACCCCGCCGCCAATGACAATGACATTGGGCTGAAAGATATTGACCACATTGGAAAGGCCATCAGCCAGGATGTCAATATACTGGTCAACGATTTTTATACCTATTTCATCACCCAGTCTGGCCGCATCAAAGGCCGTCTTGGCATTCACTTTTTCAATATTCCCGCCCACCAGCTCCAGAATTTTTGACTGGGGATAGGAAATGGCGGCCTTTTTGGTTTCCCGGATGAGTGCGGTTGCCGATGAATACGCTTCCCAGCAGCCTTTTCTGCCGCAGGTACAGTCCTCGCCGTTTAGGCTTATAACCATATGCCCCAGCTCCGCGCCCGCGCCATTGGAGCCTATATAGAGCTTATTATGAAATAGAACGCCGCCGCCTATACCCGTTCCAATGGTTATGATAACAGCATATTCCGCACCCCGGGCGGCTCCCGCCACACTCTCCGCAATGGCGGCGCAATTGGCGTCGTTCTCCAGGTAAACCGGCACCGGGATGTGTTTCTGAATGTCTTCCCGAATACGTACATTGCGAAAACCTAAATTGAAATTGGCAATAATGATCCCGCTTTCACGGTCGAGGGATCCCGGGCTGCCTATCCCTATGCTGTAAATATCCCCGGCTTCTAATTGCGCCTCGCGCATCAGCTTTTTAACAAGCATGCACAAGTCATTGACGATTTCCGCGCTTTTTCTGGTCCGGCCCGTAGGCACACTGTCTTTATAGAGAATTTTACCTTCTTCGTCCACAATTCCGGCGGCGATTTTTGTTCCTCCCAGGTCTATCCCTATATAAAACATAACTTCCTCCCAGAGAGATTACTTGTTCAGATTATATGATATAATACCGACATAATCAATAAAGCTGCAAGGATGGATACCATGATAGCAGGCAGGAATATTATATTGCGCACAGTGCTCCCCGATGAGGTGGAAAGTCTTTACGAGCGGATCTACCAGATTAATGATAAAGGGCCCTATTGGCATTTGTCCATTCAATCCCCTTCCGAATTTTTCAAGGAATACAAGCAAACCGGGTTTTGGTCGGATCAGGAGGGACGGATGCTGATTCTCACAAAAGACGGAGGATTGATCGGTGAACTCTTG
The DNA here is from genome assembly GCA_003535195.1 of Ruminiclostridium sp. Lineage (GTDB taxonomy): Bacteria > Bacillota > Clostridia > DSM-8532 > DSM-8532 > DTU059. Next base: position 12,716 of record DOHN01000129.1, read on the forward strand.
TATTTTAAAGGTCTGGACTACCAGTCGGGGGTTGAGGTGGGCTATGAGCTTTTTAATAAAGAATACTCCGGCCATGGGTATATGGGGGAAGCCCTGCTCCTGTTCTGTGCATATATGTTCTCTGTCCGCCCCATCAACCGGATCCAGGTCAATGTCATGGAGGGCAATATTGCCAGCCGCAAAGTGGTTGAGAAGTGCGGCTTTGTTTATGAGGGCACCATGAGGCATGCCACCTTCCATCAAGGCCAATACCACAATTTAAGACTCTATTCCCTGCTTCGGGAGGAATGCCCCCCTTTTGAGCGCCTCCTTGACAAATAATAACATCACTCATGGCGCTAAACTTTTGCCTCCGCAGAATTCTGCCGCCTATGTATGAATCCCACCTTTACGGTTAAACTAGGTTCAAAATTTCTCCTGGAGGCATTTTATCCCCGTGGTTTCTCAGCTGATTTTTCGAACCTTCTTTCTATATCTTATTGTAGTCATTGCCATGAGACTTATGGGCAAGCGCCAAATCGGCCAACTTCAGCCCTTTGAATTCGTTATTGCAGTCATGATATCGGAGCTTGCGGCGCTGCCTCTTACCGAGGATGATAAAAAGCTGCACCATGCTTTGATTCCCATTGGGGTGCTGCTGGCATGCCAGCTAGCCATTTCTTTTTTATCCATCAAGGGAGTCCGGATTCGTGAAGTAGTATGCGGAAAGCCTACTCTCCTTATTCGGAACGGCAAAATGCTCGAAAAAAATATGCGCAAAGAAATGTATACCATCAACGATCTGCTGGAACAGCTTCGCTTTTACAGTATACCAAGCATTGAAGATGTGGAATATGCCATCCTCGAAACCAACGGTCAGCTGAGTGTTTTACTGAAAAGCACTAAAAGGCCGGCCACTCCCGAAGACTTTAGCATAGACCCCCTTGAGGAACATTTTAACCACGACATCATAATTGACGGAAAACTGATTGGGCGAACCCTGCAAAAACTTCATCTGGAAAGAGAGTGGGTTGACGAAAGGCTAAAGGAATTCGGTGTGAACGACTACGCTCATGTCTTCTACGCCGCCATTGACAACAAACAGAAGCTCATTGTCCAAAAAAGAGGCGAGTTTTTGGATTAGAGTACTTATATTCTTACTTATTCAGCAGGGATTCCACAATGACCCGCATAACCTCAAGTTCGATTCTTTGTATATCCACCTTTGTCAGAATAGGTTTTAAGGTTTCAGAATATTCAAAGGTCACCTTGGGAGGCCTTCTGACAACCGAAACCAGTTCGTTCATAAACCGGGTTTTTCCGTCATCATAGGAGACCTTAACCACAAATTGAGGATCAAAGCTTTTGTCCTGCATTACTCTAGCATCTATTTTCATATTTCGGCCGCACCTCCATATTATATTCCCTATCTATTCTATCGTAATTATTCGATAAAATATTGACACCGCCGCCTATGGATCTTTAAAAAGCACTTTTCTTTTATCGGCGGTCTAAAGCGGCTGACGGTTAAGCCTGGGCGTCTTAATTTTGCGCAATATTTCGGCCAGTTCAAACGAATCCTTCGGCGCCTCAGGCAGATATACCCCACTTCTTCCAATGTCCTCAGGCCGGTGCACATCGGATCCTGAAATTTTTATGCCGCCGAAGCCAGACGCGTGTTCCTCGGCTTTTTCATTCATAGAGTCATGGCGCGGGTGGCTGTTGAATATTTCAAAACCTTCGACAATATTGTCATAGGTTTTTGAAACCATCTTCCTGAAAGGATGAGCCTGGATAAGGAGCAGATCATTTTGCTCTGCCAGTTTCTTTAAAGCCCATTCATCCAAAAGATGCAGGTTTTCATGACGGTACAGAAAAGCTTCGTCAAAGCCGTAAATAAGGATATCGTCTTCGGTATTGGGAATGCAGTATTCCATGCCCAGCAAAACAGTAATACCGTACTTCTTCCCTTCCTCCCGGGCCGTTCGGAAACCTCTTAGATACGAATCCACTTTTTCGCCCCAGGGGAGCTTTCCAAGCTCTTCGAAAAAACCTCCGTAGAAATGGTCCGTAATACAGATACCGTCATATCCCAGCTCATGATGTATTCGAATCAGATCGCTTGCAAAAATTTTACTGCACCGGCTGGTCTCCTTGGTGTGAGTGTGCAGCTCAAATAAGTACTCTCTCATCTTTATTCTCCCCTAGCTTAAAAAGCGGGCTCCAAAAAGCAGACCCAGAAAAGCAACGCTTAATAAACTGATCGTCAGGTCCAGTGGGGTATAATGAATTTCCTTCATCCTGGTTCTGCCTGTACCGCCCCGATAACAGCGCGATTCCATAGCCTCTGCCAGTTCCTCGGCCCTCTTGAAGGCACTGACGAAAAGCGGGACCAGAATGGGGATAAAGCTTTTTACCCGTGCAATGATATTCCCGGTATCAAAATCGGCGCCCCTGGAAGACTGGGCCTTCATGATCCGCTCGGTCTCCTCCAGAAGAGTCGGTATGAAGCGCAATGCAATGGACATCATCATGGCGATTTCATGGGCAGGGACCCCTATTCTCTGAAGGGGCTTCAACAATTTTTCGATGCCATCGGTTAAAGCCATGGGCGTCGTTGTCAAGGTCATTAAGGATGCGATTATAACCAGCATGACCAGTCTGAAAAACACTTTTATGGCTGAAATAATGCCTTCATAGGTTATTTTTACAGGCCCTATCTGGAAAATAGGAGTTCCGCCTATAAAGAAAAGGTTCAATATCCCGGTTATGATAAGAATCAACAGCAGCGGTTTTATGCCCTTTAGGGTCTGCTTGACAGGAACTCCGCTGATGAGGAGCAGAATTATTGTGAATGCGCCCATCATGACATATTCCTGCCAGGATTCCATGAGAAAAACCGCAACCATCAGTATAATCGTCCATATGATTTTTGTACGCGGATCCAGACGGTGTAAGATGGATTTTCCCGGAACATACTGTCCCAGCGTGATATTACTGATCATACCTTGCACCTCCGGATATTTTTATCAGCTTATTCAAGATCTCTCCAGCCTCCCGGACCGACAGGACCGGAGTGGGAACAGCCTCATAGCCCCCGGCTTTTAATGCCTGGAACAGCTCCGTCACCTTTGGTATATCAAGGCCGTAGCCGATCAGCTCAGAGGCCCTGGAGAATATATTCCGGGCCGTATCGCACATCTTCAGCTCACCATTGTACATAACGGCAATACGGCTGCAAAAAGCCGCCATATCATCCATGTTGTGAGAGATCATAACGATGGTTGTGCCCTCATCCCTGTTCAGCCTTGTCAGAATGTCAAATACCTCATGGCTGCCTCTGGGATCCAGACCGGCTGTGGGCTCGTCCAATACCAGCACCTCCGGTTCCATAGCCAATACGCCGGCTATGGCCACCCTCCGTTTCTGGCCCCCGGACAGCTCAAAGGGAGACTTTTCCAGAAGCTCCGGCGAAATATCCAGCAGTTCTATGACATGGAAGACCCTCTTTTTGATTTCTTGCGGGGACAGCCCCAATTTATTGAGGCCAAAGGTGATATCCTTGTACACAGTTTCCTCAAACAGCTGATGCTCCGGATACTGGAAAATCAAGCCGACTTTTTTCCGCAGTTCTTTTAAGGCTTTCCCGGATATCTCCTGGCCGTCGACCTGTATACTGCCCGAGGTCGCTTTGAGAATTCCGTTAAAATGCTGAACCAATGTTGATTTGCCCGAGCCGGTATGGCCGATGATGCCAAAAATTTCACCTTTTTTTACAGACAGGGTGATATTCTTCAGGGCATGTTGTTCAAACGAGGTGCCGGGCATATAGACATGGCCCATATTCTGTATTTTAATGATGTCTTTCCCATGATTCTTACGGTTTTGCGAATCGTCCGTTCTGATTTTAGAAAATTCCGGCGTATTTTTTAAAAGCCCCTTCATGGCTTTTAACATTTCGTCCAGGTTTATGGGAAGCTCTTTTATAGGGACGCCTCTTTGCCGTAAGTCATAGGCAAGAGCCGTCACCTGAGGCACATCCAGCCCGGCGTTTCTAATGGCCTCTACATTTTCAAAAATCTGCCTCGGCGTTCCCCTCAAAATCAGCTGTCCCTCTTGCATGACCAATATATGATCGGCCTCCACGGCCTCTTCCATATGATGGGTAATCAAAATAATGGTCATGCCTCTTTCCCTGTTTAAGGTACGCAATACCTCCAGAACTTCTTTCCTGCCATGGGGGTCAAGCATGGACGTCGCTTCATCCAAAACAATGCATTTGGGTTCCATAGCCAGGATACCGGCTATGGCGATTCTCTGCTTCTGGCCTCCTGACAGCATATGGGGCGGGTACTCCGCATATTGGTCCATTCCCACAAGCTGTAAGGCGCCAGTCACCCTTTTTCTGATTTTGGCCGGCGGAACCCCCAGGTTTTCGGGCCCGAATGCAACATCTTCCTCCACCGTTGTGGCGACGATCTGATTATCAGGATTCTGAAGCACCAGTCCCAGGTTCTTTCGAACACGCCAGATCAACTCACCGTTTTTTGTATCAAGGCCGTCTACCAGTATGGTGCCCCGATCAGGGATTAAAAGT
>DOHN01000129.1:17545-52864 GCA_003535195.1 Ruminiclostridium sp.
TCTGAAGGTGCGTCCTCCATATTCGTCCTATATCTATAATAAACATTGTCGGTTTTAATCATCGCATTCATTGACGCTCCAAAAAGACGAATTTTCAATCTGGGCCAAAAGTCTAAGTAAAGGTTATGACAGGAATAGCAATCTTTAGCCCGATCCTTACAATTCTTAATATACCAGATAATACGAAGAATGGAGAACGGCTCACCCGCTCTCCATTATCTCCAGTCCCTGGTAAATTATATTTTAAATCAGTTCGAGTACGACTACTTCCGCGCCGTCGCCTCTTCTTGCCCCAAGCTTGGAAATACGGGTGTAGCCACCTTTTCTGTCCTTGTACTTGGGAGCAATATCATTGAACAATTTGTTGGTAAGGCTGATGGAGTTACCCTTTTCATCCTTCACCCTGTAGACCCAGTTCATTATAAGACGTCTGGCTGCAAGGCGTGTGGGAGCATCCACCGTTTTCAATTCGGTTTTTGTCTCTCTCTCGACTACCTCGTACTTATTGCCGTTCTTTGAAGTAACGGTCTTCAGTACCTTGCGGCCTTTGCTATCTACAACCGGTGCACTTATGGTCACATTCTTCGGAGCTGTGAAATTGTCACATTCTTTAACTGCATGAGCAATTAATTTTTCAACAATATTCTTGACTTCCTTTGCTCTTGTTTCGGTTGTCTCAATACGCCCATACTGGATCAGAGAGGTTACCAGACCTTTTAAAATTGCCTTACGCTGGTCTGTAGGTCTTCCTAATTTTCTATTTGCAGGCATTTTGCTTCCTCCCCTTTAAGAGAATTATTCCTTATTCTTCCGATTGAGCAAGTTTTAAATCTAATGCATCAAGCTTTTGCACTACTTCTTCTAGTGACTTACGGCCAAGATTTCTCACCTTCATCATCTCATCCTCTGTCTTGCTGATGAGATCCTCAACAGTGTTAATTCCTGCTCTCTTCAAACAATTGTAGGAGCGCACCGAAAGGTCAAGTTCTTCGATGGTCATCTCAAGAATCTTATCCCTTGCCGGCTCACCCTTTTCCACCAGAACTTCAGTGTTCTTCGCTCTGTCTGTTAAATTAATAAATAGAGTGAGATGATCGCTCAAAACCTTTGCGCCAAGGCTGATTGCTTCATCAGGTGCAATGGAACCGTCGGTCCAGACCTCAATACTAAGCTTGTCATAGTCGGTAACCTGTCCTACACGTGTATTTTCTACCATGTAATTGACCTTTTTAACAGGCGTATAGATAGAATCCACCGGGATGACACCGATGGGCTGGTTCGGAAGCTTGTTCTTCTCTGCCGAAACATATCCGCGGCCATGACTTACATTCAGTTCCATAAAGAATCTGCTTGTACCGTTAACGGTGGCAATATGCAGATCGGGATTTAATATCTCCACATCTGAGTCCGCCTTGATGTCCGAAGCCTTAATTTCTCCTTCGCCCTCGTAATCAATATACAATGTTTTGGGTTGTTCGCTGAAAAGCTTTAACCGCAGCCCTTTGATATTAAGAATAATCTCAGTCATATCCTCAACAACACCGGGTACGGTGGTAAATTCATGAAGCACACCGTCAATCTTGATGGATGTAACAGCAGCGCCTGGTAAAGACGATAGAAGAATCCTTCGCAAAGAATTTCCCAAAGTAGTACCATAGCCTCTTTCCAAAGGCTCTACCACAAATTTGCCGTATTCATTGTTTTCTGAACTTTCAACGCACTCAATCCTTGGCTTTTCCATTTCGATCATCAGTCAACCCTCCTTGGGTTATTTTTATAAATGAGGGTAATAGGTTCACATAAATTACTTGGAGTACAACTCAACAATGAGATGTTCCTGAACATTGAGGTCAATATCCTCTCTGGACGGTAACGCAACAACCTTACCCTTAAGATTTTCCTGATCTACTTCAAGCCACTGGGGAACAACCTTGGAACCTGTGACATCGAGGATTTCCTTGAAACGGTTGGACTTTCTTCCCTTTTCAGCAACATCAATGGTATCGCCGACTTTTACAAGGTATGAGGGAATGTTGAGCTTCTTTCCGTTTACCTCGAAATGTCCATGTGTGACAAGCTGACGGGCCTCGGCACGTGTCGTCCCAAATCCCAGCCTGTATACAACGTTGTCCAGTCTGCTTTCAAGTATTTGCAGAAGGTTATCACCTGTGACACCCTTCTTGCGGTTAGCCATGTCAAAATATTTCCTGAACTGGCTCTCTAAAATGCCATAGAATCTCTTGGCCTTTTGCTTTTCACGAAGCTGAAGGCCATATTCGGACATCTTCTTTCTTTGAGCACCATGTTGGCCGGGCGCATAGGGTCTTCTGCCCACAGCGCACTTATTTGTATAACATCTTTCTCCCTTTAAGAAGAGTTTCTGACCTTCTCTTCGGCAGAGTTTGCAAGATGCATCTGTATATCTAGCCATCGAACCTTACACCTCCATTAAACTCTTCTTCTCTTAGGCGGTCTGCAACCGTTGTGCGGAATAGGGGTTACATCCTTAATGGAGTTAACCTCAAGTCCTGCCGCCTGGAGAGCACGTATAGCCGCTTCACGGCCTGCTCCCGGTCCTTTTACAAACACCGATACGGTTTTAAGGCCATGTTCCATAGCTGCCTTTGCTGCTGTCTCAGCAGCCTGCTGGGCGGCATATGGAGTGCTCTTTCTGGAGCCCCTAAAACCTAGTCCGCCTGAGCTGGCCCATGACAGAGCATTGCCCTGGACATCGGTGATAGTTACTATAGTATTGTTAAAAGAAGAACGAATATGAGCTGCGCCACGTTCAATATTCTTTTTTTCCTTCTTTTTTCTTGATCTTCTAACAACCTTAGCTGCTGCCATTTTATCGATCGACCTCCCGATTACTTCTTCTTATTGGCAATAGTCTTTCTTGGTCCCTTACGGGTTCTGGCATTGGTCTTTGTTCTTTGACCGCGAACGGGAAGACCTATTCTATGCCTAACGCCACGATAACACCTTATTTCTACAAGGCGTTTTATGTTAAGTGCAATCTCTCTTCTGAGGTCGCCTTCTACAGTGTATCCTTTTTCAATGGTGTCACGAAGCTTTGCAATCTCATCATCTGTGAGATCACGTACGCGTGTATCGGGGTTGATACCCGTTGTCTTCAAAATTTCACTTGAACGGGTTCTGCCTATCCCGAAGATATACGTAAGGCCGATTTCTACTCTTTTTTCTCTCGGCAAGTCAACACCTGCAATACGAGCCAAATTACTACACCTCCGATTGGTACTTGTGTAACCTAGTCAAATTCATTGATAATAACTTTCTATTTAAAAATCCCCACAAATGCCCTCCTATTTTAAGGAAAAGAGCCAGCCGCTTCATGGAAATCATTAAAGCGAGACGGTCTATGCAACCGGCAGGTTTTCTTATCTGCCGGCTGCAAAAATATTTTAACCTTGTCTTTGCTTATGCTTAGGATTGGTACAGATAACCATAACACGGCCTTTTCTGCGGATAATCCTGCATTTTTCGCAAATCTTCTTAACTGATGGTTTTACCTTCATTTGGTTGACCCTCCTTATATCTGCTTACTTACCTCTCCACGTGATTCTTCCCCGAGAAAGGTCATAGGTTGACATCTCAACAGTTACCTTATCACCTGGAAGTACCCGGATGTAATTCATTCTTAGCTTTCCCGATATATGGGCCAGAATGACATGCCCGTTTTCCAGTTTAACTTTGAAAGTCGCGTTAGGAAGTGCTTCCAGTACGGATCCTTCTATTTCAATTACATCTTCCTTGGCCAAATTTTTATGCCTCCCTCGCACCCTCTATTTAACCATGTCCTCTTTATAACAAGATTCTTACCAGGTCTTTTTGTAAAAAACCTTAATAAGCGTTTCAATGGGGCTATGCCTCATTATATCTTAAAACAGCTTTCTGAAGGTCTGAATCATTCAGCTTTTTCTTCGCCAAAACTGTTTCTGATACCTCTTCTGACACCTGATTGGTTATTTTCAAGTGTTTCAGATTTTTCTTTTTTGGATTGTCAACACGTCTGAGATTGCCATCTGCCACAAGAACATTGCCATCATCGATAATGTCAATGATAATAAACAAATGATCTTTGTCGCGGCCAGATTTTGACCATACATAACGGCCGATGATGGTATCCAAACATATTTCCCCTTTTGCTTCTATTATAACGGCCCAGCTGAGCCAATTATATATTCTATTATAAAATGCTCCCTATTTCAAGATTCTTATCTTTTTTCGTGAAATTTAATAGTTTCTGGTCAATATTTCCGGGCCCTTTGGCGTAACTGCAATTGTGTTTTCATAGTGAGCGGAATATTTTCCGTCCAATGTAACTACAGTCCAATTATTTTCCAACACCTTCACCTGCCAGGTTCCAATATTGACCATGGGTTCTATAGCCAGGGTCATTCCGTTGGAAAGCCGGATTCCCCGTTCTCTCGTCACATAGTTTGGAATCTGGGGCTCCTCATGCATTTCAGTTCCGATGCCGTGGCCCACAAAATCCCGGACAACAGAAAAGCCTTTGCTTTCTACGTATCTCTGCACAGCCACTGAAATATCTCTTATGTGGTTGCCCTCCACGGCTTTTGCCATGCCCAGCTTAAATGCTTCCTCGGTATGAAATATAAGGTCCCGGACCTCCGGTGCAACCTGCCCTACAGTATACGTTCTGGCAGCATCTCCATGGTATCCATCCAAAATGGCTCCCGTATCAATACTGACAATATCGCCCTCTTTAAGAACCGTATGATCAGGAATGCCATGAATGACCTGATCATTGATGGATGCACAAACTGAACCGGGGAAGTCCATCCCTCCGTATGCACACGGAACCCCCTTAAAGGAAGGGATTGCTCCGGCTTTCCGAATGATCTCTTCAGCTGCTCTGTCGAGCTCCATCGTTGTAATTCCCGGTGCAATGATCTCAGAAATCTTCTCTAAGACTCTGGCCACAACCTCACCGGCTTTTCTCATTTTATCCAGTTCACGCTGTGATTTTATAGTTACCATTTTATGCCTCGATTATGTCTATTTTATAGAAGCAACAGCTTCAAGTATTTGCTTCGTGATTTCATCAATGGATTTTAACCCATCGAAATTCATGAGCAGTCCCTGTTTTTGATAATAATCAATCAAGGGGCTCGTCTGTTGGTGGTACACCCTTAATCTTTCTTTTACTGTTTCTGCGCGGTCATCATCCCTTATGTAAAGCTTGCCGCCGCATGCATCGCAGATACCTTCTACTTTAGGCGGATTATTCTCTGCATGGTAGGTGCGCCCGCATGAGCACATCCTTCTTCCGGACATTCTCTTGATGATCGCATCATCAGGTACATGAATATTGATCACTGCCTCGACACCTGAATCCAGTTTCTGCAAAATGGTGTCAAACATCTCGGCCTGTGGTATGGTTCTTGGAAAGCCATCCATAATAAAGCCAGACCTGCAGTCGTCATTTTTAAGTCTCTTCTCTACAATACCGATAGTGACAGCATCGGGAACCAATTTTCCGGCGTCGATATAGCTTTTCGCAAGCACTCCAAGCTCCGTACCCTCTTTGATGTTGGATCTGAAAATATCTCCTGTTGAGATATGGGGTATTTTTAGAGAAACTGACAGCTTGGCTGCCTGAGTGCCTTTTCCTGAGCCGGGAGGCCCTAATAATATCATTCTCATATAGTTCACGACCTTTTAAAGAATCATTCGTACCACTGCGTTGTTAATCGGTACAAAAAGCGGATGGTACCTGATCATCCGCTTTCTTTGTACCTAAAAAAATCAACTAAGAAATCCTTTATAGTGTCTCATCATAAGTTGTGATTCAAGCTGTTTTGCAGTTTCAAGGGCAACACCGACCATAATAATAAGCGATGTACCGCCGAACCACATATTTTTGACACCGGTTATCAGCTCAAGCAAACTTGGCAGTACGGTGATAATACCCAGGAAGAATGCTCCGAACCAGGTAACCCGGTTAAGTACCTTGGTTATATAGTCGCTGGTAGGTTTTCCGGGGCGAATACCCGGAATAAAGCCACCGTTTTTCCGGATGTTGTTGGCCAGTTCAATGGGGTTAAAAGTCATCATGGTGTAAAAGAATGTAAAGAACAATACAAGCAACATCATAATGAGCATATACAGCGGATTGCTGCTGAAGTTCAACAACCCCAGCAGGAATCTGTTTGTGGTATTAGGCGCAACAAGTCCAATAACTGTGGGTATAAAAGAAAGAATGGACATGGCAAAAATAATCGGCATAACACCTGCGGAATTCACTTTAATCGGAATATGGGTGCTTTGCCCGCCATACATCTTCCTGCCTACTACACGCTTGGCATATTGAACCGGTACTCTTCTCTCTGCCTCTGTGACAAAGATGACGAAAGCGATAACCGCTATAAACACCAGTAAAATTGCCAATATAATCAGTATTCCTATTGCAACCCGGCCTGCCTTGGCATAGCTGGAAACAATATTGTACAGGGCACTGAATGCATTCGGTCCTCTTGAAATAATATTGACGAATATAATCAGTGAAATACCATTCCCGATTCCGCGGTCATTGATCTGCTCTCCTAACCACATGATAAAAGCAGTACCTGCGGTAAGCGCGAAAGTAAAGGTCAGATAAGAAAGAACATTTACTGATGAAACCGCATTTCTGAATCCGATATACATGAATGTAGCCTGGAGAAATCCAAGGATAACAGTCAAATAACGGGTCCATTGTGCCAATTTCTTTCTGCCTTCCTCCCCTTCCTTGGATAGTCTCTCAAGGGCAGGGATCGCGATCGTCAACAGCTGAAGGATAATGGAGGAGTTAATATATGGGGTGATGGACATTGCGAATATACTGGCATTTGAAAAAGCACCGCCGCCAATGATATCAATAAATCCAAACAAACTCCCGGTGCTGCCAACCATTTGCGCAAGAACACCTGCATCCAGGCCGGGTATGGGGATATAGACGCCTATACGATACACCAACAGGAGCAGCATCGTAGCGATGAGCTTTTTCCTTAAGTCGGCGATCTTCCAGGCACTCTTAAGCGGAGTAATTACGCTCTCCATCTTACATCACCTCAGCCTTTCCTCCCAAAGCTTCGATCTTCTCGGATGCTGTTTTTGTGAATCTGGCAGCTTTTACAGTAAGCTTCTTGGTCAGATTTCCGTTTCCGAGAACAACTATTCCGTCATTTATTTTGCTGATAATACCTGCTTCTTTTAGAAGTTCAGCTGTAACTTCAGTTCCGTTTTCAAACCTTTCCAGATCTGAAAGATTAACCTCTGTATAGACTTTTCTGAATACATTGTTGAAGCCCCTCTTGGGAATTCTTCTGAAAAAAGGCATCTGGCCGCCTTCGAAGCCGGGTCTTACACCGCCTCCTGCTCTGGCGTTCTGGCCTTTATGACCCTTGCCGGCAGTTTTGCCGTTTCCGGATCCATGCCCTCTACCTTTACGTTTTGGAGCCTGTTTGGGTGCTCCAGGTCTTAATTCGAACAAGGTCACTGGTTGCACCTCCTTTATATTTCTTCAACTTGTACTAAATGTGATACTTTATTAATCATACCACGAATCTGGGCATTGTCTTTCTGTTCAACAGTCTGCCCAATTTTTCGAAGACCAAGAGCGGCAACTGTAGCCTTCTGATCTTCTTTGCATGTTATTGTACTCTTTTTCAGAGTAATCCTCAAGTTGCTCATTGAAAGCTACCTCCTTAATCCAGGATTTCCTCAACGGTCTTACCTCTGAGCTTTGCAATCTCTTCCACGGTCTTCAACTGGGCAAGACCTTCCATGGTTGAACGAACCATGTTGGTAGGATTGTTTGATCCCAGGGATTTTGTATAAATATCACGAATGCCGGCAAGTTCCAGAACCGCTCTTACAGGACCGCCTGCAATAACGCCGGTACCTTCTTTGGCAGGTTTTAATAATACCCTGCCCGCGCCGAACACGCCTAAAGCATCATGCGGAATACTGGCCCCTACCATCGGGACATAAATAAGATTCTTTTTCGCATCTTCAATTCCCTTGCGAATAGCATCAGGAATTTCTGCTGCCTTACCGCTGCCAACACCGACATGTCCGTTTTCGTCACCGACAACGACCAAGGTGCTGAATCTGAAATTTCTGCCGCCCTTTACAACTTTGGTTACACGGCCGATATTCACTACTTTCTCTTTAAGGTCCAGAGTACTTGGATCAATTTTCTGCAATTTGTTCCCCTCCTTCTATTAAAACAGTGATCAGAATTCGAGGCCGGCTTCTCTTGCGCCGTCAGCGAGTTCCTTGATCCTTCCATGATAAAGGTAGCCGCCCCTGTCGAACACTACCTGCTTGATACCTTTTTCAATGGCTTTGCTGCCGATAAGCTTTCCCACTTCTCTGGCGGCTTTTTTATTGCCGGCATAATCAAGCTTTCCCTTGAGAGCCTCATCCAATGAGGATGCTGCAACCAGAGTGGTGCTGCCAATATCATCGATAATCTGGGCATATATGTGTTTTGAACTTCTGAACACGCAAAGACGCGGCAATTCCGCAGTACCGGAGATTTTCTTGCGCACACGAACATGCTTGCGTAACCTGATCTTATTTTTTTCGATACGTTTAATCATTGCACACTCACTCCTCTCTCTTACTTCTTGCCCTTGCCGCCGGTCTTACCTTCCTTGCGGATGATAACCTCGTTAGCATATTTAATACCTTTACCTTTATAAGGTTCAGGCGGACGCTTTTCGCGGATCTTGGCTGCAACCTCACCGACAAGCTGTTTGTCCACACCTTTAATAACAATTTTATCCGGTGAAGGTACCTCAATTGTAATACCCTGAGGCTCTTCCATTTCTACAGGATGAGAGTATCCGAGAGTGAGAACAAGCTTCTTGCCTTGTTTCTGTGCTCTGAAACCAACACCGACGATTTCAAGATTCTTCTCAAAGCCTTTGGTTACACCGGTTACCATGTTGGAAACAAGAGCCCGGGTAAGACCATGAAGCGATCTGTTGAGCTTCTGATCATCAGGGCGGCTGACAACAATCTTATCGCCATCCTTGGTGATGGTCATATTCTTATGGAAGCTGGCGCTTAAGGTTCCCTTAGGCCCCTTAACAGTCATATCATTGCCGTTAAGCTTCACTTCCACGCCTGCTGGAATCTCCACAGGCATTCTTCCTATACGTGACATAAAATGCACCTCCAGTCCTTAGATTGCGAGTACCTTTATAAGTACTCTTTTCAGAACTTTATTTATTGTGGATTACCATACAAAGGCAAGAACTTCCCCGCCAATGCCGAGCTTTCTTGCTTGTTTGTCGGTCATAACCCCCTGTGATGTAGACACGAGAGCTACGCCTAAACCACCGAGAACTTTTGGAACCTCATCCCTATTGGCATAAACTCTCAAGCCAGGTTTGCTGATTCTCTTAATGCCTGTGATAATATTTTTCTTATTCTCTACATACTTGAGTGTAATTCTGATAATTCCCTGCTTCTTATCGTCGATCTCAATAAAATCCTTAATATAACCCTCATCCAGCAAAATTTTTGCAATTTGCTTCTTCAGGTTAGATGCGGGAATATCCACAGTCTGATGCTTAGAACTTGCGGCATTTCTTATCCGTGTAAGCATATCTGCTATAACGTCGGTTGAATGCATTGTTACAGACCTCCTTTCGCTTCTTACCAGCTTGCCTTCTTAACACCTGGTATTTGGCCCTTGTATGCTAAGTCTCTGAAGCAAAGACGGCATATGCCGAACTTCCTCATATAAGCGTGAGGTCTACCGCAGAGCTTGCAGCGATTATAATACCTGGTTGAGAACTTGGGTGTTCTTTGCTGCTTAAGAATCATTGATTTCTTTGCCATATCGATCTACCTCCTTAACGCTTTACAAACGGCATTCCGAGAAGTGACAGCAATTCTCTTGCTTCTTCATCGGTCCGGGCAGTTGTAACAAATGTAATATCCATACCTCGGATTTTTTCAATCTTATCATATTCAATTTCAGGGAAAATCAACTGTTCTTTTACACCCATTGAAAAATTTCCGCGGCCGTCAAAGGAATCAGTGCTGATACCTCTGAAGTCTCTGACTCTTGGAAGCGCCACATTAAAAAGTTTATCTACAAATTCACACATTTTGCTGCCGCGAAGAGTGGTCTTGCAGCCTATATTCATGCCCTCGCGGAGCTTGAATGCCGCAACCGACTTCTTAGCCTTTGTAACAACCGCTTTTTGTCCGGAAATTGCGGCCAGTTCGTTTGCTGCATTCTCAATAGCTTTTGGGTTTTCTTTTACATCCCCCACGCCCATATTGAGTACAACTTTTACAAGCTTAGGCATTTCCATTGGACTTTTATAGCTGAATTTTGCCTGCATAGCCGGTACAACTTCATTATTGTACTTGTCAAGCAATCTTGGCATGTCTCGTCAACCTCCTTAAAGGATTTACTCCTTGCCTTCTCCGATAATGTCAATTACTTCGCCGCACTTCTTGCAAACCCGTGCTTTAGTACCGTTGTCGAGAAGCTTTTTGCCAACCTTTGTAGGTTTACCGCAATTCTTGCAAATCAACATTACCTTATCAACATAGATGGGGGCTTCCTGGTGGATGATCCCATCCTCTTTAAAGCCCTGATTCGGCTTCGGCTTAACATGCTTTGTGATCATGTTCACGCCCTCAACGATAACCTTGCGGTCAGCGGGTTCAACTGTCAGAACTTTGCCCTTCTTGCCGCGGCTCTTTCCGCTGAGCACGTAAACCATATCTCCCTTTTTAATTTGTAAATTTGCCATTTGTCAAGCCTCCTTCCTTATAACACTTCGGGCGCCAGAGAGATAATTTTCATATAGTCCTTTTCTCTTAACTCTCTTGCGACCGGCCCAAAAATTCTTGTTCCTCTGGGGCTTCCGTCATCCTTCAGAATAACGGCTGCATTCTCGTCAAAACGGATTGTGGATCCGTCTGCTCTTTTGAGCCCCTTGACTGAACGGACGATAACTGCTTTAACGACTTCGCCCTTCTTAACAACACCGCCGGGCGTTGCATTTTTAACCGAACAAACGATGACATCGCCAATATTGGCATATTTCCTTTTAGAGCCGCCGAGGACTTTTATGCACATTAATTCCTTGGCGCCAGTGTTATCGGCCGACTTCAAATAGGTCTCTGCCTGTATCATGTCCTAACGCCTCCTATTACTTTGCTTTTTCGACGATCTCAACCAGTCTCCATCTCTTGTCTTTGCTGATGGGTCTGGTTTCCATAACTTCTACGCGATCACCGATGTTACATTCATTATTCTCATCGTGGGCTTTAAGCTTATATGTCCGCTTCAAGATCTTTTTAAATATGGGATGCTTTACGCTGTCAACAACTGCTACAACAATCGTCTTGTCCATCTTATTGCTCACGACTTTTCCAATTCGAGTCTTTCTTATATTTCTTTCAGCCACGCGGAAAAAACCTCCTTCCGGTTAAAAGGCTTTATTGCCTTAATCAGTTCCTCTTAATTCCGAGTTCCATTTCACGAATGATAGTCTTTACTCTTGCAATATCTTTCTTGACATCTTTGAGCTTCATAGGATTCTCAAGCTGGCTTGTAGCATGCTGGAATCTAAGCTTGAACAACTCGGCCTTCAGCTCAACGAGCTCCTGCTCAAGCTCGTCACGGGTCTTTTCCTTCAGTGTTTTCAGTTCAGACGCCTTCATTCTCTACACCTACCTCTTCCCCACGTGCAATGATTTTGCACTTTACGGGCAATTTGTGGGATGCAAGCCTCAGTGCCTCTCTGGCTGCCTCTTCGGGTACACCGGCAATTTCAAAGAGAACGCGGCCGGGCTTGACAACAGCTACCCAATACTCGGGAGACCCTTTACCGGAACCCATACGGGTTTCAGCTGGTTTCTTGGTGACCGGCTTGTCGGGGAAAATCTTAATCCAGACATTACCGCCTCTCTTGATGAAACGAGTCATCGCGATACGGGCTGATTCAATCTGATTGCTTGTAATCCATGCGGGTTCAATTGCCTGAAGGCCAAATTCGCCGTTTGACACAAAGTTTCCGCGTGTTGCCTTACCCTTCATGCGGCCTCTTTGAACCCTTCTGTATTTTACTCTTTTTGGCATCAACATAATTATTTGTCTCCCCCTTCCTTTTTCTCCTTCTTCTTGGTGGGAAGAACTTCGCCTCTATAAATCCAGATCTTAACGCCAATTTTGCCATAAGTTGTGTTTGCTTCGGCAAAACCATAGTCAATGTCTGCTCTAAGAGTCTGAAGTGGAATAGTTCCTTCTGCGTAATGCTCAATTCTTGCGATTTCAGCTCCGCCCAAGCGGCCGGAACAACATGTTTTGATACCCTTTGCACCAAACCTCATGGTTCTGGACATGGCCTGCTTCATAGCGCGGCGGAAAGAAATACGCTTCTCCAGCTGTGCTGCGATGTTCTCCGCAACAAGCTGTGCATTCATTTCCGGAGTTCTGATTTCGGTAATGTTGAGAAGTAGGCTCTTTCCAGTCATCTTCTCAAGCTCTACACGGAGAGCTTCAATACCGGAACCCTGCTTACCGATGACAATTCCGGGTTTTGCAGTGTGTATGTTAATTTTGATTTTATTGGCTGCCCGCTCAATTTCAATTCTGGCGATCCCTGCAATATAAAGCTTCTTCTTTATAAAGCCGCGAATCTTTACATCTTCCACAAGGAAGCTGCTGAAATCCTTGACGCCGGCATACCATTTTGTATCCCAGTCCTTAATGATTCCTATTCTAAGTCCATGGGGATTTACTTTTTGGCCCATTTTGCAACCTCCTTCTTAAGCCCTTTCCTTCAGAACCAGTGTAATATGGCTGGTCCTTTTGCGAATACGGAACGCTCTGCCCTGCGCCCTCGGCATAATCCTCTTGAGGGTCGGGCCCTGCTCTGCATACACCTCAGAAACATATAAATTGTCTCTATTCAGCTGGTTATTATTAACCGCATTTGCTTCAGCAGATTTAAGAAGTTTATACAGAATCTCGGATGCATTTCTGGGCATATATTTCAAAATCCCATAAGCTTCGTCAATCCCTTTGCTGCGAATCAAATCAATGACCAATTTGGCTTTTCTTGATGAAACCCTTGCATGCTTAACGATTGCTCTTCCTTCATCCTTGCCGATCCCGAGAACTTTTTTCTCCTTCTTGGTGAGAATGGGGAGCCTATCAGCTTTTCTGCGGGTCTTGCCATATTGTTCAAGAAGCTCCTCCTTCTTCTCAAGGAGCTCGTCTTTAGACATTACCTTCTTGCCCAAGTCTATTCCTCCTTCCAACTAAGCTAAAGTCTTACCTCTTGAGTTTGGTGCTCTTCTCGCCCTTGCTGTGACCTCTGTAGGTGCGTGTAGGAGAAAACTCACCAAGCTTGTGACCGACCATATCTTCAGATACATATACCGGAACATGCTTGCGTCCGTCATGGACTGCAATGGTATGTCCGACCATCTGCGGGAAGATGGTAGAGGCACGAGACCAGGTCTTTAAAACCTTTTTCTCGTTTTTTTCATTCATTTCTTCAACTCTCTTTAAGAGTTTCTTATCAACGTAGGGTCCCTTTTTAAGTGATCTACTCACGGTATTAACCTCCTTCTTCCATCTTACTTGTCGTTACGTCTCTTAACAATCAGCTTATCGCTCTTTTTCGTCTTGCTACGGGTCTTGTAGCCAAGAGTTGGCTTACCCCATGGGGTAACAGGACTTGGCATACCGACAGGAGATTTACCTTCACCACCGCCATGAGGATGGTCATTGGGGTTCATAACGACACCACGAACTGTAGGCCTTATGCCTAACCAACGGGTTTTGCCGGCCTTACCAATTCTGATATTTTCATGATCCAGATTGCCGACCTGTCCGATGGAAGCCTTGCAACGAATATCAATATTTCTTAATTCACCCGAGGGAAGTCTGACTAATGCATATTTGCCCTCTTTTGCCATGAGCTGGGCAAGATTGCCTGCCGCTCTGACAAGTTGTCCGCCCTTGCCGGGTTTCAGCTCAATATTATGGATGACAGTACCCACGGGAATAGACTCCAATGGAAGTGCATTTCCGGGTTTAATATCGGAACCTGCACCGGAGTAAACCTTGTTGCCTACCTTAAGACCATTGGGAGACAGAATATATCTTTTTTCACCGTCAGCATAAAAAAGCAGTGCGATATTGGCGGATCTGTTCGGATCATACTCAATGGATACAACCTTTGCGGGGACTCCGTCCTTATCTCTCTTAAAATCAATTATTCTGTACTGCTGCTTGGCTCCGCCGCCATGATGGCGTACGGTAATCCTTCCGTAGGAGTTCCTTCCGCCTTTCCTTTTTAGCGGAGCAAGAAGACTCTTTTCAGGGTCCTTCTTTGCGATCTCCTCAAATGTAGATACAGTCATGAATCTTCTTGCAGGAGATGTCGGATTGTACTTTTTAATTGGCATTTCTTCCACTCCTTTATCTAATTGCCCGGCCATGCCGTTCTCAGGCTGACTGCTAAGCCTATATTACCGGCATTCCGGTGATAAACTAAAAATTATTGCGCTACGCCGAATTCTTCAATAGAAGTCTTGTACTTCTTGGAGGTGGCCACGATCTTGCCACCCTTTTCAGCATAGGAAACAGGCTTTGGATCCGTATCAATCTTGACCACTGCCTTTTTGAAGGCCTCGGTTTTGCCTACATGAACACCCTGGCGCTTTTCTTTGCCGTCATAATTAACGGTGTTGACAGAGACAACCTTAACTCCAAAAAGCTTTTCAACAGCCTGCTTTACTTCGGTCTTGGTAGCCTTTTTAGCCACGATGAAGGTGTATTTGCCTTCGGCAATATCCATATTACTTTTCTCGGTAATGTACGGACGAATGAGAATATCCTCTGCATGCTTCATTACGCGTACACCTCCTCAATTTTAGCAACGGCGCCCTTGGTTACGATAAACTTATTGTATTTCAGAATATCGTAAGTATTGATGTCGCCAAAGGTTGCTGTTTTGACATTTTCAATATTCCTTGCCGATAATACGACATTCCGGTTAATTTCGGGAAGAACAATCAAAGCGCTGGTATCAACGTTGAGATTATTCAGGACATTAGCCATTTCCTTTGTCCTAATGGCCTCGAGCTTCAAATCATCGAGAACGATGATATTATTCTCCAGGGCCTTGCTGGTCAGAGCGCTCTTTAAAGCAAGTCTCCTGACCTTTTTGGGCAGTGCATAGCTATAGCTTCTGGGCTTGGGTCCCAAAACTATGCCGCCGCCAACCCATTGTGCAGAACGGATACTTCCCTGACGGGCGCGTCCGGTGCCTTTTTGCCTCCAAGGCTTTTTGCCGCCGCCTCTAACCTCTGATTTTGTCTTGGTGGACTGCGTGCCTTGTCTTGCGTTGGCAAGTATGTTCACAACAGCACTATGCATTGCAACTTTGTTCACTTCTACTGCAAAAATATCATCATTTAAGCTGATGTCGCCAACTTTTTGGCCTTTAATATTGTAAACATCTACTTTTGGCATCTTATTTCCTCCTTCCGAACCAACTCTTCATTATGCTTTGACCGAATTTTTAACCACAAGGAGGCCGCCCTTGGGACCAGGAACTGCACCCTTCACCAGGAGAAGTCCTCTCTCTGCGTCAACCCTGACAACAGCAAGGTTTTGTACAGTTACTTTTTCAGCACCCATGTGACCGGGCATATGTTTGCCTTTAAAAATACGGCTTGGGTCGGAAATAGGTCCCATAGAACCAATTCCTCTGTGGAAGCCTGAACCGTGGGCCATCGGTCCGCGGCCGAGTCCAAAACGCTTGATGACACCCGCAAAGCCCTTACCTTTGGATACACCGGAAACATCGATCTTGTCACCGGCTGCAAACATGTCTTCAACCTTTATGACATTTCCGACTTCATAGCCGGCGGTATCCTCGAGCCTGAATTCTTTCATATACTTCTTAGGGGAAACCTTGGCTTTTTCGAACTGTCCCTTCATCGGCTTGTTGGCCTTTCTATCGGGAATGTCCTGAAAACCTACTTTAACGGAATTATAGCCATCGATTTCCTCAGTTTTTTTCTGAACGACGGATAGGGGTCCTGCCAGAATAACGGTAACAGGGATTACTATGCCATTTTCATCAAAAACTTGTGTCATACCGATCTTCTTACCAAGTATGAACTTTTTCATGTTAAAAAATACCTCCTGTCATTGGTTCAGCTTTTAAGAAAAAACCGAACTTAACATTACTAAACACTTACAGTTTGATTTCAATATCTACGCCAGCAGGAAGATCCAGTCTCATCAGAGCGTCCACTGTTTTAGGGGTGGGCATCAAAATATCGATGAGTCTCTTATGCGTTCTCATCTCGAACTGCTCACGTGAATCCTTATACTTATGAGGAGCTCTCAAGATCGTCATAACTTCCCTTCTTGTCGGCAGCGGAACGGGTCCCGAAACCTTAGCACCTGTTCTCTTCGCTGTTTCGACAATCTTCTCCGCAGATTGGTCAATTACCTGGTGATCAAAAGCTTTAAGCCTGATCCTGATTTTCTGTTTGTTCGCCATACACAAGCCTCCTTAAGATAGATTTTGCTGGCGCAACAAGCTTCTTCCTGTACACTTTGCCGGGTGTTTCATGCTTGATCATATAAAAAGCCCGGTGTCAAAATCACACCTGGGCCACGATACAAACACACATTAAAACATTCTGATGTATGATGTACAGTGACTTGTCGCCCGGTTTCTTTGAATCGGACATTCTCCACCACAGTTCCCAGTTTGTTTCACCTGCCATCTGCGGTTTCATCGTATGCCATGTCACAGCAAGAGATATTATATAACACGCGATTAACGAATGCAACATTTTTTTTTAATGGAATGGCTGGAATTTATAACCATAACAAATTATCCATTGTTTTTAAGTTCTCCGGTGGTGTATGCCGTGGTATTTCGCAACCTGCTGCAATCATAGTAGTTGAATTACAAGAGGATATGCACTTAATTACCGCATTACTTACTTTTTTTTGATCGCCCTGTAAAAACACTGATACAGGATCCATATTACCACAAATACTGACCGGAAGATCAGAAAACATCTGGATAGTTTTTCCAAAATCAACCATATGATCCACATCCAAAATATCAGTGCCTGTTTCCCTTAAGTATGGAAGTAGAGGTGTGATATTACCGCAAATATGCAGTTTAGCATATGAATGAAGAGAGTGTATATATTCAATTAGCATTTTATCATAGGGAAGCGCATATTTTTGATAAAGTCTTGGTCCTATCAGTGATGCAACTGCATTTCCTATGCCAATGATATGTGCTCCTGCATCAATCTGCGTTTTTGCAAAAGCGCATTGCTGCTTAAAAATCAGGTCAAACAGTCCTGTAGCATCCTGTTCTCCGGTGGCAAGATCCAACATAAGTTCACTAACTCCCCGAAGATCTGCAGCTTCAGCTAACACTCCTTCAACCCATCCGATAATGGCATATTCATTTCCGACAAGTTCATGATACCGTTCGACCGCTCGAATTCTGTCGAGAGTTCTCGAATTGGAAAAAGGGTCGGCAATATGTATAGCAGAAATATCTTCAATATCCTCCAAAAGATTTTTCGAACAATAAGGCACATCATCCTCAGGAATAATTACATTTGCACCGAAAGCAGCAGCTTCACGCATTGGATCCGATATTGCAGACACCGCATCAATTCCAAATTTTTCAGCACAATACAAATTGCCTTGAACCAATTTCTCATAATCCGTTACATATTGCCCGTAAGGTATATCTATTTGCTTGGCTGCAAACATCATTACAATGTTTAAATTTGGTATCTTATCTACCTGTTTTCCTTTCAGCCTGCAAAGAATTCTTTCCAGTGATGTCATTAAACCAGCCTCCTTATTTGACTGTATAGCAATTTTCTGTTTGCGATGCCTAATGACATTTTTTAAATAGATGGTCCTCTCTTTTTTTACTTTGTTTAGATATCGCGATGCATGCTTTTTGAAAACTTATTATTTTGTTTCAATTAAATACTGGTTTAAAATCGATTCAAGCATCTCCTGATGTGCCGAGCCAACCTTAGGTTCGCCATTTTTTAAAGTATAGGCTTCAAGCTCTTTGAATCCTATCTTGCGTGAGACGATATCAATTCCAATACCATTATTATAACTTTCATACCGCTTCTCGATAAACTTCTCGAACACACCGTCTTTAATAAGCATGTGAGCAACTTTAAACCCCCGGGCGAATGAATCCATTCCTGCGATATGTCCATAGAAAAGATCGTCTGATTCGAAGGAAGCTCTCCTTACCTTAGCGTCAAAATTTAGCCCTCCTTTTGTAAAACCACCGGCTAAAATAACTTCGTACATGGCTAAAGTTGTGTCGTAGAGATTTGTCGGGAATTGGTCGGTATCCCATCCAAGAAGAGAATCCCCTTGGTTTGCATCAATAGATCCTAAGACATCATTAATTCTTGCTATTCTCAGATCGTGCTGGAAATTATGTTGAGCTAAGGCGGCATGATTCGCCTCAATGTTCAACTTAAAATACTTATCAAGTTCATAGGACTTCAAAAAGCCAATAACAGTAGCTGCATCGAAATCATACTGGTGTTTTGTGGGCTCCTTGGGCTTTGGTTCAATAAGAAGTTGCCCTGTAAAGCCAATTTCTTTAGCATAATCAACTGCCATAGAGAGGAAGCGCGCCATATTATCAAGTTCCAGCTTCATATCTGTATTCAGAAGTGTTTCATAGCCCTCTCTTCCGCCCCAAAACACATAGTTTTCCCCACCCAGTCCCATGGTGATTTCCATCGCTTTCTTAACCTGGGAGGCTGCGTAAGCAAATACATCTGCATTACATGAGGTCGATGCGCCGTGTACAAACCTAGGGTGGTTAAATGCGTTTGTGGTGGCCCAGAGAAGTTTTACATCGCTATTTTTCATACATTCTTTCATCCGGGCTACCACCTGATCAAGGCGTTTATTTGTCTCAGCCAAGGTATCCGCTTCAGGAGCAATGTCACGGTCATGGAAGCAAAAAAATGGTACTCCAAGCTTTTCACAAAATTCAAAATTTGCCTCAACCTTTGCAAAAGCGAGATCCATATTATTCGTTATATGATCCCAGGGTCTTTGAGCCGTACCAGTGCCAAAAGGGTCGGCTCCCCGGGCTTGGAATGTATGCCAATAAGCCACAGCAAAGCGAAGATGGTCTTTCATGGTTTTGCCGTCAATAATTTCTTCCGGGTTATAGTACTTGAAAGCCAACGGATTA
Organism: Ruminiclostridium sp.; assembly: GCA_003535195.1. Lineage (GTDB taxonomy): Bacteria > Bacillota > Clostridia > DSM-8532 > DSM-8532 > DTU059. The sequence goes on from DOHN01000129.1 coordinate 36,859, forward strand.
TCGGAACCCGCTCCTTCATATTGGATTTTTTGAACTCCTTTAAAAAACTCCGGCATAAAAGTATCCTCCTCACCACAAATAAATTTTTCTGCCTTCGTAATTTTTATTAAAGTATGCATTCGCACCGCAATAATGAAAAAGAGAAATGCTCGCTTAAGCCCGCCTAAATAATAACCTCACCCGTTACCGAAATCAAAGGTTTCGAACGGGTGCCCGAGAGCATTGATATTCGCGAGCTCATATTAATAATCATGCATGGCTCATCCATTCATCAGGAGCTCCATAACATACATTTCGAGCTTTTCATAATTGCGCTCCGCTACACATTGATCACGGAATTCCCGATTGAACTTTTCAACCTTCTTTTCAAGCATTTCAACAATTTTCATACTGTTTTCTATATGGCGGTAGCTGTCCTCAACCTTCTGTGTGCGCATAATTTTAACATCAAGTCCGACCATCTCGCCATTTGCACCATAATTGTTGTCCATAAGTACTTTTATCTGGTTAAACGCCTGTCGGAGGTTATCTACACCAAAAGCTTTATCCTGATCGTATTTCATGCCATTCTGGTCATTGAGATGCACGCTCCACAGCTTTCCAAACGCAAGAGCAAACGCCATTTCATTCGCAGGGTCCAGCCCCGCGAGTATCGCATGGGCACTCTCAAGTACTGCACCCACACGTTTAGGTTCCTTGCTTGCACCGGATACTGCCATAACATGCCCAAGTGTACCGCAATAACTACGGTCAATGGGTTCGTTGGGTTTGGGCTCGATCAGTACACGTATTTCCGAATCATAATCCAGCATTGTATTAACTGACATGATCAACTTTTTGATCATGTCCACCGGCTGCTTGCTCTCTGCACATAACGTTCCCTCACGCGCGAGCCACAGCACTATATTGCGGCTTCCAAGGGCTCTAGCAATGTCTATAGAGCGTAAAGAACGCCACATGGCAAACTCATAATCTTCTTTGCTGTTACTGGTGAATCCTCCGTCAGTGGTGTGCGGATCCATCCACAATCGCGGTGCCACAAACTCCGCAACAAGATCATGTTTATCTAGCAATGCTTTGACATCTTTCGCATAATTTATGATTTGTTTTTCTGTCATGTTGTTGATATCAGGTACAGCATCATCATCATGGAACTGTACTCCGCTCAGCCCGATTTCAGCAAATTTCTTTACCTTTTCTTCAAATGGAATAGACGGCCGTACTTCAGGTCCGAACGAGTCGGCTCCCTCATGCACGTTCCAGGGGCCTGCGGTGAATTTAAATCTACTCATATTATTTCTCCTCTCGTTATAGTTCTTGCCTGAAAATATATAATAATGATTGCACTGCACAAAGTCGCGAAATGACTTTTTACACCAAAATCAATAATAAATTATTTGCGAGTTTATTCCGAGCCGATGCAATCAGTTATTCAATGGTGATCCAGCGTTTTTCTCGGCTGCTTTGAATAATTGCTTCGGTCAGCTTCATAATGTAATGCCCGTCCTCAAATGTAGCGAAATCAGCTTTATCCCTACCAAGTTTTCTGCCATCACGGATAAAGGTGTAAAATGCAGTCAGATTATTTTTAAATGCGTCATTCCAGCCCTCCGGATGCCCTGCTGCCAGAAAGCTGTACTTCCTTGCTTCAGGTGTCAAGAGGTTGGAATTTCGTATTATTTCCTCATTATTGCTGTTTCGATTACCCTTCCACATACGGTCAGACTGTTCTTGCTGCCATTGGAAACTCGCCAGAGATCCATCCACCTCGATGTTGATAAAGTTTTTACGTCCGGCACTGATCTCGCTGCAATTGAATACACCGGATGCTCCGTTTGCAAACTTCAGCAGTACAGCAGCGTAATCCTCGGTAGTAATTACTTTTTCCTCATACTCCACATTGGTATTCACCGTAAAAGTTTCAACCTGTGTAGTAGGTTTTTTCCGTTTAGGCAGCGCGATCACCGTATCTGCACACACCTGGGTAATACGAGACCCCAGCATAGTCTGTGCGAGATCCAACCAGTGTGAACCGATATCCCCCACACACCGGGAAGTACCGGTATATTCCGGGTCAATACGCCAATTATAGTCCGTTTCAAACAGAAGCCAATCTTGCAGGTAATTGCCATGAACGAGATACGGTTTGCCTATTTCATCGGAAGCGATCCGGTTCTTAGCGTCTTGAATAAGTGGATTCATACGGTAACAGAAATTTATCCCTGCAACAGTATCTGGATGTTGTTTGAGAAGTTCAACCATATGGGCCGATTCTTCGGAATTCCGTGCAAGCGGCTTTTCTGAAAATACATGTTTGCCGCTATTTATAATCTTTTCGTTTATCTCCTTATGCATATGTGTAGGGGTGCAGTTATGAATGACCTTTATTTCCGGATCGTTTATTAAATCGTCAATGTTCGCATAACACTTTTCAATGCCGTAACCATCAGCTTTCTTTTTTGCAAGTTCATAATTAATGTCAGCAACTGCATAGGTCTCTGCAAAACCAATTCGGCAGAGCGTCTCAATGTGACTAACACCTATAAATCCCATACCAATAATGCCAGTTTTTATTTTTTCCATGGTGGATCTCCTTTCAACGACATTATGAGCTTTTCGTGCTATATCGTATTGACGATTACAACATCCGTTCTGCCTAAAAACTCCAATATAGCATCGCAATTTTCGACGATTCCCTGAACATGGTGCTCCATTGGATATTCGGTCTGTTCCATATACATACAGTTATTCACGCCCTTGTTGTTTTTACGCAATTGTGTTGTGCTGCATCCGTATTTTTTTTTCACAGCACTCTCCAAATAACGATAATCCGAGTATCCGCATTCCATACAGATATCGAGCTTACTCATGTCCGTTGTGGTCAGTAGCTCCACAGCGCGCATCAGACGCAGCGTGTTCACATACTCTCTGAACGTAATTCCTATATTGTCCTTTATAAAATGGGATAAATACGACATATCAAGGTTTTCCTGTTTTGCCAGATCCGTAAGTGTAAGTTTTTTCATATAGTTGTTGGTGACATAGTCAATAATATTAGACAAACGGGCATATACCTGACTCTCATGTGTCGCCTCATCCTGGTTCATGATTTTATAAGGCAATTCCTGCATGATCTCATAAAACATCATGTTCAAAGTACCGTTCAAAGCAAGCTGGTAACCAATAGGTTTGCCATCAATAAGCTCAATCATATCCAGAAAATATTTTTTTAGCTTACTGTATAGCGCAGGTATTTCAGTTTTTGTAAAATGACGTTTGGTAAAGCGTAGCATTGATATTTGCGGAAAATATTCTTTAAATGTATTCACGTTTACCTGCAGTATCAATAACTTATTTTGCTGGCCGTTACATGTTAATGCATGCATGTCATTTGTATTGAGAATAAAGAAATCGCCTGCTTTGAGATGATAGCTCTCATGAATCATATTCACCTCTACAGAACCGTTCATAGGCAATATAAGTTCAAAGTCATTATGAAAATGTGTATGCCGATTGAATATTGTGACCATAAACATCTTAAAATTCATTCTTCCGAAATGATCAATAAACTCGTAGCCCATAACTTAACTCCATCCGGATATTTTAACTGCAATATTGATTCGAATATCTCCAAATATTAATTAAATTAAATTATTTAGCCGCCGACTTATGTCGACGGCCATTTACCACAAAGATATGTATGTATTACCAAGGAGTCTTGGTGGCAAGAACTTCTTTCCAATTGTTAATATCAGCCAGCTCATAGCCGGTATCAATGTAATGAGTTGCATCGCCAAGATCAACACTCTTGTCGCCCTTAATAAGTTTATAAAGTGTCTCAACTCCTATAGATCCCATCGCCGGATAATTCTGACCAATCAGCAGATCCACCATGCCCATCCCTACGAATTGCATCATAGGTTCGCAAGTATCAATGGAAACGATGTGTCCGCCGTTCTTCATAAACTTCTTCACTTCGGGCAGCGCATCAGGATCGGCAAAATATGGCCAGCCGCCGTCAAAAAACCATGCTGCAAGGTCGGGATTTGCTGCAGTATACTGGCTAACAATTTCAACAGATTTCTGTACATCATCTTCTCCGGTCTGTACAGGGAGGACCTCAATGTTTGAGCCTTTTACTGTTTCCTTAAAGCCGCGGATACGTTCTTCCAGATTTGGTGCTCCCAAGACACCCGTCAATATAGCTACCTTACCGCCATCCGGAATTAGCTCCTTCACCTTTTCAGCAGCCAGCTTGCCAATAGCATAATTATCTGTACCGGCATAGAAAGCACGCTTTGAATTGGGGGAATCGGAATCAAATATGCCTACATAAATACCTGAGTCTACTGCCCTATCAATAACATCCTTAAGGGCATCAGCATCGTTACAGCTTATCAATATGCCGTCGACCTTTCTTTCGATAAGTCCTTCAACAACACTTACCTGCTCGGCTGCATCAGATTTGGTTGGGCCTACCCACTCTATCTTAATGCCAAGCTCCTTTCCCTTTTCTTCAGCTGCATTTTTTGCATCAAGGAAAATAGCATTATCCAGTGCCTTAGGTACTACTGCAATCGTGATGTCCTTATCCTCTTTGACAACGGGTATATCAGCCGCAGGTGCCGCCGTTGCTCCGGAAATTGTCTTCGCAGGAGCTTCCGCCGAAGGTTGAGATGTCTTTTGTCCTGCCGTGCAGCCATATACTGCAAACATTGTAGCGGCTACAAGGACCCATGCCAGCATTTTCTTCATGTCAATTCCTCCTGTTTCATTTTATTGCTATCTCCGAATTGCCCCGGAGTATAACACCGTATCACTTTTTTTTGTTCCTCAGCTTGTCAAAAGATACAGCCAATATTATTACAACGCCTATTACCGCTTGCTGCCAATATGCAGAAACGCTCATGAGTACAAGGCCATTTCTGAGAATGCCCATTATCGCTGCACCAAGTATTGGTCCTATTACATTACCTACACCGCCTGAAACACTGGCGCCGCCGATTATTACAGCTGCTATGGCATCAAGCTCATACCCCTGCCCCGCAGTGGACTGGCCAACTCCCAGGCGGGCGGCGGTAGCTATACCGGCAATAGCTGCCATCAAACCGCAGAGTGAGTAAACCAGTATCTTAATAGCATCTACCTTAATACCGGATATACGAGCCGCCTCTTCATTGCCGCCAACGGCATAAACCCAGCGGCCGGCGATAGTTTTTCTGAGGAAGAAGGAGAACACCATTGCCAGTACAATCATTAAAACGATCGGTGTCGGAATGTTCGCTATGTATCCTAAGCCAATGAATTTAAAGCTATCAGGAAGACTACCTATCGGGTAACCTCCCGTAATTCCATAGGAAAGGCCTCGTGCAATGCTCATGGTACCGAGAGTTGCAATAAAAGGCGGCAACTCCAGCTTCGTAATAAATAAGCCGTTCAAGAAGCCAAAGGCTAAGCCGGAAATGCATCCAATCAGTACAGAAGAGAATACACTCAATTTCCAGTCTGTCATTGCCATGCAGGTGACAACCCCCGAAAACGCAAATACCGAACCGACCGAAAGGTCAATGCCACCTGTTATGATGACGCAACACATTCCTATTGCCATGATTGCATAAAATGAGAACTGTCTGCATACTGAAATAAGGTTGTCTATAGAAAGAAATTTGTTACCGACAGCAACCGTAAGCAATGTGCACATGACGAGAATGATGATAATGTCACCCAAGGAAGACGAATTTTTGACTCTGTTTAATATTGAAGTCTTATTGGATATTGATTTACCGTTTAACTCCATAATCTTACACCTTCCTCATGTTTTCCCTGAGTATTATATTCATAATCGCTTCCTGTGAAGCCTCTTTTCTGTCAAGGGTTCCGCGAACGCATCCCTCATGCATAACAACAATGCGATCGCTCATGCCAATCACCTCCGGTAGTTCAGAGGATATCATTATGATACCAACACCCTCTGCCGCAAGCTTACCCATCAGGGCATATATCTCCTTTTTTGCGCCGACATCTATACCACGGGTAGGTTCATCAAGAATCAGCACCTTCGGTTTAATAGCAAGCCATTTGGCTATTACAACTTTTTGCTGATTCCCACCGGAAAGGTTATTAACTTTTTGTTCTATGCCGGTTGTCTTTATAGAAAGCTTCTCTATATAGTTCAAAGATACCTCACGTTCTTTTTTAGAATTTATGATGCAAGCGTTACTGATTTCGCCAAGACTTGCAAGAGTCGTGTTTTCACGGACCGCCATGCCTAATATGAGGCCTTGCAGCTTTCTGTCCTCAGGCATGAAGCCCAACCCTTTTTTTATCGACTCGCTTGGCCGATGATACCTGAGTGTTTGTCCATCAATTATTATTTTTCCCGAGGTCAATCTGTCCACGCCAAACACCGCACGCATGACCTCGCTTCTGCCGGCGCCAACAAGGCCTGCAAATCCTAATATTTCGCCTTTTTTTAATTCGAAGCTAACGTCTTTCACCAGTTTGCCTGCACATAAGTTTCGGACCTCAAGCAAAGTATCGCCTATAGGAACTTCTGATTTTGGAAATATATCAGTGAGTGGTCTGCCCACCATCATCTGAATAAGCTGGGATTCATCGCAATCCTTGGTCACCAGGGTATCAATGCATTCTCCATCCCGAAGTACGGTCACTCTGTCGCTTATCTCAAATACCTCACTGAGTTTGTGCGATATAAATACCACTGTAACCCCCTGCGTGCGAAGTCTGCGGATAACATCCATTAATATGGCAATCTCGCGATCAGTAAGGGAGCTTGTGGGTTCATCCATTACAATGAGTTTTGCCCTGACAGACAGCGCCTTTGCCACCTCGACCATCTGACGCTTTGCGATTGATAATTCCTCGACCTTTGTTCTGACATCAATATTTAAGCCAACCTCATGAATATATCGTTCTGCTTCAAGAATGGTATCTTTTTCGTTGAGTATAAACCTGTGTTTTTTTCTTTCCCGGCCGATGAATATGTTTTCGGCTACAGACATATTTGGCATTAGGTTTAGTTCCTGGTAGATAATACTGGTGCCTGCATTTGTAGCCTGCATCGGCGAATGAAGTTCCAGTTCCTTACCTTCCCAGACGATACTTCCGCCATCCTTTTGATAGACACCGCTTAATATTTTCATAAGTGTAGACTTGCCGGCTCCGTTTTCGCCAATAAGGGCATGCACTTCCCCTTTGCGCAGAGTGAGGTTAACATTTTTAAGGGCTTGCACACCTGGAAAATTTTTTGTGATGTTTCGCATTAATAATAATTCCTCGTCCATATCTCCTCCAGCCATCCTGGTCAAATAAATGCTGCTTTGCTTTGATCCAAGCTAAAAAATATGCACAAAAGATTTTTATATTACTCTGTAATATTGAAGTGAATTCTAAAGAAGTATAAATTAGTAATCATATAAGCTGCGTTAAGCTTTTATGTCATTAGTCATATATAAGATAGTTTTGCTAAATATATGCTTTTTATTGTCTTTATCTTATCATAAAAAATTACAGTTTTCTCATACAATTTTGTGCTGGGAATAAGATTGTTTTGTGTTTCGTTATAGGAATTAATTCTATCACGGATTTTACATTTTCCCATATCTGGCCGTGGTCTCGGCAAAGTACCTCAGCTTTTTGAAAACCCGTTCGTTTACGGTTCCCGTGGGATAGGTGCCGTCCGGAAGCTTTTCCCCCGCGGGTACGCCCGTTAAAATTTCTATCCCCTCATCTACGGTTTGAATGGGATAAATATTGAAATCTCCTTTTTCAACCGCTTCGCACACCTCGTCGGACAGCACGAGATTTTTGACGTTCTGGTAGGGTATAATGACTCCCTGCCTGCCACTGAAGCCATTCATTTTACAGATTTCAAAAAAGCCCTCGATCTTGAAGATGGCGCCGCCTATGGGCTGGATAAGGCCGTGCTGGTTGACAGAACCGGTTGCCGCAATGCCCTGATAGATAGGCAGGTCCGACAGGCTTGAAAGGATAGCGAAGAGCTCGGCGGAAGAGGCGCTGTCACCCTCAATGCCGCTGTAAAGCTGCTCGAAGCAGATGCTGGCCGCCAAAGACAGAGGAATATCCTGAGCGTATTTTTTACCGATATACCCGTTGAGGATTAAAATACCCTTGGAATGGCTGCCCCCTCCCATTTCCACCTCCCGTTCAATATCCAGTATGCCGGTCTTTCCCATATAGGTTGCCGCGGTGATGCGGCTGGGCTTGCCAAAAATATAGTCGCCTATGTCGATGAGGGAAAGACCATTGATCTGGCCGACTGTATGCCCGTCGGTATCTAAAAGGAGGGTGCCCTCTTTGATCCGGGCCAGAAATTCCCTGTCATATTTATTGGAGCGCCTTCTTTTTTCGGCAATGGCCTTCTTTACATGGTGCCCCGTCACCAGGGGACTTCCCTCGATCCTGGCCCAGGTGCCTGATTCACCAAGGATATCGACGATTTCAGAAAAGCGTGTGGTCAGCTTATTCTGGTCCTGAGTGATCCAGGAGCAGTAATTTATCACCTCCGCGACGCCTGTTCTGTCGAAATGCCGGATGCTCTCTTTGGCACAGAAGGCCCCTATATACTGGGCCAGCCGCTGAATATTCTCAAGGCTCCAGTCCATTGATTCGTCGAAGTCGGCTTTGATTTTGAAATGCTTCTTAAAATCACTGTCATAGATGTACAGGATATGATAGATTTCAGGACTTCCCACCAGAATGATCTTTACATTGATGGGGATGGGCTCCGGTCGTATGGCTGAAACAGAAACCAGCCCCATCTGCTCTTTAATGTTTTCGATGACGATCTGTCTGGTCTTAAGCGTTCTTTTGATGGCTTCGAAGGACTGCGGATTGGCCAAAACATCATCGATCTGAAGAATTAAAAATCCGCCGTTGGCCTGGTGAAAAAGGCCGGGTTTGATCATTGTAAAATCCGTTGTCATCGTTCCGAATTCATTCTCATATTCAAACCTGCCCATGAGATTGTAATAGGTGGGATTGTAATCCACCACCACCGGCGCTCCGCGGAGCTGGCTGTTGTCCGCCAGAAGATTGACCCTGTACCTGTCATAAGGGTTCTCTTCCTTGCCTTTTTTGAGCATCATCTGATATAAAACGCTCTGAACCTGATCCTCGGGGTCCCCTGGCACAAGCTGTTCAATATTGTCCAGGATATCTTCCCTGACATTGTCTAGAAATTCAACCACAGAGGGATAGAGCCGATACTTGGCTTTTAAGTCGTCGATATGTATACCGACGGCATAAAGGGCAATCTGGTGCTCCCATTCCTGGATTGCTTCCTCTGCTTCTATCTCTATTTCCCGGATTTTTCGGATAATATCGGCAGTATCATTTTGAAGCGCATCGGAGGATTTTGAAAGTTCAATTTTAACTTCCTCATCCAGGGCCTTGAAATCCTCCTCGCTGATAGGCTCGCCGTCAATGACCGGCATAAAATAAATACCGGAGCCGGTCAGCTTTACTTTAAAGCCCCGTTCCTGGGCTCCGTCACTCAGCTTCATCACACATTCATCTTTTTTCTCGCGAAATTCTTTGATGATGCGTGACCGCTCCGCTTCATACTCATCGCTGCTGAAAGCTTTTATGATCTCCTGCTCAATGATTTTGACAAAGTCCCCCATGTCCTTTTTGAAGTCCCTGCCCATACCGGCCTGAAGATTAATCGCTTTCGGGCAGTTGGCGTCTTCAAAATTATATACATAGCACCAGTCATCGGGAACAGGCATAAATCTGGCATGCTTTTGGGCGCTTTCAAGAGCATAGCGGGTTTTCCCCTGGCCTGGTTCGCCCGACATATAAAGGTTATAGCCGTCCAGCTGGATGCTTAGTCCAAACTCAGTGGCATCAACGGCTCTATGCTGGCCGATTAAATCTCTTGACGGAATGAGGGAAGAGGTATCCTCAAAGTTAAATATTGCCGGGTCGCATAATCTCCTTAAGCTGCCTGGCTGAAGTGCTGCTGCCGTCATAAATAGCCCTCCGATTTTGCGCTCATATTATTTTATTCCGCTAAGAAAAAATATGAGACAAAGGGGGGTTTTGCTACTTTATAAATCAAAATAAAGCCACATGATCAGAGCATCCTCGTTATTATCCGTATAATAGCGCCTACGCCTGCCCGCAGACCGAAAGCCAAAGCTTTCGTACAATGAAATGGCGGCCCTGTTGCCGGCGCGAACCTCCAGAGTAAGGGCCGTTATACGGCAGGATTTTGCATGGCTAATCAGAGAATCCAGCAGAAGACGCCCATGGCCTGTCCTCCGGTAATCCGGATGGACAGCCACATTGGTAATATGCCCCTCATCGAGTATTTTCCATAAGCCCGCATACCCGCAAATCTTTCCGGCTATGACCAGTACAAGGTAAAAGGCATTCGGATTGGTGAGCTCAGCCTCGAACATTCCTCTGGTCCAGGGTATTGAAAAGCTCTTATGTTCTACCTCCAGAATGCCTTCCAGATCATCGGGAACCATGGGTCTGATAACCGGTTGGTCAGACATATCACACCTCGTTCCCGTCAGCCTCTTCCGGAGAGCTCTTTCATCCGCTCCGCCTGGGATTTTCTGTAGTATACAGGCTTCAGCTCAAAGGCGCTGACAGCCTTGTTTTCATAATAGGCCCGCTCCGCCATAAGGGCGCAGCACGAAGCTCTGGGAAATGAAAGGACAGACTGGGCTTCAATGATTTTGCCGCCCAAAATATTTTTTATTTTTTGAATATGCAGGGGCACAGCATCACCTGTCATCATAATGTCTTCACCGGTGTTTTGCATTTGCTCAATAAGCCTATCTATGTGTACACCTGCAACAGGAGAGATCTGATCCAGCTGATTATTCTTTTTGCGGTAAAGGGATGCATACACCTGGTTGTTTCTGGCGTCGAGCATGGGTACAATAATGCCTTTGAAATCAGGCATTGCATAGGCCAGGACATCCAGCGTGGGAATACCGCACACCGGCTTTTGAAGGGCATAGGCCAGCCCTTTTATGGTCACCGCGCCTATTCTTAAGCCCGTAAAGGAACCGGGGCCGGTAGTTACAGAAAACAGATCCACATCCTGAAAGGTCTTGTCCAGCATGGCCAGCACATTTTTCAGCATGGGCAGTATCTTCTGCGAATGGGTCTTGCCATATTGTATAGATAATTCCGACAACACTTTACCATCCTCGGCAACCGCACAGGAGGCGGTGACTGTGGAGGTATCAGCAGCCAGTGTGATCATAGGCCGACCCTCCTTTCAATTGCAATAGTTCTGCCGTCCGGCATAGTATCATCTCTTTCAAGTCTTATATAAATCGTATCATCAGGAAGAAGCTCGGGGATCCGGTCTCCCCATTCCACAATGGTAACGGCTTCTCCGTCTAAATATTCATCCCAGCCTATGGCTAAAAGCTCTTCGGCATCCTCGGTCCGGTAGACATCGAAATGATGGAGAGTAACCCGCCCCTCATAGGTGTTCACCAGTGTAAAGGTAGGGCTTGTAATGGGTTCGGAAATGTCTAACCCGGCGGCTATCCCCTTGGTAAGCGCGGTTTTGCCCGTGCCGAGATCCCCTTCAAGACTAATGGTGTCACCGGGTTTCAAGTTTTTTGAAAAATTCCGCCCCAGCTCATAGGTTTCCTCTTCCGAAAAGGTTTTGTATATTTTAGAATCAAATTGCATATTTATCCTTCTTGAGACTCATAAATAAGAACCCCATTGATAAATGTCATCTTCACCTGGCTCATATAATCCAGCGGATAGCCTGTATAAAGCACCATATCGGCATCTTTGCCCACTTCCAGGCTTCCTATTCTCTTTTCCAGCCGAACGCTTCTGGCGGCATTGATGGTAACCGCTTTTAAGGCATCCTCTCTTCCCATGCCCTCTTTAGCGGCCACTGCGGCGCACAGCATAAGATGCTGGCACGGAACCTCGGGATGATCGCTCATAATGGAAACATTAATACCTGCCCGGGCAAGGATTCCCGGCGCTTTGAGAGACTGGTTCCGAAGCTCGATTTTGGATCGGTCGGTAAGGATGGGGCCAAGGATCACATCATAGCCGCTTTCTTTTAAAACATCGGCAATGAGCCATCCCTCGGTGCAATGATCCAGTGTCATATCAAGATCAAACTCTTTGGCGATGCGGATAGCCGTCAAAATATCATCGGCTCTATGGGCGTGGGCCTTGACCGGCAGCTCACCTTTTATAACAGGGATAAGGGAATCCAGCTTCATGTCGAACTCAGGCTTTTCATTATCCTCCCTGTCCTTCTCGTATTCCTGTATGGCCTCCAGATATTCCTGTGTCTTTAAGATCTGTTCCCTGAGAATGGCCGCAGTAGCCATCCTCGTTGTGGGGATCTGGTGCTTTTCATGGTATATCGTCTTAGGATTCTCGCCAAAGGCTATTTTCATGGCGCACGGCGCTTTAATAATCATTTCATCAACCGACCGGCCATAGGTTTTTAATGCGGCAAACTGGCCGCCTATGACATTGGCGCTTCCGGGACCTGTGATGACCGTCGTGATACCGTTCTGCCTGGCTTCCTCAAAAGCCTTATCGGCGTGATAAATCCCGTCGATAGCTCTCAATTGGGGGGTTACCGGGTCGGTCATTTCATTTGCGTCGTCCCCTTCAAAGCCAACGGAATCCTCAGTCATGCCGATATGGCAGTGACTGTCTACCAAACCCGGCATAAGGACCATTCCCTTTGCGTCAATAACCACATCTGAATGATCTGTCTCCAGCATTTGGGCCATGTCGCCCAGCTGAACAATTTTACCATCCCTGCAGCCAACAAAGCCGCTATCATAATCCGCTTCTGCCATAGTCAGAATTCTGGCATTTTTTATAAAGAGCATACTGCCTCCAAATGATGATCAATAATTAGTCTAAAAAAAGAAACAGGCCCGCAAGCCTGCCTCTTATGAATAACAAAACATAAAGGGTCCGTAAAATTACCGCAGCGCCTGCAAGGTAACTTTATTTTATACCATATACAAAATCAAAGCAACAATATGGAATAAGTACCTTCAATTCGCGCTGCTCCGCTTACACACTTTAATATCACTCATGGCACTACGGCTCTCCCGTTAATTTTCCAGAGCCACCGCAGCCTCTTCGGCGGCATGGCTCAGCACAACACTGTTGGGACACGGCAATGGATGTGTTTCCGGCTTTTTCACCAGGGCATATTTGATGACCTCATCCATATGGGCTACAGGAATAAGCCTGATGTTCTTCCTGATATTCCCGGGAATTTCTTCAATGTCCTTCTTGTTCTCCATAGGAATCAGAACCGTATCCACCCCGGCACGGCGTGCGGCCAGGACTTTTTCTTTGAGGCCTCCGATGGGAAGGACTCTGCCGCGAAGCGTGATCTCACCGGTCATGGCGATATTTCTTCGGACAGGGATACCGGTAAGGGCCGACAGCATCGCGGTGGCCAGAGTAATACCCGCCGATGGACCATCCTTGGGAACAGCGCCTTCGGGAACATGAATATGCATATCAAACTTCTTGAAAAAGTCCTGAGCAATTCCATACTTTTCCCCGACGGAGCGGATAAAGCTTTTGGCGATCTGGGCAGATTCTTTCATCACATCACCCAGCTGCCCGGTAAGCTCGAGATGGCCCTGACCCGGCATGATATTCACTTCAATAGGCATTGTATCGCCGCCCACCGAGGTCCAGGCAAGGCCTCTGGCAATACCGACCTCATCCTTTTCATTGGTCTTGTCATAGAGGTATATTCTGCCGCCCAGATACCCTTTAACCGTATTTTTTGTAACACGGACGGATTTCTTTTCACCGGATACAATCTGCCTGACAGCTTTACGGATCACTGTTGCAATCTTTCGTTCAAGATTACGAACGCCTGCCTCCATGGTATAGTAAACAATAATTTCACGAATGGCGGATTCATCGAATTTCACCTGGGAAGCTGCGACGCCGTGAAGCTCAAGCTGTTTGGGTACCAAATAATGGCTGGCAATATTGGCCTTTTCATCCTCTGTATACCCCGAGATATCAATAATCTCCATACGGTCCAGAAGAGGTCTCGGAATATCATTCTTGTAATTGGCGGTAGTCAGGAACATGACATCGGAGAGGTCCACCGGCAGCTCCAGATAATGGTCCCGGAATTCCTTATTCTGTTCTGCATCCAGCACCTCCAGCATGGCTGCTGCGGGATCACCCTTATAGTCACCGGACATCTTGTCAATTTCATCAAGGAGAACCAATGGATTTAATGAACCGGCCTGCCTCAGCCCGTTGATAATACGCCCGGGCATGGCGCCCACATAGGTTCTCCTGTGGCCTCTGATCTCTGCTTCATCACGTACGCCGCCCAAAGACATCCTCACATATTTTCGATTAAGTGCTTCGGCGATGGATCTGGCAATGGAGGTCTTCCCCACACCGGGAGGTCCTACCAGGCAGAGAATGGGTCCGTGAAGACTGTTTTTCATCTTTCTGACTGCCAGATACTCCAAAACTCTTTCCTTCACCTTTTCAAGGCCATAATGGTCACGGTCCAGAATCTCGGCCGCATATTGAAGATCCAGCTTCTCATCGGTTTTGCAATTCCAGGGAAGCTCCAGCACCGTATCAATATAGGTTCTGATGACACCACTTTCGGCTGAGGAGGAATGCATGCGGGACAATCTGTCGGCTTCTTTCAAAAGCTTTTTCTGGGCTTCCTCGGGAAGCTGCATAGCCCTGATCCTTTCACGGCATTCCTCGGCCTCGGAAGCCATATCCCCCGCTTCGCCCAGTTCTTTCTGTATGGCCTTTAACTGCTCGCGCAGATAATATTCCTTCTGGTTCTTATCGATCTGCTGCTTTACCTTTGTATTGATATTCTTTTCTATTTCAAGAATCTCATTTTCCTTTGCCAAAATATCCAGAAGCTTTTCCAGGCGTCTCTTAGGGGAAAGCTCTTCTAAAACCTCCTGCTTCTTCTCCAGAGATATTTCGATATTTGACGCTATCACATCGGGAAGACGGGAAGTATCCTCTATATTAGTAATGGAAAGAGTCGCATCGGGTGAGATCTTCCCCGAAAGCTTCGCGTAATTCTCAAAATGTTCGATAACCTGTCTTGCAAGAGCCTGAACATCGGATTTCCCCATCTGCAGCGCCGGCTGTTTCAGGGCCATGATATCCGCGGCATAGAATGGATCATTCTGGGTAAAGCTATGGATTTTAGCTCTCTCAGTTCCCTCTACAAGCACACGAATCGTATCACCCGGCAGTCTTAAAAGCTGCCTGATCTGCGCAACGGTTCCCAGCGTATTAATCTCATTGACATCGGGATCCTCGGTATTCGGATCCTTCTGAGCAACCAGAAAAATAGTCTGCTCCTTGAGCATGGCTTCTTCAATAGCTTTAATGGATTTTACACGACCCACATCAAAATGTAAAATCATATAAGGGTATACAACAATGCCCCTTAAAGGAAGCAAAGGCATATTTCTGATGACGTTTTTCTTTATAGTCTTTGGCATGTTCCTTCATCCTTTCATACCCGTAAGGCCTCACAATTTAGCGACAAATCTAATTATACTGATGCCCCTCTCCCATTTCAAATGTTTCTTTTACCAATTCACAGTGTAAGTAAAGTTTTCTAATAACTGTTAGCCATGTAAATGGATTGATTTTTATAGCTCTTTCCTTTATAGCGTAACAAAAGGGACTCCCTTAAGGAAGTCCCTCTAAAATTATGCTAATTTATATTCAGTTAGAAACTACAAATTAACCAAGGATATCTACAACAGCACCTGAACCAACGGTGTGGCCGCCTTCACGGATAGCAAGTCTGAGACCCTTTTCCATAGCGATCGGAGTGATGAGCTCGATTTCCATGGTAACATGGTCGCCAGGCATGCACATCTCAACGCCTTCAGGAAGCTTGATGTTTCCGGTAACGTCGGTGGTTCTGAAATAGAACTGAGGACTGTAGCCGGAGAAGAAA
>DOHN01000005.1:0-2581 GCA_003535195.1 Ruminiclostridium sp.
AACCTTGAAAAAGCATTGCAGGACGAGATAATAGCAAGAACAGAACAAGCATTTAATTAAATTCAACTGTTTGCAAAGAGGTAATTAAATTATTAAATAGTCAAAATCAGCCGCCCGAAAGCGGCTGATACATAGATTTGAATGTTATGTTTTCACTGTGCTTGGCATGCAGCAATAAATTTCTTTAAACGAGACGCATAAACCTCGGAATAAAGATTTAGGCGTTTTCTCCGAGCGTCCATGTGGTGCTTTTATGCTGCAATTCTACCATATGGCGGAAGGCTTTACCGTTTTTCATAAGCTCATCCGGAGCTCCCTGTTCGACTACTCTGCCTCCTTCAAGCACTACAATCTTATCGGAACCGGCAACAGTGCGCATACGGTGGGCAATGATAATAACCGTTTTGCCATGCAGCAGGTGCGAAAGTGCCTTTTGCACTGCACTCTCATTCTCCACATCCAGACTGGCAGTGGCTTCATCCAGCAAAACGATGGGTGAATTTTTCAGCAGTGCGCGGGCAATTGAAATACGCTGGCGCTCCCCTCCGGATAGCGTTGCTCCGTTTTCCCCAATCAAGGTTCCATATTTCTCGGGAAGTCCCTGTACAAATTCATCGCAGTGGGCAGCTTTGGCGGCGGAAATCACCTCGTCATCACTTGCATCCCGTCGCCCAAGGCGGATATTTTCCATAATGGTATCACGAAAAAGCACCACATCCTGAAATACAATTGCGTAGTATTTCAGCAGAATTTCCGGATCGACTGATGATACATCGACTCCGCCCAAGGTGATCTTTCCGGCTCCGGCGTCCCAAAAACGAGCTGCAAGCTTGGTAGCGGTAGATTTTCCTCCGCCGGAAGGTCCTACCAGCGCTGTGACCTCACCTTGCTTCGCCGTAAAGGATACATCCTTCAGAACACCCTCGTCGCTGCCCTGATAAGAAAAGTCCACATGGTCGAAAACAATGTCAAATCCGTTTGGCTCAAAATCTTCCGTTCCGGTTTGTATCGGTTCTTCTTGGATTGCACGCATACGATCGATATAGAGCTTTGCATTGAAGGTAGCGGCTATGTTTTGCAAAGTTAGAGCAATCGGGTCATAGATGCGTGCGGCGGCAAATAAGAACCCGAGGAAAAACAGAAAATCAAGCTTTTCTGCCTTTACTTGAGAGATGCCTACAAGCACCGTTGTGGCAAGACCCACCTTCAAAAAGGCTTGCGCCGTACTGACGGCGGAACCGCCCACCAGTTCGGCTTTGATACAACCGTTTTCAGCAATTTCTGTTTTTTCGTCCAGCTCGGAAAGGTAGCTTTCTTCCAGATTATCGGCCTTGATGTTCCGTATGGTTTCAAGACCTTCTTGTATATGGTCGGTAACAGCACGCTTTTTTAGGATGCTCCTGCCGCCGTATTTGTCTTGCAGTTTTTTGGTACCCACTGTCAACACCAAAGCAATGGGGACTACCCAAAGGATGGCAAGCGCCATACGCCAGTTCATTACAAACAGCATAATGCCGATTAAAGTCGTGGAGATGCAGGATGCAATCACCATGGGAATATGGTGGGAAAACATCTGGTCAAGCTGAGCGCAGTCAGTAATCATGGTGGCGGTCAGGTCGCTCAAATCCCGTTTACCAAAGAAGGACAGCGGCAGGCGTCGCATGGTTTCGGCTATACTGATGCGGCGGTTTGCGCTCTCTAAAAAGGTTGCGTTGTACAGCGCAGCATACTGGAAGTAGTGCAGGACATACAGCAGCACCAGAAGAGCCGCCGATAAACCGGTATAAAGCCAAAATTGTGACATGGGGCTTTCACCGACAGCCGCACTGTTCAGCAGCTGCTGGACGGTTGCCATGATGACGCCTACGGGAAGCATCAAAGCGATGTTGCAGATTACTGTCCACAGTGTGGATTTTACTAAATCCTTTGCTCCTCGTTCGCTGAGGGCGAAAATACGTTGTAGCTTTTTTATCATGCTAAAGCCTCCTTTCCAACCTTCCACTGGGCAGTTCGGCTGTAATCCGCCCACATGGCGGCATACTTGCCTTTTTGCTGCAGCAGTTCTGCCTGGGTTCCGCTTTCAATCACTTTGCCATCATTCAACACCAAAATCTGATCGACATTTTGAATGGTGGACAGGCGGTGGGCAATCATCAGCACGGTTTTACCGCGAGTTAATTCTTCAAAGGCCTTTTGTATCTGATATTCGTTCTCTGGGTCGGCAAAAGCGGTAGCCTCATCCAGCACAATGATGGGTGCGTCCTTGAGGATCGCTCTGGCCAGAGCAATACGCTGAGCCTCACCTCCCGAAAGATAGACTCCCTTTGTGCCGACTACGGTGTCAATGCCGTTCGGCATTTTTTCTAAAATATCGTCGCACTGAGCAGCGTGGGCGGCAGCGAGTACCTGCTCGCGGGTTGCGTCAGAGCGAGAACTGCGAATATTTTCATAAAGGCTTTTCTTGAAGAGCTTTGTGTCTTGGAAAACAAAAGCGACATTGCGCATCAGCTCCTCTTTTGCAATTTCACGCACATCGACACCGCCGATGAGAACACTGCCTTCCTGGACATCCCAAAAGCGT
>DOHN01000005.1:2655-5901 GCA_003535195.1 Ruminiclostridium sp.
GCGAACATCAACGCCGCCGATCAGAACACTGCCTTCCCGTGGGTCCCAAAAACGGGGGATAAGGCTTGCCGCCGTGGTTTTACCTCCGCCGGACGGTCCCACCAGCGCAACGGTTCCGTCTTCTGGTACCGAAAAGCTGACATGATCAAGGGCAGGTTTTTCCATGCCGTTATAATAAAAGGTAACATTCCTGAACTCTATACTTGCACCCTGTGGTTTTTTGGGAACATTTGGCTCGGGCAGCGGTTTTTCCTCCAAAATTCGGTTCAGCTTAAACATCGCCTCATCCGTTTGGCGCACAGCGTCGCTGGCGTACATAATGCGGTTGATCATGCCGCCGCAGGCAGGGGCAAAAAGAGCGTAGAAAATGAAATTGGCCAGTACCACAAGCGAGTCGCCGCTGTTGGCTATGATAAGCGCCGCCGGGACAAGCAGTGCAAACGCACCGTTAATGCAGGTGAGGAAAAAGGTCTGGCCTTTTTGGCAGCTCATGGAATATTTGCCAGCAAGGTCAGAATAGGACATGATGGCATTGTAAAAAGCTTTGAAAGAGTATACAGTTTGCTGGAATACCTTCACCACCGGAATGCCCCGCACGTATTCCACCGCTTCACCGCTCATCTTTTCGACCTCCAATTGGTATCGGTGAAAGAATGTTGCGTTGTCGCCGCTCATCATCGCAAACATGCTGACAAGTGCCAAAACCATGGTGAGCAGACATAACAGCCCCATTACCCAGTCAAAAACAAACAGTACCACAATAGCAGCAATGGGTGTGACGATAGCGCCTGTTAAGTCGGGCAGTTTGTGAGCCAGCATATCTTCTGTAAGGCCGGCGTTCTCGTCGATCTGCTTGCGCATAAGCCCCGATTGTCCGCTCACAAAGTAACCGAGCGGCAATTTGACCACATGCCGCATCAAAGTGTTCCTGATATTGCGTGCTGTACGGAATGCCGCCAGATGGGTACACATCAATGCGGCAAAGTATACAAGCACATTTGCAACGGCAAACCACACTGCCATCCATCCGTAGAGTGCCAAATCCGGCGCGGTCGATAAATTGGGAAATACCGCTAAGGAATCCCTTGCCACCAGCCAGACGCATACATAGGGTGCAAGACCCAGCACCGCCGCTGCGGCGGAGAGAATACACCCCAAAATGATCAAAGTCTTATACCCGCCTGCATAGCCAATGGACTGGGATAGACCGTTTTGCTTCTTTTTTTTCTTTTCCAAATTATTTAGTCTCCTCTCTAATATATTTTGAGTTTTTTGGATTTTTATTTATGACCCCCTTTGTTTTAGTTAGTGCAAGCTAACCAAAGTGTTTATATAAAGCCCACTTTAAGTGGGCTTTGTACCTTTTTATTATCAAGGAATTAACGGCACAATCAGTAGTCAATTATTTGTTGCATCAGCTTTTATCTGCATAAACCAACAAGACTACAATGTTATTTTTACCAGTGCATTGTACCATGTGGTACGGAGTTTATCAAGTACTTTCATAGAAAAAATTTGTAGGACAAAATTTCAATAAGCTATATTAGAAATCAAACAGTGATGAAGCATCAAGCAGTATGTTATTTGGCATATTGATATTAAACTATATTTTGGAAAACATGATACAAATCATACAGATCTGTGTTCTTTAATATAGTTTTTTATAGGGGGTTATCTGTAATATGAATAAAAATATGATGAAATACATTGTGGTTATGCTGATTAATATAATTATTAATATGTTTTATCTTCTGAGTATAAAAGGTGTGATGGATGCTATCGTTATGGAAGAGTATATTTTTCGGGGGCTTATTTTTATGGCTGCATCCATTGTTGCCAGGCATTTTATTCAAAGAACAGAGCTTAGAGCCAGAGAAACATACCTTAAAGCTTCAGAAGATAAAATTACCGGAAACTATATAGGCAATATTTTATCTTACGATTCCGGATTATTTTACAGTAAATCCACCGGAGATCACCTGTCTTATATCAGCAATGATATAGAAGCATATATGGAAAACTATGTTAAGATTGAGCCTTTATACTATGTATCAATTATTGCAGGTATTATATACGCAGTTGTGGCGCTGTTATTCGGGAAATTGTTTGCATTGATTATGATTGGTGTGTCCCTTCTGGGACTTTTTGTGCTGAAAATTTTTTCTCCGATTCAACAAAAAAGACAGAATGATTATATTAAGTACCGCCCTGTTTTTGTTTCCGGTATAAAAGATTATGTGGCAGGGAGAAGGGAAATCAGTCAATATAACGCAAAAGCCCTTTTTATGGATAAATTTTATTCCACAGCAAAGGAAGATGGAGAAAAAGTTAAAAGCATAAATTTTGTTAAAGATGTTGCAAGAACTTTTGATACAGTATTTTTTTATCTGATTGTTTGTGCGAATTATTCAATATGTGCTTATGGAATATATAAAGGACAGCTTCAGGTGGGAGATATGGTGTTCCTTACCCAGCTTTCCACCGGTGTAACAGATTACATATCTAAAATATCTCAATATAAAATAATGATGAATTCTGTAAAACTGAATGATGACCTTTGTTCAAGATCAGAAAGCCGGAGAATAAAAACTGAAGACAAAAGTAACGTTGAGAAAATAGAAAAAATTGAGCTGAGTGAAGTTACTGTAACCTATGGTGACCAACATATTTTAGATAATGCATCTTATATATTTGAAGAGAATCAAAGTTACATGGTAATAGGAAAATCGGGCTCCGGAAAATCAACATTTCTGCAGCTCTTACTCAAGGTTAACGAAAATTACGGGGGTGATATTTATTTCAATGAAACGGATTTGAAACATTTTAATAAAGCAGCTATTTATGATGTTATGGGATATATTCCTCAAGATACATTTATATTTAATAAACCCCTGGAAGAAAACATAACCTTTGAGAAATCCGCAGATGTCACGGACTTGCTCCGGAAATTTCACATTGAACATTTGCAGAATGCATTTCTATTGAGAAACGGAGAAAATATTTCTCAAGGGGAAAGGAAAAGAATAGATATAGCAAGAAACATACGGAAAAATCCTGACGTACTATTGGCTGATGAGATAACAGCTTCACTGGATCTGTCAAATAAATTGAATGTTATAAATATGCTTATGGAAGATAAAAGTTATATAAGGCTGTAGCAGATACGCTACAGCCTTATTATTATGCATATAAGTCGTCGTTTTCGTGTTCTCTTTTTTCAAAAAAGTCTTTTGCAACCTGTGGGAA
>DOHN01000005.1:6004-6252 GCA_003535195.1 Ruminiclostridium sp.
AAGTCTTTTGCAACCTGTGGGAACAGTGCGTAGGACAGCACATCCTGTTCTGATTTTGCAAGGCTGCCGATTTCTTCTTTAATGGTGTCATATTCAGGCTCCAGTAAGTCGGCGGGCCTTACGGTTATAACTTCATCGTTTCCGATTATTTTCTTTCTTATTTCGTCTGAAATCGGAGCAGCCGGTCTGCCGTAAAGTCCTTTTACATAATTTTTAATTTCCGTAGGAATTATTTTGTATCTTCCTCC
>DOHN01000005.1:6418-6825 GCA_003535195.1 Ruminiclostridium sp.
ACCATCTGACTCATTGGGGTAACAAGAGGCGGAAAGCCCAGATCTTTTCTGACCTTAGGAACCTCTGCAAGGACTTCTTCATATTTATCACTTGCATTTAATGACTTCATTTGAGATATCAGGTTTGAAAGCATGCCTCCTGGTATTTGATACTGAAGAGTCTTCGGCTCTGTCATTAAAACCTTTATATTGTAAGTTCCGTCATCCTGGTATTTTTTCATAACATTTTTGAAATAATCTGCTGTATTGTTTAAGCTGTCCAGGTTAAGCTTCGGATCTTTTTCAGTTCCTATCAGGCTTAAGACAAGGGATTCTGTTGTTGGCTGCGATGTGCCTGATGACAAAGGAGATATGGCTGTATCTACTATGTCAACACCTGCTTCAATTGCCTTCAGCATTGACATCTG
>DOHN01000005.1:6967-7182 GCA_003535195.1 Ruminiclostridium sp.
CCCACACCGCTTGTGCAGTGATTGTGAAATTCAATGGGAAGGTTCGTTACTTCCTTGATAGCTTTAACCAGATTATAAGCCTCATAGGGTAACAGTATGCCCGACATATCCTTGATACAAATTGAGTCGGCACCGGCATTCTCAAATTCTTTTATCAGTTTAATATAGTATTCGGTTGTGTGAACCGGACTGGTTGTATAGGATATTGCACACTG
>DOHN01000074.1:0-327 GCA_003535195.1 Ruminiclostridium sp.
TTCAGAGGCGGGAAAATTGGAAAAATTACACTGGAACTGCCTCCAAAGGAGGAAGACCATGAAGAAGCCTACGCTTAAGGAGCTGGGGGAAAAGGCCGACGCCATGGAGGCAAAGGAAGCCTTTCAATGGCTGTCCGCCTTATCGGAAAAATATGGGGATCCGGTGAAAAAACTTGCCGATAAATATTATAAGAGAATGGAAGCCATTAAAAAGGAAGAGGATCGCCTTCAGACCATGTTCACCATGGAATATGAGGCCTATGAAGAGGGGTTTCAGCTTGTAGGCGGAATCGACGAAGCGGGAAGAGGGCCCTTGGCAGGGCCTGT
>DOHN01000074.1:365-1181 GCA_003535195.1 Ruminiclostridium sp.
ATGGAATATGAGGCTTATGAAGAGGGGTTTCAGCTTGTAGGCGGAATTGATGAAGCGGGAAGGGGGCCCCTGGCAGGGCCTGTGGTGGCCGCCTGTGCGGTACTTCCTCCGGGGCTTTTATTACATAAACTGAACGACTCTAAAAAACTTACCGCCGATGTGCGAGAACGGCTTTTTGAACAGATTTGCGAAAAGGCTCTGACCTATGGCATCGGAATTGTTGATAACCAGATTATTGATGATATCAATATTTATGAGGCCACTAAAAAGGCCATGGCCATAGCCGTAGATAACATGCGGCTGCGTCCCGACTTCCTTATTATTGATGCGGTCAGGCTGCCTGTGAAAATACCCCAGAGGGCGGTTCCCAAGGCAGATCAAAACTCTGTTTCAGTGGCCGCCGCTTCTATTCTTGCAAAGGTGACCAGGGACAGAATCATGGTTGAACTGGACAGGACTTATCCCGGATATGGGTTTGCACAGCATAAGGGCTATGGCACCAGGGAACATATAAAGGCTATAAAAGAAATTGGACTTTGCCCTATTCACAGAAGGAGTTTTACAAAAAACTTTGTTTAACGAAAAAAATAAAAAGGTGATTTTAAGTGGATTTCGTCAAATTTGATCAAGCCTTGGCTCCGCAGATGTTTCAAATCCCGGCGAAAGCTTCCTTAGAGGGCTTGAGCGAGGGGGACCTGATTCAGGCCAGGGTTCAGGCGCTGGAAGACGGATTGGTGCTGCTTAAGCTTTTAGATGGGACAACCTTCGCAGCCAAGGTTCCGGATAATTTTTCAGCAGCCACAGGCGAGCTTATAA
>DOHN01000074.1:1342-3407 GCA_003535195.1 Ruminiclostridium sp.
CGCTGGAAATTGGAGAACGCTTCAATGACCAGCTGCTGGCCGGCATTGTATCACAGGAGCCCCCGGAAGCCGGAATAGATATCCCGGTGCCGGGAGGGAGCGGCATAACAGAACAAATCAATCAGTATTTGGAAGGCCAGGGGCTAACCCCCACCGAAAAGCTTGTAGAAACTGTATTGACTCTGGTGGAGAATCAGCCGGATCTCCCCATGGACCAGGCTTCGTTTCTTGCGGGAAACAAGATGGAAAAGACCCCGGAGATGGCCAAGATTTTGCAGAAGATATCAGCAAATGAGTTTCAGCTCCATCACAATCTCCAGGGCTTAAAGGAAACACTGGCAGACAGTCTTTTAAAGGCAGACGGGGAAGTAAAAAGCGACCTTCTTAAACCGCTGATCCTTACCGAGGAGCTGGACCGCTTTTCCCGGCAGTTGGACCCAATACTGCCAAAGACTCAGCTCCCATTGAAAGAACCCATTCTTGAATATATAAAACAGGTTTTTGCCGGGAATCGGCCGGCGCAATTAGAAAGCGGAGAGCATGAAGCTGCTTTTGCTACGCCCTTTGCTGCGCCTTCTGGCACGCATTTGGCTGGCTCCAATGCTGTTTCCCAACCGGTTAAGGAGCTGGCCGAAAGCATTCTGAGCCATGCTCAAAACAGCTCTGATGATATAAATATAGAAAATATTGAAGGAAAGCCCCATGCCGCCGAGAGCGATATGGATGCCGGGAATGAAAAAAATCCTCAAAGCAGGGTCCATGAGAAAATCATGGATTTTCCGGAAAAGGCGGCGAGCCTCCCGGCTGATAAAAAGGCACTTCCTCAGCAAACAGCCAAGCTTTTAAAAGAGATCGTCAAAACGCTGGAAAACATACATACAAAATTAAGCGGGAAGACATGGACCGAGCCTGAAAACATAAAGACCGCCCTCGAAAAATTTTTTGACAGGGCAGCCGTCATTGTCGAAAACGGTGAAGTTCAGGAAACAATCCTTTCAGAAAAAACCAAAGCCCTTAAAGAAATCATGGAATTCTCTCAGAAGGTTATGCGGATGAGTCAGCAGACCCGGGATACCGCACTTCCCGCATACCAGGAAATCGACCGGGCTTTTGAATTTTTCAGCCGGGTTACCGTTTATGATTCCCTGCTGCATATTCCCATAAAGATGAATGGAGAGGATACCAGCGGCGAGCTTTATGTCATGAAAAGGAAAAACAGGCGCAAGAAGCTTGACAGCGGAAACTTTACACTGTTTTTATCTCTTCAGACCTCAAACCTTGGCCTTATTGAGTCCTTCTTAAATGCCGCCAACAACTATGTTACCATAAGCTTCAGAGTCGAGGAGGAGGAGCTGGCGAAACTGATAAAAGACCGGCACCGGGACCTGTATGACAGCCTCTTGAAAAAGGGCTACAAACTGGCCGAAATGAAGTGCAGTTTACTGGAGCAGGACCAGACCAATGTTTTGGATGCCGCTGTGAAAACCCCGGAATTCCTCGGTCTAAAGTCAAAGGTTGACTTAAAAATCTGAAAGGAATCTTTTATGGTGCCCGAAGAAAAAGAAACCCGTAAAATTATAAAAGCGTCGGCCTTAAGCTATACCATGGGAAAAGATGATGCCCCCAAAGTGGTTGCGTCGGGAAAAGGAGAGGCAGCGGAGAAGATCATAGAAAAGGCAAAGGAGACGAAAATTCCTATCTATGAGGATGCCCATCTGGCCGAGTCTCTTTCGCATATATCCCTGGGCAGTGAAATACCCCGGGAGCTCTATGAGGTTGTGGCCGAAGTGCTGGCTTTTATCAGCAAGCTTGACGAAACGTATATCCGGAGGCCTCAAAAATGAATAATCGTGTTTTTGGGGCCAAGGGCGAAGAGAAAGCCTCAAATTATCTTTCTGAGCGCGGATATACCATTCTTTTTAGAAATTTCAGAGCAGGCCGGCTGGGGGAAATAGACATTATCGGAAAAGATGCCGGGACCCTTTGCTTTATTGAAGTGAAGACCCGCAGCAACTATCGTTACGGAACCCCTGCCCAGGCTGTGTCCGCTCAAAAACAATCCACT
>DOHN01000074.1:3511-10915 GCA_003535195.1 Ruminiclostridium sp.
ACCATCGCACGTTTGGCGCAGGTTTATATGCAGCGGTACGGAATAAAGGATATTCCGGTCCGATTCGATATTGTTGAGCTGTTAATGGACCGTGACGGAAGGGCCCGGCATATAGAGCTCATTAAGAATGCTTTTTAGGAGGACTGTCATGATATTTTTTGATGCTCACTGTGATATTTTATATACCATTGATACGCCGGAGAAATTATTTTCAAACCATCACCACTGGGATGCAAAACGGGCTTTGCAGAACGGTCCGTTCATTCAGGTCTTTTCCCTTTTTGAGGGGAGCGGAAACCCGGAGCAGACAAAACACGCCATGGAATCCCAGCTTCAAAAAGCGGTCAAGGCCGAAAAAATGCGGCCGGAAATGCTGAAGCTTATTCGTACCAGGGCCGATCTTGAAGAGAGCCTCAATCAAGGCCCCAAGACCCGGGTTTACGGGCTCATCGAAGCGGAGGGCGCGGAAATACTGGGGGGGTCCCGGTCCCTATCGGAGCTGGATCGCTTATATGAAATGGGCCTGCGGGTGCTGACCCTATCCTGGAATTATGATAATGACGTTTGTGACAGCGTGGCGGGCAATAATATTCATAACGGCCTTTCAGAGTTTGGCAGGCAGGTTGTTAAAAGGGCGAAAGAATTGGGTGTGGTCATTGATGTTTCCCATGCTTCTGATAAAACCTTTGAGGACGCCGTATGCTGCGGCGGGCCTATTACAGCCTCGCACAGCAATGCCAGGGCACTGTGCGGGCACAGGCGCAATCTGACCGATGAACAGATCAAAACCATCGCGGATCTAGGCGGTGTAATCGGGATTAATTTCTGTCCGGATTTTCTCAATCATTCGGGAAATGCCGATATTTTGGACATAATCAGACATATTGAGTATATTTCTGCTTTGGCAGGCATGGGGTGTGTAGGATTCGGCGCTGATCTTGACGGTATCGACAGTCTGCCTGCCGGAATAAGCGGCGTTCAGGACCTGGGCAAAATCATTGAAAAACTGCTTCAGCTGAATTATTCTGAGGAGGACGTTAAGAATATCGCCGGCGGTAATTTTATTCGTTTCATGGATCAGGTGCTGAAATAAAAGGGCGTGGTTCATGGAGGGGGAAAATACGTACAAAAGCTGGCCGGCGGAACCGCCTTCCGGACAATTCTTGAGCTGCTGAGAAAAATAATGTATAATGCTTAAGGGTATTGCTATAGAACCGGAGGATCAATGGATATAAAACTGGATTTGCTTGATATGACATTTGAAGAGCTGACAGAAGCGATAGCCGGGCTGGGTTTTAAGCCTTTCAGGGCAAAACAGGTTTATCAATGGCTTTATTCTGGCCAGCTTGATTTTATGGGCATGAGCAATCTTCCCAAAGAAATGCGTGAAAAGCTTTCGGAGAATTTTACAGCCGGGGGCTTGAAGATCAAAGAAAGATTGATTTCCAGTATTGACGGCACAAGAAAATATCTTTTTGAGCTACGGGATGGCAACATCATTGAGAGTGTACTTATGAAATACCGCTATGGTTACTCTGCATGCTTATCCACGCAGGTGGGCTGCCGAATGGGCTGTGCCTTTTGCGCATCGGCGCCGTTGGGCCTTGTAAGGAGCCTCACCGTCGGGGAAATGCTGGGCGAGATCCTTTCCATCACCCATGACATCGGGGAAAGAATCAGCCATGTGGTACTGATGGGAATCGGGGAGCCCTTTGACAACTATGAGAATGTAATGGCCTTCATGAGGCGTATGAACCAGGAGGACACCCTAAACATCAGCTTCAGAAAAATGACCTTATCCACCTGCGGGATTGTGCCCCGGATATTGGATTTTGCAAGGGAGGGCATACCGGTTAATTTATCCATTTCTCTCCATGCTCCCAATGATGAGATCCGGACAAGAACTATGCCGGTTGCCAAAAGATGGCGCTTTGATGAGCTCCTGGAGGCCAGTAACGAATATGCAAGGCTGACCGGCAGGCGCGTAACCTATGAATACTCTTTGATAAAGGATGTCAACGACTCAGCAGAGCACGCCAAAATTCTTGCTAATAGACTGAAGGGCACCTTGTGCCATGTAAATCTGATCCCGGTAAATACGGTGGAGGGCACGAACTTTGACAAAAGCTCCAGACAGAGAATAGAAGCTTTTAAGCGGGTATTGGAAAATGCCCGTATTGCCGTTACGGTAAGACGGGAGTTGGGCAGCGATATTATGGCTGCTTGCGGTCAGCTACGTAGAAATGCCCTTAATGTGTAGCGTTTTTTAGGGCCTGGCTGCGATTCCTATAGAAACAGGGAAGGTGTAAATGTGAAATATTCGGCGCTCAGTGATACGGGCTTGAAGCGGGATAAAAATGAGGATAACTGGAATATTGTCCTGGATGCGGACGGCAATCCCGGCGGCTTTATCATTGCCGATGGTATGGGCGGACATCTTGCGGGAGAGGAAGCTAGCAGAATCGCTGTTGAAGAAATGTCTTCAGCAGTGCTGGAATGCGTCTCCCGGAAAATAGGCATTGAAGACCTTAAAACCTTAATATTGAAGCATATCAATGTCATTAATGATAAAATTTTAAACTATGCAGAAAATAATCTGGGCGGCTTAAAAAGCGGCACAACTCTTACTGCGGGCATTGTCTTAAACAGGCAGCTTTGCATTGTACATGTAGGCGACAGTCGGATTTACCGCATTCGCGGCGAGAAAATAAGCCGCTTGACGGAGGATCATTCCTATGTGGCTGCGCTTCTTAAAGGAGGACTTATCAGTTCTGATCAGGCCAATCACCATCCCGACAGAAACCGCATAACCCGGGCACTGGGATTCAGGGACAACTATCTTCCAGATATTTATCTGGAAAATATTTTGTCCGGTGATATATTTTTGTTTTGTACAGATGGGCTTTATGAGGATATGGAGGATAAGGAAATTCTGGAGACAGTTTTGCAGGAGCCGCGTGAAACAGTGGCCAAAAATCTTGTTGAAAAGGCCAAGGACCAAGGCGGCAGCGATAACATCACGGTAATTGTAGCCTGGATGTAGATACAGAGAGGTGTAACAATGATAGGATCAGTTTTAGGTAATAGATATGAAATTATCTCCGAGGTCGGCTCGGGCGGCATGGCCAGAGTTTATACGGCCAAGGACAGGTATCTTCAAAGGATTGTAGCAATCAAGGTTTTGAAAGATGAATACCGGGAAGATACCGAATTTTTAAAGCGTTTTGATAAAGAGGCCCAAGCCTCCGCAAGCCTGACTCATCCCAATATCGTTCAGATTTATGATGTCGGCCGGGACAATCATAAATATTATATTGTCATGGAATATGTGGACGGCATTACATTGAAGGAATACATTGAAGAACGGGGTTCATTGGATTGGCGTGAAGCCATCAATATCTCCATTCAGATATGCAGTGCCCTGTCCAAGGCGCACAGCCGCCACATTATTCACCGGGACATCAAGCCTCATAATATCATTATGACCTCTGAGGGCGTACCAAAGGTTACTGACTTTGGTATTGCGCGTTCGGTTTCGGCTGATACCGCAACCATGAAAATTGAGACGGTCGGTTCCGTCCACTATTCATCTCCGGAGCAGGTTCGGGGCGGCTATACCGATGAGCAGTCGGATATATATTCAATTGGCATCACCATTTTCGAGATGATTACCGGAAAGTTGCCCTTTGATGGAGAAACTCCTGTTGCTGTGGCGTTAAAGCACATTCAGGATGAGCCGCCAGTGCCCTCAACTTTAAAACCGGGCATTCCAAAGGCACTGGATTACATTATTTTAAAGGCAATCGCAAAAAATAAACAGGACCGGTATGCTAACGTCACAGAGCTCATCAATGATCTTGAGAATATTCGGTCCAAACAGGGTGCCGGTCAGGGCTTAGTTCTGCCAAATATCAAGCGTGAAAACGACAAGTACAATACAAAAAAATTTGCACCGTTGGGAGATGAAGATTTGAAAAAAAGGCAACCGGCAAGAGATGCGGATTCTCCCGAAGAAAAAGAAAATTCAAGCAGCCGCAAATATATGCCTTTTATCTATGTGCTTCTGATTACTACAATTGTAGGCGGTATCTTTTATTTTGTAAGCGCGATTTTAAAAGATATCCTTCCGAAGCCGGAGGAACGGCCCAAGGAAATCATTCTGGGCACTTATATTGCCCGGGATATAGATGAAGTGCTGAAGGAGCTTGAGCAAGACGGCATCACGCCCGTGATACACGAGGAGCCCAGCGATAGCGTGGAGAAGAATGTTATCATCAAACAAAAACCAGATCCTGATATTTCATTTAAGGTCGGCGGAATGACGCCGTTGGAACTTTGGGTCAGTACCGGTGAGGAAACGGTGACAATTCCAACCGTAAAACATCAGGATTTTAATACCATGAAATTTAAGCTTCAGGATGAATTAGGGCTTGATGTAGTTGTTAAGGAAGAATATAGTGAAGAAATACCCAGCAATCTTTGTACCAGAAGCGAGCCCGATGCCAATACCGTGGTAAATAAAGGTTCGAAGGTTACGCTGTACCGCAGTCTTGGGCCGGAAAAGAAACAGGTGGTTGTGCCCAACCTTAGCAACCTGACCTATGACGAAGCAGTAAATAAGCTTTTAAGCGAGAAGCTTAAGCTTGGCAATACCTATCCTCTTGGCCGTGAAGGGTATCAGGGCAAGATCATCGATCAGGCCCCTAAAGCCGGTGAAACGGTTACAGAAGATTCGGCCGTTGATATATTCTTTGAAGAAGAGGGATCAAGCGGCGATGAAACGCCCGGCGGCAACAGCAAAACCATTAAGATCAACCTTCCCCAGGGCGGAGGCTATAATTTTGGCGACACGGTACGGCTCAGAGCCTTTGTGGTGGATCATGCCACGGGTGAGGAACTGCAGATTTTAAACGAACCGAACTTCCCGGTCAGCGAATTCCCGAGATCGCTGGTTGTTTCAGTCCCTGCCACGGGCGGAGTTACCATTAAGGTTTATATCAATGACCTGCTGGTTAATGAAGAGTCATTCTAGTATTTATTGGAGAGGTGATCCGGAGTTTGCCGGAAGGAATTATTTTAAAAGGAATTGGCGGATTTTACGAGGTTCTTGACAAAGAGGATCTTGATACTGTTTATACTTGCAAAGTAAGAGGCGTCTATCGGAAAGAGGGGGAATTGACCCCACTGCCGGGCGATCATGTAAACTATAAGATATTGAATTCCACCAAGTGCGTCGGTCATATCGAGCAGATCCGGAAACGGAAAAACTCCTTTGTCCGGCCCCCGG
Source organism: Ruminiclostridium sp. (assembly GCA_003535195.1). Classification (GTDB taxonomy): domain Bacteria; phylum Bacillota; class Clostridia; order DSM-8532; family DSM-8532; genus DTU059. The sequence goes on from DOHN01000074.1 coordinate 8,799, forward strand.
TTGCAAATATAGATCAGCTGGCCGTGGTTATGGCCGTGACAAGCCCAAGCCCCGACCTTATGCTGGCGGACAAGCTTCTTATTACCTGTCAGACCCAGGATATAAAGCCTCTGATCATTATCAATAAAACGGATCTGGATCAGGAGGGCCTTGCAGAAAGGCTTCAAGCGGCATACAGCGGGACCGGCTTTCCTGTTATACTTTTGAGCAAATTCCGCCAGGAAAGCTATGACTGCCTTCATGAGAAACTGACCGGCTGTACCACTGCTTTTGCGGGCCAGTCGGGAGTGGGCAAATCCACCATTCTAAATGCTGTTTTCCACAACTGGATTATGGAGACCGGGGATATTAGTGACCGGATTCAAAGAGGAAAACATACGACAAGGCATGTTCAGCTTTTCAGGCTGAATTCCGGTGGATTTATTGTGGATACGCCTGGGTTCAGTTCGTTTTCGGTTCCCGATGTGAGCCATGAAAGTCTGGAAATTTTCTATCCTGAATTTTATGATGCTTTGGGTAAATGCCGGTTTACCGGTTGCAGCCATACCAGTGAGCCAGATTGTGCCGTGAAAGACCTTCTGGATAAAGGACAGCTTGATGAAGACCGGTATAACCGGTATGTTGAGTTGTATAAAGAACTGAAAGAAAAATATGATAACAGATATAGGAGATAATTATGATTAAAATTGCACCTTCCATTCTTTCCGCAGATTTTTCTGTACTGGGGGATGAAATCAAGAAAATTGAGCGATCAGGAGCCGAAATGGTTCATATCGATGTTATGGATGGACATTTCGTGCCCAATCTCTCGATCGGACCGGTAATTGTATCGGCTGTACGCCCTAAAACAAATCTTATCCTGGATGTTCACCTGATGATATCCGAGCCGGACAAATATTTAGAGGCATTTAAGGAAGCAGGGGCAGACATTATTACCGTCCATGCTGAAACCGTTCACCATTTAGACCGTACGGTATCGCGCATTCGGGAGCTGGGCGTAAAAGCGGGGGTCGCATTAAATCCTTCCACCAATGAGAGTGTCCTGGAATATGTCTTGGAGAAGATCGACATGGTCCTTGTCATGACCGTTAATCCTGGTTTTGGAGGGCAGCGTTTTATTGAAAATATGGCGTCAAAGATAGCCAGAATCAGAAAGATCATAACCGAAAGAAATCTCCCCGTTGATCTCCAGGTAGACGGCGGCATTAATGAAGCCACCATAAGCAAAGTCGTTGAAGCCGGCGCCAATATTATGGTTACAGGTTCGGCCTTTTTTAACAGTCCCGATCCTGTCGCTTTTGTCCGCCACTTGAAAGGAAACGGAGACAAATAATGAAAGTACTTATCGTCGGAAGCGGAAAAATCTCCGATTCAGAGCTTTTAAAAAACAGGCATCATTGGGCTGACTTTGTCATCGCCGCCGATGGGGGCGCGGAGAGCCTTATGAAAGCAGGGCTTACAGCCCAGGTATTGCTGGGTGATTTTGACTCTGTTTCGGTCCCGGTTTTAGAAGAGATGAAAGGCAATCATCACACTGAAATATTGAATTTTCCAAAAAAAAAGGATTTTACCGATATGGAGCTGGCCATCAATCTTGCGGCTGAAAGGGGCGCTTCCGAGGTTGTGATTTTAGGGGGAAGCGGTTCGCGGCTGGACCATACCCTGGCGAACATTATGCTTTTATCCAATCTTCTTAACAGAGGCATCAAAGGCTGTTTAGAGGATGCCAACAACCGCATTTACCTTATCAGGGACAGAATAGCAGTAAAAAAGCAGGATAACCGTAAGGTTTCCCTGCTTTCACTTAGTCCCGCTGTGGAGGGATTAACGACCAAAGGTCTGGAATATAAGCTGGAAAATGCTGTGTTGAAATTTGGCAGCAGCTTCGGCATCAGTAACGAATTTATTGAGGAAACCGCTGAAATAACTATAAAGAAAGGGTTGCTGCTGGTCTTTGTTTCAAAGGATTAATCCTCTGCCAGATCCGGCTTTCTTGACTTTAGCTTGTGTTTCTTATTATTGTGACTGACCTGGCTGTTATCATTTTTGATGCTGTCATTAGGAGCTGTTTCCACGGCTTTATCCACTTCAACCATTCTGCAGGTGCCCTGGAAGAT
>DOHN01000074.1:11114-16782 GCA_003535195.1 Ruminiclostridium sp.
GTCATAAGGTGAAGAATTCCTTTGGCAAGTACATTTCCTTTGATGGAACCGCTCAAGTAAACATTGCTTCCATAAACATTTCCCGTGATAGACGCTGTGGGCTCAATATAAATATCCCCATTGGCCTTGATATCACCTTCGATTTTGCTCAGTATCTTAATGGAACCCTCCGATTCAATATTGCCGCTGACGGATGTATATTCCCCGAGTATGGTATCCATGGCAAGGGGGGTATTCTTTTTTCTGAACATGTATTTGACCACCTTTCATAAGTTAACGCAATTAATATTCCAAATATTTTTTCGGATCTGTGGGAGTATCATTGATTCTCAGCTCATAGTGCAGATGGGTGCTCGTCGAAGTACCTGTATTCCCCATTTTGGCTATTTGCTGACCTTTTTTAACCCAGTCTCCAACTTTGACACTATAGGAATTCAAATGGCCGTAGACCGATTCGAAACCATTTCCGTGATCGATAATGACACAATTGCCATAACCGCCGTTCCAGCCGGCATGTATGACTTTTCCAGCGCCTGAGGCATAAATGGGAGAATTTTTTACACTGCCGATATCGATGCCGTCGTGGTTTATATAACGGCGATATATGGGATGCAGGCGCCTTCCAAAATCTGATGCGACACTCACCACTTCATCCAGCGGCCATTTTGTAGGCAGAGAATTAAGGTAAGAGGTCAATTCAGTTTCCTTTTTGGCAATTTGGCTTGAAACATCATCTTCGGCCAGCTTGGCGCTTTTTACCACATCAATAAGGGAGCGGAGCTCGGAGAGCCCGTCTTTGAAGGTGGTCCCGCTGGAAGCTCCACGGCTTACTTTTTTAATGGACTGCATATTGTTGTCCACATAAGAAACCACCATGTCCTCATATTCTGATGTAAGCTTTGAAAGGGCTTTATCTGTTTGAGATCTGGTAGAGGAAGCGGCGGAGATGAGTTCTGTGTTTTCGATAAGCTGTTGGGTTTGGTTGGCGATATAATCCTCCAATTGTTCCTTTTGTGCGACAATGGCCTCTAATTCTTTAGCGTGCTCGACTTTGAGACTTTTATTTTCATTCACAACGGAAAGGGTAAATCCAGTAAGCATTAAAAGTGCAACGAGCATGATGGCGGTAATAGAAAGGAGGGTTGTCCTGTAGTTATTAATTCTGATGGTATGCACTGTTCCCTTATTATGGGGAACAAACATAAAAGAAAGGTAATTCTGCCTTTTAGCAGAAGTCTTTCCTGTCATCTTTTTCATACGGTCACTCCTTAAATATATCAATAAAATTGGTTAATTTAAAATTGGTTAATTTTCTCTTTAGCACAACCGATACAATTATAATATATTATACACATAAATAGAAGATGTCTTCCAATTGTTTTGAACTTATACTAATTTTATTATATGATAACGGTATAGAAGCAAAAAAATACAAAGCAAAGCAAGCAGAAGCATTAGAGGATTGAATATGAAAAAGGCGACAATCAAGAGCAAAGTATATATTGGATTTACTATTCTGATCATTGTATCCATTGTCCTTTTCGGTATTGTATCGTGGTTTGCGAAAGATTATATGCTGGAAGGCGCTAAAAAAATCCGTTATAATTCCTCACTGGCCCACCGAATGGAGGCGGTTCGTTCGCTGTCCAATGAAAAAGCCAATATGATTTATAAAAGCACATCGGATGGAACGGACGTCTCCAAAGACATTGCGGCAGTCGACGAACAGGTTGGCAATGCCTGCGCGGTGATTGATTCCGAGCTGGCTTCGTTCTATGTATCGGGTTCTGATAAGGCTTCCAAGGAAGCCCGTGATATGATAGCCTCGCTGCTCCAGAAAGAAAAGGACATCTCTGAGGCCTATCAAAATTTGATAACTTTTGTAACAGGCGACGAGGAAAAGAAATTTCTTGATTCTATTACCGGCGCTATGGATTCCTGGGAAATCCTATCCGGAAATTTTTCCGGTTACGACCAGCAAATATCCAAGCAATTGTCGGGTGCATTGAAGGGTCTTAAGGACAGCGTCTCAAAGCAGGCTAAATCCAGTGAAGGAATTGAAGGCAATGCCCGCCTGCTCCTGGATAAAACTTTGGAGCTTAGTATTGCCATGACGGAGCTAGACAAGGATATTAAGGCCTATACGGAAGCCGCCTTAAAAGCCGTTAACGGAATTCAGGGCTCCGCCTATGATTTTTTCGCAAATGAGAAATCCATTAGAGGGCGCCTGGAGGATAATTCGTCGGCCTTAGCAGAAATTCTGGATAAGGAAGACTTTTTGAGCATTCAGACAGAGGAGTTATGTGCTTCTCTCAATTCCATTGTCTCAGAAGATGCGGAACAGCTGCTGAAGCAAAGGGAAGCTGTTGCCGAGGCTCGGGTTTTGCTGAGCGAAATGCAGACTTTGGCGGCAAAAAGCGCCGTGAGCCGTGATCTTTCCCAGTTAGAAATCCTTTATAATGAAAAAATGCCGGCTTTTAAATCCGCTTTGGAGGAAATTGAACTTCCCCCGGAGATGGATCTCACTGCCCTTGATGCCGCCGACTCAGAGATGGATCAGGCTGTTATAAGCCTTAAGGAGATATCCTCGGGTAAAATGGCGGAAGGACTTCAGCAGATCTCAGCTATAAGAGAAGAGCTGAAGCCCCAGTTTGAAAAGCTCAATCAGCTATTGCTGACCCATTTTGAAGAAAATATAACGTCCACTCAAAATATCGAGGCTTTTGTTATTCCGGCTACCGCTGCTCTGGCAGTGGTATCTATTCTGGCGGGCATACTCATTGCCCTCGTTGTTTCAAACTCCATCGTCAAGCCCATACGTGAGATGACAGGTGCTTTAGACCAGGCAGAAAAGGGGGATTTTAAGTCCCGCATTGCTATTCCGAAAGAGCTGGAATTTTCCCAGATGGCCCAAAGTGTCAATAATGTACTGGCCGCCCGGGAGGAAATTCTTGATGAAACCGTTTCTGTAACGAAATCTATCTCGCAGCTGCGATCGGAAATGGAAAACAGCATCACAAAGAACAAGGAACTTCTGCAGGATATCGCTTTGGATATGCAGGACATTCTCAAAACATCAAGGCCCCTGGAATTGGACATTGATGAAACAGAGATCCTCGAATCGGTTGAACTGGATATATCGGCTACCATAGAAACCATTGACGTTACCGAAAAGAGCAGGAAGACGGCGATGGAGGCTAAGGATGCAATTATAGCGGCCTCCGATACGGTCAAAAGCATTGCGGTTCAGATCGAGCAGCTGGAAGGCTCATCGGGAAAGATAGAGGAGATCACTGAAACCATTACCCAGATTGCAAAGCGTACCAATCTGCTGGCGCTAAATGCTGCGATAGAAGCTGCCAAAGCCGGGGAACAGGGCAGGGGCTTTGCCGTTCTTGCAGATGAAATCAGGAAACTGGCCGACGCCAGCGGCAGTGCTGCCAGTGATATTAAAATGCAGCTCAATGAGATCCAGGAGCGCATCTCGCATACGGTGCAGAATATGGAGAAGGGTGTTATTGGTGTGGAACAAGGGGCAGAAGGTATCTCCCATGTGCATGCTTCGGTGGAAGACATTGCCCGGAGGGTTCATCAGGTGGCCGAGACCCTGGACGATTACGCACAGAAAAGCAATGTGCAGTTAATTGCGAACCAGAAGCTTTTAGAGACCATCGGTGAGATGAGCAGAAGCAGCCATGAGCTCTATCAAGCAGGCCAGAGCATGGATATGAAGCTGAAGGATAACGGGCTGGGCGAGATGAATCATATCGAATCCACACTCAATTCGGCATACAAGAGGCTTAGTGACATATTAACAAAGTATAAAGGGAATTCTTAAAGATATTAGTTTGTGTTACAATTATATTTTCTGGATTATTTGGGGACATTCCACTTATAGCGGCGTGTCCCCAAGTACTCCAAAGGGGCATGCCACAAAGAGTATGTCCCTGGCATAACCCCTCTTAGAAAGGAAATCATCAAACAAATGGTTCAAAAGAATGAAATACTAGACCTTGAAATAACAAGCATGACCCATGATGGCATGGGCGTGGGGAAAAAAGATGGCTTTGCCGTTTTTGTGCAGGGCGCCATCGAAGGAGAGCGCGTCCGCGCCAAGATCATTAAGGTTCTCAAAAGCTATGCCGTTGCACGCACCGAGGATTTTATTGAAAAGAGTCCCGCCAGGAAGGAGCCCTTTTGCCCGGTTTATAAGCGCTGTGGCGGCTGCAGCCTCCAGCATATGTCCTATGGGAAAACCCTGGAATTCAAGCGACAGGTGGTCATTGATAACCTGACGCGGATAGGGGGGCTATCCGATCTTGCTGTTCATGAAACCCTCGGTATGAATGATCCCCTCCATTACAGAAACAAGGCTCAATATCCTTTTGGCATGGGCAAAGATGGCCCTGCTGCCGGCTTTTTTGCAAGGCGCAGCCATGAAATTGTTGAGACCCCCAATTGCGATATCCAGCATGCCATAAGCGATAAAGCCAAGGAAATTGTTTTGGGCTATGTGCGGGCCCTGGATATCCCGGTCTATAATGAGATGACCGGCCAGGGACTGATCCGCCATGTCGTTACCAGGGTGGGCTTCAATACCGGAGAAGTGATGGTGATTATCGTATCTGCAGGCCCGAAGGTCCCGAAAATCAACAAGCTGATTTATAGGCTCAAGAGGGATATCCCCGGCCTTGCAAGCATTATTCTCAATGTGAATCCCAAGCCCGGCAATGTGATTTTGGGAAAACAAAATAGTACTCTTTACGGCAAGGATTCTATTGAAGACCGTCTGGGAGATCTGACCTTTGAAATCTCCCCTTTGTCTTTTTACCAGGTCAATCCGGCCCAAACCGAGGTCCTCTACAATAAAGCCATTGAATATGCCGGCTTAAAGCAGGAGGACATTGTTTACGACCTTTATTGCGGTATTGGCACCATAGCCCTGTTTGCCGCCCAAAAAGCCCGGAAGGTCATAGGCGTCGAGGTGCTTCCCGAAGCGGTTGATGCCGCTAAAAAGAACGCCGTGCGCAATAAGATAGATAATGCGGTATTCTATCAAGGCGAAGCAGAAAAAATGTTCCCCGAGCTCTATAAAAAAGGCGAAAAAGCCGATGTGGTCTTTGTTGACCCGCCCCGCAAAGGCTGCGACGAAGCGCTGCTGAAAACCCTGGTGGACATGTCTCCAAGCCGGATTGTCTATGTTTCCTGCAATCCGTCTACCTTAGCCCGTGATTTGAAATATCTTGCCGCTAACGGCTATGCCGTCAAGGAAGTCCAGCCGGTGGATGTATTTCCGTGGACGGAGCATGTGGAGAGTGTAATAATGATGACGAATAGTGATTCGAAGGACAAATAAGATGGTTTAACCACTATATGTAGTGGTTTTAAAGCAAAAATCGGGTAAATTTTGAGGCAAAAATATCATCTATTTGGGGCGGATTTTTAAGCAAAAATATAGATGACATAACAGTTTTTAAAAATTATTTAAAAGAAAGAGGTTAAGTTCAACCAATAATTTGGTGTATGAACTTGGTCTCTTTTTATTATATATGGAAATATTTTGCTTAAACGTGTATAATTATATAAAAAGAGTTGGGGGTGAGAACTTGAACTCTGAAATTATAATGTATCAGACCGAAGACGGCTTGACAAAAATAGAAACTACTTT
>DOHN01000074.1:17138-17308 GCA_003535195.1 Ruminiclostridium sp.
GTAAAGTCATTACGAGGTACACAGTTCAGAATATGGGCAAGCAATGTCTTAAAAGAATATATGCGAAAAGGCTTTGCCATGAATGACGATTTATTAAAAAACAATGGCGGCGGAATATATTTTGGTGAATTGCTGGATCGGATCCGCGATATCCGTTCATCAGAAAAAGT
>DOHN01000135.1:0-222 GCA_003535195.1 Ruminiclostridium sp.
TAGTCATTATCCTCAAAATAATCTCCCTTATACAATAAAAGGGCTTTTTCATATTTTCCTATAGTACCGTCCTCAACAGGTACAGAAGAAGCTGTTTGAGAATCAAACTCAACCGTATCAATGTATACTTGGGGAAGACTCATCCAATAGCAGCCATTGATAAAGCTGAAATCGAAATTGATATTGGCCGCAGATAAAACCTTTTTCATCTTATATATGGTT
>DOHN01000135.1:401-666 GCA_003535195.1 Ruminiclostridium sp.
GAGAGCCTCACATATTCTCCATTTTTGAACTTCCTTTTCCAAGTTTTGCAACATATACGCAAAAAGCTCTTCCGCCTTGGAAGTACGCCATTTGACAGGCTGCTTATTTGCAGCGCCGTATACTGAGAATTTACCAAAACAATAAATCCGCCCGTTACTTGAAAGCCTACGTTCGGAACTCACCAATAGGCCTTTTCTTTTAATAAGTCGGTTAACCGTCTGCTCCACATCTTCAAAAGACAGGGGTTTCAACAAATAATCTAAA
>DOHN01000135.1:967-1553 GCA_003535195.1 Ruminiclostridium sp.
ATATCCAGGAAAGCAACATCCGGCTTTACGTTTTTTAGGCCGGCTAAAGTATCCGCTGCACTAAGAAAGCTGTCAATGACAGTTACTTGACCGGTTCTTTCAAGCAATATTTTTAGAATGTTGATCGCCGGCTCCTCATTATCCACGATAATGGCTTTTAACATAATGCACTACTCCCCCACACAAAAATATATTCTATAACTATAATTGGCTATATTAAAGGTCAATCAGCTATTTTTTACCGGTATATTGAACGATATTGTTGTTCCCCGGCCTTCCGCGCTTGAAATATCTAAAGCCGAACCGTAAAAACTTAACAGCCTGCGGTTGATATTCGTCAAACCGACGCCGTTGCTTTCATGGTTTAGCTCCATCAAGTCTTTCAAGGTAGGAGCAGCAATACCGATACCATTGTCTATGACTTGAACGTTAATCCGGTCTTCGCGAAGGGTTAGGTTTATAGTAACCTTTCCTCCCTGGTTTCTTTTCATTAAACCGTGCCGGATGGAATTTTCGACAATTGGCTGGATTACGAGAGGAAGAATGCTATATTTTAAGACAGAGGGATCAATATTGTATTCCACCT
>DOHN01000135.1:1807-4924 GCA_003535195.1 Ruminiclostridium sp.
AAAAAAACGCCTAATTCCGAAAGCAGCTCCCCGGCCTTTGCAGGATTGGTATAACAAAAAGAACTGATGGTATTCAAAGCATTGAATAGAAAGTGGGGCCTGATTTGGGCCTGCAAGAAAGCCGTTTCCTTTTCAAGCAGCAAATCCATGGATTTTTTCAACTGAACAAGTGTATTGACCCGGCATTTTAGCTCCCCTATCTCAAAGGGCTTCTCAATGAAATCATTAGCTCCCGCCATAAAGCCAGCCTCCAAGTCTTCAGGAAGTGCTTTGGCTGTAAGCAAAAGCACAGGAAGCTCCAGAGGGGAATAAACTTCCCTGATTTTTCGGCAAGCTTCATAACCGCTCATACCAGGCATCATAACGTCAAGAATGCACAGATCGTATTTCAAAGCCACTTTAAGAAGATATAGCGCAGATTCCGCATTCCCAGCAATAGTAACATTGTATTTGCAGACAGTCAATATATTCATCAGGGCTTTTAAATTGGAGTATTCATCATCAACGGCAAGAATAGAAAACTTGCCTCCCACATTGACCGTGTGCGGCAGGTTTCCAATGGTTAAAGGTTGAGGTAAACTATACTCCTCATGTTCGTCGGGTAATTTTTCCAAAAGTTTATTGTCTTTAACGAGGGGTATCGAGAAAGTAAAGCAAGCCCCTTGTCCCGGTTCTGACTGTGCAAAGATCCGTCCTTGATGAAGCTCAACGAGTTGTTTGGTTATTGCCAAGCCGAGGCCTGTACCACCTGAACCGGTTGATTGTTCCTCAACCTGCTCATAGGAAGTAAAAATATCTTTTAGCTTGCTTTCAGGGATGCCAATGCCTGTATCCCTTATTTCAATCCAAAGGAACTCCCCATCCTGGCGGCAGTCGGTGGAAATGCTTCCTTCTGCTGTAAATTTGATGCTGTTGTCCAGTAAATTGGTGATAATCTGCTTTAGCCTGTTTTCATCCGCCAGAACCATGTATTCATTCGGCGGTATTTTATTTTCAAGGGTAATAGGCCTTCCTTTGATCAGGTAACGGAAGATCTCCACCGTAGATTCCACTACTTGGTGCACGTCCAGGCAGATGATATTTAATTTAATATCCATGACCTTCAATTTTGAATAGTCTAAAATATCATAGACCAGTGTCGAAAGTCTTTTCCCTATACTTAAAATCAACTGAATATCTTCGGCTTGCGCCGTATTTAAGCTGCCGCCTGCACCATTAAGAAGAGACTGGGAGATATTAATAACTCCATTTAATGGGGTTTTAAGCTCATGGGAGGTCTTAGCCAGAAAATCATCTTTAAGCTTATCTAAAACAGATAGCTTTTCACTGAGCATTTCAATAGTTTTATATGAATTTTCATATTTCTCAGACATGTAGAGCGAAAAAGATAATACAAAAATAGGTTGAAATACTGGAATAAAAATATTTGATTCCCACAGCAGTACAATATTCAAAAGGCTTGTCAATGAGAGAATAGCCGAACTTATAATAGCGATATAAAGGTAATATCTGCCTTCAATTTTTGTATGAATATGCTTGAAAATAATTTGAAGTAATAAAGAAATTGCATAGATATTACTAACTATGATAATTATATAAGAATAACTCCGCAAATAGAAATCGGTAAATAATATCAACAATAAATATGTTAAACCTATTGCGTCAATTAAAATATTTGCTCTTCTGGAAAAAGACGCTTTAATGGAAAAATATACAAACCTTATTAAAGAATAAGCACATAGCATATATGAAACAGCCGAGACTTTTGCTGAAAAATCGAATGATACGGTTGGAAAGAAATAATCAAAAATTGCTTCCGAGCGAAAACCTTCATGGATAGCTGAAAGAAAGCAATATACGGCAATAAATATCATACCACGGTTGTTTTTTCTCTGAAGGCCTATTCCAAAAAAATAAAGGGATATAAAAAACATACCGAATATCAGAGCTGTATCAAGAAAGAGGTTATATATCCGTAAAGCTTTAGCAGATTGTTGACTGCCGAAGTGTATTTCATAACAAATTCCACTTTTAGTATATGTATAATTGGCTACCTGAACGAGCAGTTCAACTTCAGCCTTGTCTGTGCTAAAGTAGCCGGTATCTGCGTAACATTTGTGTTTGGTTGTTTCAAATGACTCTCCTGGATTGCCGCATACCAAGATTTGCTGATTATCTGCAAAGATTCTGGCGGATGAACATATACATGTTATTTTTATTCCATAATTGCCGCCACCATTAGGAAGTAATATTTTAAGACGATATGTAGCAGTTCCGTAGGAAGGTAATCTTTCCCCTTCAAATTTATATTGGCTCCATTCTGACGGAACCTTTTGAATAGTCCGTCCTAAAGGCTTATAGCTTTTAAAGTCATCGGGGTAGAGAAGTTGCCCAAAATAAAACTCCCACTCTCCATTTAAAGGAATGGTTCCAGCTTTATCTGTATTCCAATTTCTTAGATCCATAATTCCATTCAGGGCTTTAGGGGTTTTTGATGTCATCATGCAGATACTTGGTACTGTAATGCTTACGGCCATTATTAGAAGCATTATATAAAAAAAGAACTTTTGCACTTTTGTATTCCCCAAAATGCTATCCCCTAAAATTCACATGCTATTAGTACATTTTACCACGACATGCTACATTTTGGCAGACCATGCGCCAATACTCTGCATAAATGTACAGAAAATGTTCAGAACGCAAAGATATAATTATAAAAGTGCAGAATTTGTTAAAACAATTCAATTTTATTGATACTTTTAGGCTGCTATATGAATTTTTGAAGGTGGAAAGAATGAACAACACTTTTCGGAGTTTTGTATGGAAAGATATTGGCGATATTGAACGAGGAAGGCCTACTCTGGGGGGAGAAATGCCTGTCGCCGTCTACAGGATGCACATATATTCCCTTCGCAATGTACTTGAGAAAAACTACGGTAAGGATGCCACAAAACATATACTGGTAGAAGCTGGCTGGGCAGCGGGGAGAGAGTTCTGCAAAAATGTGCTGGACCTCAACCTGCCGCCTGAGAGCTTTTTCAGTTTACTTAAACAAAAAATGGCTGAACTGGGAATAGGGATACTTGAGGTCGAACATGCGGATTTTGAGAATATGAT
>DOHN01000135.1:5045-11889 GCA_003535195.1 Ruminiclostridium sp.
CATGCGGATTTTGAGAATATGATTTTTATTCTGACAGTATCTGAAGACCTTGACTGTTCAGGACTGCCGGCAACCGGCGAAACAGTATGCAATTATGATGAAGGCCTGATTATGGGTATCCTGGAAGCATATACAAGCAGGCAGTTTACCGTCAAGGAAGTAAATTGCTGGTCAACGGGGGATTGGACATGCAGGTTCCATGTGCTTGGCATCGGAATGATGATGTAAAAATATATAAAACCATGAATAGATTAGAAAGATTAGCAATCAAAGGGGAGAATGTTAATGAAAATCAATAGTTTATCAAGCAAGATGTCGTTATTAATGACGGGATTTGTTGCGATTTTTATCGTTGCAGCTTTTATCATTATCTCTACAACTGTTGGAAGTGTTATAAGCCAGAATGTTGAGAATGAATTAAAAAACAAGTCGTCTGTACTAAGCAATGATATAGAAAGTTTGAAGCAAAAGGCTCTAAACGCAACAGAATGGTTTGAGGGTTCAGCCAGGCTGGTAAGCGCCGTCGAAAGCCAGGATCGTCAAGGAGCCCTGGATCTTGGCAAAGTGGCACTTAAATCCTTCGGAGTTGATTATTTTGTTATTACCGACAGGGAAGGAAAAGTATTTATCCGAGCCCATGAGCCAGACAAATATGGCGACAGTATTGCCAATCAGGTAAATATTCAAAAGGCTTTACAGGGGGAAAAGTCGGTAGGAATTGAAGAAGGAGCGATGGTAAAATATTCAATCCGTGCTGGCACTCCGCTGAAAGATAAAGACGGCCATATTATCGGGGCCGTGTCCTTGGGATATGTCCTTTCCAACAACGAGTATGTGGATAAACAAAAAAAGATTTTCAATTGTGATGTGACAATATTTTCAGGTGATGAGAGAATAGCTACAACGATTGAAGATAAAAATGGGGATCGTATAATCGGGTCGAAAATGGAAAACCAGAGCATTATTGACACGGTATTAAAGAATGGAAAACCCTATTATGGAGAAGCAGCGATAAATGGTTTTAAGTATTTTACAGTTTATACGCCGGTTATTGATGTTACCGGAAAAAACACCGGTATGCTCTTTGTTGGTCAAAAACTTGATATCGTTGCGGAACTGACTAAAAAACTGATTACCAATCAGGGTGCTGTCATGGCTGTTTTAGGTATTCTTGCCGGCTTATGCGTTATAATGATGTTCCGGCTTATGGTTATCAGAAAGGTTCGGGCCATTACCGGAATGCTGAAGGAGATTGCTGAAGGAAATGGGGATTTGACCAAGAGAGTGGCTGTTTCATCTAAAGACGAGATCGGAGAGATGACAAGCTATTTCAACTTATTTATTGGGAGTACTCATGAAATGGTAAAGAAAATTATTTCGGAAACGGAAAAGGTCAATGCGGCAATCATAGTTTCCCATAAAAATATAACTGCTCTCACTGGTGATCTGGAGGACACCGCAGCTACAGTGCAACAATTGTCGGCGGGAATGGAAGAAACCGCCACTTCTACGGAGCAGATTACTGTAACTTCCAATGAGATTGAGGACGCAGTAGAAACTGTTGCGGTGAAAGCTCAGGAAGGAGCCCTATCTGCCGATGAAATCAGCAAAAAAGCAGTTTCCCTAAAGGACAGTTCGTTTATGCTTCAGGCGGAGGCTGGCAAGACCCTATTATCTATCAAAAAAACCATGGATGAAGCCTTGGAAAAAACTAAAGAAGTAAATAGAATAAAGACTCTTGCTGATGCAATTATGCAAATATCCTCGCAGACAAACCTGTTAGCTTTGAATGCGGCTATTGAATCAGCAAGAGCTGGTGAAGCCGGGAGAGGATTTTCCGTCGTTGCCGAAGAAATACGAAAACTGGCGGAAAGCTCTAAAAATTCAGTGAATGAGATTCAGGGCATACTAAGTGTTATCTTTGAAGCAGTTGATAACCTCGCCGATAGTGCCAGACAGACACTGGAATATATCGAAACTAAAGTGGTTGAGAGTTATAAGGAATCCGCCCTTGTTGGTGACAACTACAACGAAGATGCTCACTATATTAATGATTGGGCAATGGAATTAAGTGCTACTTCAGAGGAGCTTCTCGCCTCAATAAAAACAGTGTCGGAAGGGATTACTGAAATATCAAAAGCTACAGAGGCCGGTTCCGAGGGAACGAGTCATATTGCCGATAAAGTTTTAAAAATAAAGAATCGCGCCAATGAAATCAAAATGGAGACAGATGGTGTTAAAGAAAGTGCGGATAATTTGCAAGAATTAGTTATGAAATTTAAAGTATAATATTTTGTTTAGTAAATACCAACCAGTTCACATTTGAGCCATCTATAATATGTGATTGGTTTTTGAAGGGATGTTTTATGGGACATGTACCTTTGTTATTTTCATTGCTGTTTTTTACTTCATCTGCTGTCTACTTGTTTTTCGGGATATATATTATTAATATGAACCTAAAAGCAAGTTTGAACAAATTGTTCCTGATAGTTTGTTGTTCTTTATGCCTATGGTCCTTTGGGTTCTCTATAGCCAACTCTGCTGCAAATATGGAAACATGTTTGTTCTGGAGGAGGATTTCCGCTATTGGTTGGGCATCCATATACAGCTTACTGTTACATTTTTTATTATTACTTACCAGTGAAAAGTGTACCCTGAAGCGATGGCGTTTTTGTTTGCTATTGTATCTTCCTGCCGTTATCAATATGTATGTCTTTTCTATTTCCAAGGAGATGACAGCAATTCAGTATAATCTGGTAAAGATGGATTATGGCTGGGTTAATATAGCGGTGAATAATGGATGGGATTTGTTTTTTTACATTTATTATGCTGGATATGTGCTTGCCTGTCTGGCAATTGTTTGGCGTTGGAAACGAAAATCATCCGATGAAAGTGCCCGTAAACAGGCCAACCTCATCTTTATTTCGATTCTCGCCGCTTTACTGCTTGGAAGCTTGACGGATGTGGTTTTGAGTTCAAGTTTGACAAGCCCTTTGCCGCAAATGGCACCCATATTTACTCTCATACCAATTGCGGCTATACACTATTCTATAAAACGTTATAGCTTGATGCGAGAAGTAATTGAAAATAAAGATGAGTTAATACTAAATAACGAAACCCGTGCAAAATTGCATTACTATTTGTCCATTGCATTTTTAACTGGGGGGTTGCTAACTTTATTATCCCGTTTTTTACCACATTTAATAAATGGTGAGGAAAATTTTAAATCCACCCTATATGCCAGCGGATTATTGTTTATATTTGGATTTGCAATTCTGATATTTAGATTGATAAAAGCCGAGAATATAAAGAACGTGCTGATAATGATAATAACCCTTTCCAGTATCCCAATAATTACCCTTAGATTTGTAGAATATGCCAGTATAACTGTCTGGGCCTTCCCAATTATTTTAACGATTGTTTCCCTTGTATTCAATACACGAACTCCATTAATTTTGGTAACAGCCATGGCTATTATTACCCAAATAATAGTTTGGATATATGCACCTGCAGGAGCAATACAGATGGATAAATTTGATTATATCCTAAGAATCGGCATATTTGTTATTGCGTTCTGGATAGGATCGGTTGTAAACAATATCTATCTAAAGAGACTAAAGGAAAATATCTATCAAATTGATTTCCAGAAGATGATTTCGGAAATTTCTTTTGACTTTGTGAGTGTCAATCAGGCAAGCATTGATGAAAAGATCAATAATATGCTGAATAAAATGGGCCGGTTTTTTTATGTGGATCGAACTTATGTATTTTTGATTAATCACCAGGACAGCACTATGGCCTACACCCATGAGTGGTGCAATGAAGGAATAGAGCCTGAAGTAGGAACCATTCAAGACATACCCCTCGACGTGTTCCCCTGGTGGATGGAACAGTTGAAGAGTAATAAACTAGTTTACATAGAGGATGTGAGCAAACTGCCGGATGAGGCCGGCGCGGAGAAAGCCCAGCTAACCCGGCAAGACATTAAATCCATAGTAGCAATTCCCATCGAAGGAAACGGAGAGCTCCTGGGCTATATTGGATTCGATTCCGTGGCATCATTCAGGAAATGGTCCAACTATCATATTAAGCTGCTTAAAATCCTGGCTAATCTTCTGGCTGATGGATTAATAAAGACTAAGGCTGAAAAAGAGATCGAATTAATGGCCTATTACGACCACTTGACGGGTCTTCCTAACCGTACCCTGTTTTGGGACAGGCTCAATCAGGCCATTCACCTAGCCAAGCGGACCGAGAGATTTGTCGGTGTCATGTTCATGGACCTGGATGGCTTTAAGATGGTGAATGACACCATGGGGCACAGCGGCGGGGATGAATTTCTCATTATGATCAACAACATCCCCGATGCTAAAGATATCGTCAAGATCGCCGATAGCATCATGAAATTGTTTGAAAAACCATTTAATTTAAATGAACAGGAGTTCTTTATTACCGGCAGTGCAGGCGTTGCCGTTTATCCGGTGGATGGTGAGGATGCGGGAACATTAATTAAAAATGCTGATATCGCAATGTATAGGGCAAAGTCCAAGGGTAAAAGCCAATATGCATTATGCACTGAGGATATGAAGGAGGAAGTGAAGAAAAATATGATACTGTCCAACAGCCTGTATCGAGCCCAGGAGCGAAATGAGCTGGTTGTTTATTATCAGCCGCAGGTCAGGCTGCATACGGGTCAGGTAATAGGGATAGAGGCCTTATTGCGCTGGAAACATCCGGAAATGGGCATGATATTCCCCAGCGTTTTTATACCGCTGGCGGAAAAGAACGGGCTAATCAACAGTATCGGCGAGTGGGTACTCAGAACGGCGAGCAGCCAAAATAAAAAGTGGCAGGATATGGGGCTGCCACATCTGCGCATGGCGGTTAATCTATCGATCAGCCAATTTAATAATCCCCGTATTGTTGATAATGTGGATAGTATTCTTAAGGAAACGGGCTTGAGCCCCGAATATCTTGAATTGGAAATTACAGAAAGCATCGCCATTAAAGAAGCAAACTATACGATAGGCATTTTAAACAAACTGAAAAAACTGGGTGTATCTATTTCTATTGACGATTTTGGGACAGAATACTCGTCCCTCAGCCGATTGAAAATACTTCCCATCGACCGGATTAAGATTGATATGCAGTTTGTACAGGGTATCGAAGGCAACGAAAAGGACCAGGCTATCACCAAGATTATAATTAACTTAGCTAAGAGTCTGGGGCTTGAGGTTCTGGCCGAAGGCGTAGAAACAGCGCCGCAGTTGGAATTTCTCAATCAGAAAATGTGCGACGATGTGCAAGGATACTACTATTATAAGCCCATGCCCGCCGAAGAAATTGAGAAATTATTGAAGTCCAATGCAAGCAAAAAAGCTGAATAATAGAAGCCATCACCTTTGTGCAAGGTATAAAGTAATTTGCGAAGCGGGCGAAAGCTTTGTCCCTTCCAATCTTTACCCCAATATGCAGGATGTTGCCGAAAATATAATCGCAGCGGTGAAAAAGGTTAACAGTCAATGCTCCCCCGAAGTATGATTGGTGCATAAACTTAGGAGAATATTGAAATCGATAGGAGGTGCGAAGATGGATGCGTTTATTGCAAGACAGCCTATTTTTGATAAAAGCATGAAAATTTACGGGTATGAACTATTATACAGGCAGAGTGGGGATAACTTTTTCACCGGGATTGATGACGATCAGGCCACAGCCGAATTGATTTACAATGCTTTTCTTGTCATGGGGCTTCAAGACTTGACGGATGGAGCCAACGCCTTTATTAATTTCTCCAAAGAGTTGATTGACAGTGATGTCCCTTTTTTACTGCCGAAGCAGAACATCATTGTGGAGGTTCTCGAACGGGAGAAAGTAACCTCTGCTACAGTAGAGGCCTGCAAAAGGATTAAAGCGGTGGGATATAGGCTGGCTCTTGATGACTTTGTTTTTGATCAAAACAATCTGCCTTTAATTGACATGGCCGATATTATCAAAATAGAATTTCCGGCAGTAAACCGCCATGAACAATACAATCTTATTAAAAGATATGGAACGAAAATAAAGTTTTTAGCGGAAAAAATTGAAACCAGAGAAGAGTATCAGCAGGCAGCCGGAATGGGATATGAGCTGTTTCAAGGATATTTTTTCAGTAAACCGGCTATTGTCAGATCCAAGGAGGTCGTAACGCTTAACGCCAACCTTTTTAGTATTCTGGAAGAGCTGAGCTCTCCCGAGCCAAGCTATACTGTTATTGCCGATATTTTTGAAAGAGACCTGGGACTTTCGTATAAGCTGTTGAAGCTTGCCAATTCAGTTTATATAGGGGCAAGGAATAGGATTAAATCAATCCCCCACGCCTTATCCTATATCGGTATTAATGAAATGTACCAGTGGATTTCACTGATGATGCTGAAGGATATGCAGAATGTGGAAAATGCTGAACTGGTTAAACAATCGCTGATCAGAGGCAAGCTTATGGAACTCCTCTCCCCTGAGCTACGCTTAGAAGGAGAGAGTTCGGAGTTCTATTTTACGGGGATATTTTCTTCCATTGATGTTTTATTAAATAGCCCAATGCAGCAGATTTTAAAAGGCCTTCCCTTGCCTATCAATGTAAAAAATGCCCTCTTAGGTATAGACAATGAGCAGCGAAAGCTGTTAAAATTTGTTATAAACTGGGAAAAAGCTCACTGGGAAAAAGCTGAGGACCAATATCCAATGACCAGTAAGTTTATGGAGTTATATATGGAAGCATTGAAATGGGCAAAAAAACTGAATTATTGATAGGATTGTTACAGGGGATGCCGGCTAATTTCGCAAGTAAAAATGGATGCTCAAGGCGGTT
>DOHN01000135.1:12038-14172 GCA_003535195.1 Ruminiclostridium sp.
AGAATGGAGGGCAACAGCGGGACTCATATATTTACGGAAATCCTTGTAAATAAAGGGTTTTCGGCATTTTACAGATAAATGAGGATTGCGGCGCTAAGACATTTTATGAATCACGCCTTCTCTTAAAGAAAAACACAAAGAATAACCCAATTACAAGTAGAATTGTGTAGCCCCCAATGAACAGCCATGCATTTATGTCGAATTCCGACGCTGTAGCCGATTGCTGATCTCCGAAGCCTGCCTTTTGTCCGGGGGCAAAATTGTTTTCTCCGCCCTGTGCGTTTCGTGGAGGTTGTCCACCCATACCACCAAAGCCGCCCTGCACAGGGCGGTCAGCGCCTCCCATGCCGCCGCCTTGGCTGCCGAGCGCGGAAAGGTTTATACTGGAAGCATCTATAAGCTTACTCGAATCCGCGCTTTGTCCCTCACTTGTGGAGGGTATTGTACCATCAAGCTGTCCTTCAATACTTTCTGCGCGGAGTAAGCCAAGTTTCTTGAGTTCATCAACCGCTGTGTTGTAAGCATCGTAGTCGTAAAATGCGGTCGGGTCAGCTTCGACGTGGGAGGAGATCAAGACGTACAGTGAATCTATCGTCTGTTCAAATAAACCGCTGTTAAAGTAATCATCAACAATTTGCTGCAGATAGCTGTGATACAACTCCATGTATTCCGGTACCTCAAGCAATTTTCCAAGCAGCGGCCTGTCCTCAAGGCTCACGCCCGACACGGGAGTGTCAATCGGGAAATTGACAACAGATGAGGCGTTGCCGGACTGAAAACCGCCAAACGCCAGATTGTAATCCCATGGCAGAATGGTGAGCTGCCCGTCGTCCTCATACAGATAGTAGTTGTGTCCCATGTTGGAGACATAGCTGTCGAGGTTTACGACCACGGTGTGCGCGGCAAAATATTTAAGAACCATCTCTATATCAACCGTGTTTTCGAGGTCCTCGCCCTTTGAGAGCTTTTCAAGCGCTTCTATCACACGCTTATGATCGCTTTCTGTTGTGTCAAAAACAGAATTGTCAAAGATTGCGGAGTAGCTTGAGGATGCATCATCAATATATTGCAGCGATACGCCGCTTGAGGCCATACCGCCGCCCCCGCCGCGATTATCCCTGATGTTTTGCTGATTTCCCCCGTTAGGCGCAGGCGCTTGAGGTTGTGTTTGCATCAAATTTAGCGGGTCGTCCTGCGGCTGTTCTGTGTTCTTGCCGGCGTTTTGCATTCCTTCAATAAAGCCGTTCATTTGGCCGTTGCCCCGCATGCCCGTACTCTCCGGCTTATAGAGATCACCGTGATTTTTACCGTAAACCCGCTCCGTATAGCTGTCCTCAAGACACTCTACCGCGAGGTAGAACCCCCAATTTTCTCCATTAACCGATATATCCGCGAAAGTGTATAAGGGCGCTGCAACACCGACATAGTCCATAATGTCGTAGGACAGGTATTCCTTCATATATGTCGCGTCGCCCTGCATGTTGTTGACAGCAAGCTTATCGAGTCCCAGCCACGTCTGCTCGGCGATGTAGTGGTCAAATTCAATTTTGAAGCTGAAGCGGTCGGTTGTATCATCCTGTGCTACCGTGCTGAGGCTGGAGTTGCCCTTCGGGCGGATACCAACATTTTTGATTTTTTTGCCATTAATGATAACTGTTGCGGAAATGTATTCCTCCGTTGTCGCATTTTCAAGCATATTTGCCCATTCTTTTTCATCAGCAGCGATTTGTATATCCATAATTTCAGTCTTATCCATAGCCGAAGCATATGCCGGTTCAGCTGCACTGGTAATGGAGGCGAATACAGAAGGATTCATATACGCGAATACTGTGGCAAGTACGGCGGCCACCATGAGAAGCACCGCAACCGCCCCAATCCATTTGTGTTTAATCATGGCGATTTCACCCCCTTATGACATGTAGTCGCCATTGTAGCTGACAAGCGCTGCGCTTTTCACGCCGGGAATCGCCTTGATTGCCCCGACAAACTTTGTGGAGCTTTCTTTCAGGCGAACCTCAAGGGTAAACTCCATGCCGGAATCGGAAATAGTCTTTGATTTTACCGAATGTTTTTTTACGCTCTGTGCAATCTGCTTCAATATTTCATCCTCCTGATTTTCTCCTTCGCTGCTGAT
>DOHN01000135.1:14288-15495 GCA_003535195.1 Ruminiclostridium sp.
CCTTCGCTGCTGATGACGAGAATATAAGGGGAGTCCACATTCTTTTTGTTTACAAAGAGCACGAGAATAACGCCAATAAATACCGAGCCGAGTATTGCGAGAGGCAGAAGTCCCGCCCCAAGAACGATGCCTGACGCAATTGACCAAAACAGAAACGCGATGTCAAGTGGTTCCTTTATGGCCGTTCTAAAACGGACGATGGACAATGCGCCGACCATACCGAGGGACAGAATGATGTTGGAGGTCACCGCGAGAATAATAAGTGTGGTAATCAGCGTCATGGCAACAAGCGATATGCCAAAGCCTGCCGAGTACATGACGCCTGTATAGGTCTTTTTATAGACGAAGAAAATAAACAGACCAACTACGAAAGCAAGCCCCATGGCAATGGCCATATCGAGGGCCGAAAAACTGGTGATATTTTCAAGAAAGCTTGACTTGAATAAATCGTTAAAATTCATAATAATTCTCCTTTTATCCGTAAATGCGGCAAGCCGCATATTTTGAAAATGTTCCGGTGTGACGGGTGTTTGTTTGAATCAGATCGCGCAGGAGGTCGGCCAGAAAGTTGTCGTATTTCACTTCCAACAAAAGCACTCCCGGCTCACCGACGCTTAAAGTTGGAATGTCATTGTCAAAAAGTCCTGTGGAATAAAGTCCCGTGCGTATATCCGAATCAAAGGTTACGCGGACATTGCCGTATGGAAAGATATACGCCTCACGCCGGTAGTCCACAATCGTCCGGGGTTTTAGCCTTTGAAACCGAAGCTTACTATAAAATTCTACAATCAGAGATTCGTCAGACTCGGCCATCCACGAGACGTCCCCTGCCAAAATCCGCTGTGTCTGCTCACGGGTGAGTTTGGCTGACTGCTTATTGCATAGCCCGTTTACTTTGCTCTTTTTTTCCAGGCGAATGAAAGCATCGTCGATATTATAGAGGCGAATACGAAACTTCTCCCGGTTGGGCAGTCCAACTATTTTTTCTCTGAGGGCCTTGTCATCATCATTATCAAAATAGAGGCTGCGGATATGGTAGCACCCATCCGCTCCGGCATTGGAGTCCGTCCTTAAAACCGCTCTCACACGCTGCCGGAGCGAGTGGTAATCCAGCAGATTAATGGTGTGCTTGTATTCATGCCTGTATACCAGTTCATTCATGTGTATCAGCTCCTTCATGGCTACATGCTACAGGGGTAAGCTTAAT
>DOHN01000135.1:15634-15885 GCA_003535195.1 Ruminiclostridium sp.
AACGCCGGCTGGATGAATTAAGCTTCAATTAAGCAATGACAGATAAGATGTTATTGAAAGTGGTATAATTCCATTATTAAGGGAGCTGAGCTCATGCGGATCCTGATTGTTGAAGATGAAAAGCGCCTTGCGGAAACGCTGGCTGATATTATAACTGAAAACAAAAATATGGCGGATATCTGTAACGATGGCAATTGTGGGCTGGATAGCGCGCTGACGGGAATTTACGATGCCATTATTTTAGATGTTAT
>DOHN01000135.1:16020-22099 GCA_003535195.1 Ruminiclostridium sp.
GCCATTATTTTAGATGTTATGCTGCCCGGCATGAATGGTTTTGAGATTATCCGTGCTATGCGGAAAAATGGAATAAAAACGCCGGTGCTTATGCTGACGGCTAGAACCGAGCTGACAGACCGCGTCAAGGGCCTTGATCTGGGTGCAGATTATTATTTGACCAAGCCCTTCGAAACGGCCGAACTGCTTGCCTGCCTCCGGGCCATTATGCGGCGGGGAGAAGAAATCAAACCGGAACAGCCTGCGTTTGGGGATATTTTCATTGATGTTGCCGCAAGCGAGCTGGTTTGCGGCCGCCGTTCCATCAAATTGAATGTGCGGGAATTGGAGCTGCTGCGGTTGCTCATCGCAAACAAAGGTATCTTGCTCTCGAAAGAAAATATCTTCCTGAAAATATGCGGATATGACAGCGAAGCAGATGACAGCATTGTGGAAGTATACTTGTCTTTTCTTCGAAAAAAACTAGAGCATATCGGGTCAAAAGTTAAAGTCTCTGTCGTCAGGCGTGTAGGCTACAAATTGGAGGTGGCAGAATGATTCGAAAACTCCGATGGAAATTTATTTTGATTATGATGTGTCTTGTCACAGTCATTCTGCTGGCAATATTTATTTCTATGCTGCTGACAACGCAAAAAAACAGCGAACAAATGGGAATTACCATGCTTCAGCAGGCACTTGAACAGTCACATTTCCCCCAGGCAGGTTCAGCACAGGACGGATCTCCGCATATTCCCCGGCGGCAAGGTCCCCCGGGAATGCGGCTGCCCGTTCTTTTGGTTGAGAGCGGAGAGGATGGCAATATTTCTGTTGTTTCTAACCAATTGTACTTTATAAAAGATGAAGATATTGCGTCAATTGTTCAACCGGCCATCAAGGACAACAAGGATATGGGAATTCTTCGGGATTATAGTCTGCGCTGGATGAAAAGAGAAACGGAGAACGGCATATATTTGGCTTTTGCAGATATATCCGTGGAGCAAGAAATCATTCGCAACCTTGTCATCAATTCTCTCACGGTTGGCGGAGCCGCCCTGGGAGCCTTTTTCATTGTCAGTTTACTTCTGGCAAGATGGGCGGTGCGCCCGGTGGAGCTTGCATGGGACAGGCAAAAACAATTTGTTGCGGATGCTTCTCACGAACTTAAGACACCTTTGACGGTTATTTTATCTAATGCCGACATGCTATGCGCTGATAAATCATTTTCAGATGAAAAAAAGGTTCGCAGAGTAGAACACATCCAAGCGGAAGCCGTCCGCATGAAACGACTTGTTGAAGATATGCTGACTTTGGCGAAGTCGGATTGCATGGGGAAAGCCGTTATGTTTGGAAAAGTCGATTTGAGCTATATTGTTACAAACACAATACTCATATATGAGCCGGTCATATTTCATGAGAAGAAAAAACTTATCTACAAGGTGCAGGATGCTTTGATGGTTATGGGTGATACGGAACGGCTTCAACAACTGATGCATGTTCTTTTGGATAACGCCCGCAAATATTGTCCGCAAGAAGGAACGATCCAAATTGATTTAGCCGGGACCGACCGTGGACACATACTGCTCAAAGTCTTCAATGAAGGTGATCCAATTCCGCAGGAAGAATGGGAAAAAATATTCTTGCGGTTTTACCGCTGTGATAAATCAAGAAGTAAGCATGACAGCTTTGGACTTGGCCTGTCCATAGCATATAGCATTGTAAATGATCATGGGGGAAAGATATGGGCCGATAGTAAGACAGGTTCGGGAAATACCCTTCATGTGTCTTTGCCGATGGCTAAAAGTAAAAATCGAATAGGCGGGGAAAAAGCCTGATACAGCACTTTCCGCAAAACGACTGCGGGTCTTAATTGCTCTGCCAAAGTTTATTTTTACTGGTTTGAACTTCTTTGTCAAAATGCTTTTTTATGGCATTTTATGTTATACTGAATAAGGATTGTATTTAAAAATATTTAGAAGGAGGGGCAGCAAATGCAGATTAAAAATAGCATATTTTATGATTATGTTGTTGACCGGCAATTGGACAAGCAACAGAAAAAATGGTTGCAGGAGAAGAATACTCCTTCGGCAGTGAAAAAACAGCAGCCGGCCGGAGAAGACATGGAAGAGCGGCTGAAAGAGAAAGAAGCCTGTGTGCAGCAACTGGGAATCACCGGCGAGCGGATGAAAGCAGAAAAAGGAAAGCTAAAAAATCTGCTGATATGTTTAGAAATTTCAAGGCGTATTGCTGGGGGCGACAAAGTTCCGCCGGCAGACCACCGGTTTTTGCTGAAACATGATCCTGCCCTTTACGCCAGATCGATTGCGATGCGTTTCCCCAAAAACAATCCTTATCAGTACAAACGGCTTTCTAAGGATGATGAGTGCCGGAACGAATGGCAAATTGACATTGCAGCCGGGATTGAATGCCTTGAAGGGTTCATGGAGGGGGAGCTTCCGGCGCAGGAGGCCTTTGGTGCTGCAGTTGATATAAAAGTGTAGGATCTATGAATTGCCATCCTAATAATAGCTCGGCAGATTACGGCATAATCTGACCGTCATTATTTTGATCTTATAGATGCAATTTGCCCGAAAAGTCCGGAAACACCGGACTTTTCGGCATTTTGGCGGAAGTTCCCCTGCGGCTGCGGCTTCATGAAAAGGTGCGGTCAAATAAAAAGAGAGACACCGAAAAACAAACAGGGATTTCATTTGCTTTTCTGATCTTCTTGAAAGTATCCGAATAACCGTATATGATGTATTTATCCAATCATAGAATATGCCGGAAAAACCTATTGCGGAGGCATAATAAATGGAGTTTACAGCATGAGTGAACAGAAAACAAGCACGTTGTTCAGGCTCCTATTCAAAGCGCCAAATTTAGAGCAGTTTATGGAAAAGAGCGCAGAAGAAATGAAACTTCAGTCCTTCTGCGAGTACATAACGAGATTGTGCAAAGAACAAGACGAAGTTCCGGAGCATATTATCAGGCGGGCAAATATTGAACGCTCCTTCGGACATCAGATTTTCAGAGGGGCGAGAAACCCGTCGCGGGATACCGTGCTGCAGCTGGCCTTTGGATTTAACGCCGATGTTGATACGACGCAAGAGCTTTTGAAATGCGCCCGGATGAGTGCCCTGTATCCTCGGATAAAGCGAGATGCGGCGATTATCTACTGCCTGCATAACCGCTTTACGGTCATGGAAGCGCAAAGGGTGCTGCACGAAATGGAATTGCCCTTGATTGGAGGCGGTGAAATAAAATGAGAGATGTAAAAACAGCCGCCGCCAATATTCTGAATGCCTTTGATAATTCGGAATATCCCGCAGGTTTTCTGAAGAAATATACTCAGATGGAGTGTCTGGCCTGCAGTCACGGTGCGGAAACATTTTTGGTTAATTCCAGAAACGCAGGACAGCTTTATGTCGCAAAATGCTATGACAAAAATTTCTATTCTTCCGTGCATGAGAGCAATATCTTAAAGAACCTGCACCACAGCGGCTTGCCTGCCTTTAAAGAGGAATTCCGGAATGATAAGATGATATGCATTGTGCGCGAATATATCCCAGGAAAACCGCTTGACCAATACATCATGGAAAACAGTCCGACGAAAGAGGAAATCATAGATATCTGTGCTCAGCTCTGCGATATCCTTATTTACCTCCACGGACAGGAAGAACCCGTTATTCACAGGGATATCAAACCCCAAAATATCATTATGAAACCGGACGGAACAGTCAGCCTGATCGATTTCGATATTTCGCGTATCTATCATACCGATGCAAAGACCGATACGCAATTCTTTGGAACGCGGGAATACGCGCCGCCGGAGCAATACGGCTTTTCACAGACGGACTGCCGTACCGACATCTATTCGCTGGGTGTGGTGATGGGCTGGTTGCTTACCGGCGAAACGGATGCCGGGCAAGTCGTCCGTAAATTGGGCCATGACCGGCTGGTGAGCGTATATAGAAAATGCACGGCCTTTTCTCCGGAGAACAGATTCGTTTCAGCGGAGAAGCTGAAATCTGCGCTGATCCATGCGGATGGCAAACGGAAAAAAGCAGTCTTGGCATGGACGGCGGCGGTACTGTCCTGTCTGATCTTTCTTTTTGCCGGCTTTTTCATCGGGCGCTACACGGATTTCCTGCCGACCGTTTTGGAATCCCATGTCACCTTTACAGAACCAATGATCGAACAGGCGGTTCGGCTCCAGCTCGGCAAAACGGCGGATGAGATCATCACTGAGAGCGATTTGCTTTCGGTTACCGGGCTGTATATTTTCGGAGATTCGCTGATTGCAAAAAACGAAGAAGAGCTGCACGCCGCGGCCAAGTATTTGTTTGAAAGCAACCAAATGAAAGAAGGCCCCATCTGCTCTCTTTCCGACCTCTCAAAAATGCCCAATATGGAGCAGATCTTCATTTCTATGCAGGAGATCACGGACATTTCTCCGTTGGCTGCCTTATCTAATCTTGTGGTTGTGGATATAAAAAACAATCCTATTACAGATATTTCGCCCTTGGGCGAATTGAAGTTTTTGAAGCGAGTCACCCTGTTTGACACCCGTGTCACGGATTTATCCCCCCTTGCGAATTGCCCGATGCTCTGTGTGCTTGACGCAGGCAAGCTGCCGCTCCGCTTTCCCAAGGCATTTTATGGACTGAACAACTTGCAGAATTTAAACCTTTCCGAAACGACAATCGACACTCTTGCCGGAATTGAAGACCTTACGCAGCTTAAATTTTTGGAGGTGGAGAGCGTCATAGACGGCGATCTTACGCCGCTGCTTTCGCTGCGGAATCTTGAGGAGGTCGTCTTGGGAGAGAACATGCGGCAAGAGGCTGAGGCCATCTCGGGCAGGGCAAAATTCGCAATATCATACCGATAGGGTAATTTTATAATGTGGGCTGGCTGCTCACCTTTTTTCGTCTCATATTCTGTAAAATGGTAGTGTCAATGACGGATTGATAATTTAAAAAAGGAGAACAAAATTATGAAAAAGACATTAAGATGTATTTTTTCTCTTATTCTGTCGCTTGCCTTAAGCCTTGCGATGCTTCTGCCGGCGTATGGGACCGGTATGAATGAGGCAGAGACAAAAGCGTCGTCGCTTAAACAGCTTGGTCTATTCAAGGGCGTTTCCGATACGGATTTTGATCTGGATAGGGCGCCAACCCGTACTGAGGCACTCGTCATGCTGATCCGCACACTGGGCAAGGAATCGGAAGCACTAAACGGCAGCTGGTCTCATCCGTTTACAGACGTCCCTTCATGGGCGGATAAGTATGTGGGGTATGGCTATGAGAAGGGGTTGACAAAAGGGGTGTCTGCAACGGAATTCGGCTCTGGCAATGCGGATTCGGATATGTATCTGACATTCATGCTCCGCGCCCTGGGATACAGTGATGCGGCCGGGGATTTCGCCTGGAATGCCCCGGATGCGCTTGCCAAAGCAGTGGGGATTCTGCCTGATGTCGTTAGTACGTCAAATTTCCTGCGCGCCGACGTGGCGCTTGTTTCTTGGGCAGCACTGGAGGCTGATCAGAAGAGCGGAATGCAGCGGCTGGCAAAAAAGCTGATAGACGAGAAGATTTTCACGGGAGACGCTTATGCGCAGGCCACCGCGCAGGTTGGCGAAATAAAGCCAACGGCGGTATCGGTATCCTCCTTCGAAGCGCTCAAATCCGCGCTGCTGAACAGCTCCGTGAAAGCAATCACCATTGACTCCGTCGGAACCCCAGTGATCGTTACAGGAGAGGTGACCATTCCGGCAGGCGTTACCGTGACGGTAAACCGCGGCAACGACTTCTACATTGAGGGGCCGCTCACCAACAATGGCACGATCAACGTCATGGGCGCCGATTCCATCAGCCCGGATTTTATCAATTATTCCGTCCTGTCTGTCCAAACTGGCGGCATACTGAATAACAACGGAGCGATCAATTTGCAGGCTGCTCAGCTTGAAGATACGGACGACTATGGCCCCATCGGCGGTCAGCTGCGTATCGGCGGCGGCACGCTGAATAACAAAGGCTCGGTTTTTCTGAAGTACGGATTGGTCAACACCCACGGCGGAATGGCGGTCGTCATTAACGGCTCC
>DOHN01000135.1:22175-23074 GCA_003535195.1 Ruminiclostridium sp.
TTCTGAAGCACGGATTGGTCAACACCCATGATGGAATGGCGGTCGTCATTGACGGCTCCTTTATGAACGATGAGCTTGTAATCGTGGACGGCTTCTTTCTTCGCGTGGATGAAGGCTCCTTTGTCAATAACGCGGGCGCTGTCGTAATCAACAATACTAATATCTTCGCGGAGGGTGAAGGAACCTTTACAAATAACGGCACTCTTTCCGGGGCTGAGGTCAACAGGTAACCCCTCGGCAGCCTTCAGAAAAAATAAAATTTAGAACCTGATTTCTCATACGGGCGCGTTTCACAAGATTTGTGGGACGCGCTTTCTGGACCTCTTCCAAATTCATCTTACCGCCGCTGCCATAGAGCTGCCCAGGAACAGGCTGGCAGCCGTAATGCAAGCCGGTATGCGTGGAAAATACAGCGGATTTATGCTATAATAGCCGGGTATTTGCGAAAAGGAGAAGAAAATGATATTAATCATTGCCGAGAAGCCGAGTTTAGCCAGAAATATTGTGGTGAGTATCGGGGAAATGAAAAAAGCCGGCAGTTATTATGAGGGCAATGGATATATTGTTACCTGGGCTTTTGGTCATTTGTTTTCTCTCTGTGATATTGAAGACTATACCGGACCTACTTCCACAGGGAAATGGTCCATGGAAAATATTCCATGCTTTCCGCAGAAATTCAGATTTCAGCTTCGCAAGAATGCAAATAAGCAGGCAGATTCAGGCATCAAAAAGCAATTTGACACCATCGCGGCGCTTTGTAACCGTGAAGATGTTGACACTATTGTCAATGCAGGGGACTCTGATCGTGAGGGCGAAATCATCATCCGGTTATGCGTTATGAATGCGCTGAAAAGCGAAAAGAAATTATCCCGGCTTTGGCTGCCGGACCAGACTCCGCA
>DOHN01000135.1:23387-24056 GCA_003535195.1 Ruminiclostridium sp.
AAAGCGGTCTATGACCGGGATATGGCCATCAGAAATTTTGTGCCGGATATATATTATGCCGTTGTCAGCAAAGAGCAGACAAATTCTGAAGAGATTGAGCTGACAAGCAAACAAAAATTTGATAAAAACGACAGACGCAAGGCAGAAGAACTATGTGCCCGATATAACGCCGAAAAGGCTGTTGTGACAGAGAAAAAAGTAAAAAAAACGGCCTTAAATCCGGGTAAATTATATTCCCTTTCAAAGCTGCAGAATGTTCTGGGCAAAAAATTCAAGATGTCCATGGATGATAGCTTAAAGCTGGTACAGGGACTATATGAAAAGGGCTATCTCACCTATCCGCGAACGAATTCAGAATACCTCGCTGCGGCTGAAAAAGACAAGGTGAAACAAATTATATCGACGCTGGCCGGTATTGGTTATCCGGTTGAATTCAAGGATAAGAAAACCATATTTGACGACAGTAAAATCGAGTCGCACTCGGCATTAACACCAACCTATAAAATTCCTAAAAAAGAGAACCTGGCCGAAGATGAAATGAAGGTTTATCAAACAGTGGTCCGGCGATTCGTCGCAGTTTTTTGTGCCAAAGAATGTATTGCGCAAAAGATGGAAATGAAGATCGAAGTTGGAAGCCTGGAAGATTTTACTCTGAAAGGAACCGTGATT
>DOHN01000135.1:24165-29968 GCA_003535195.1 Ruminiclostridium sp.
GGAAGCCTGGAAGATTTCACTCTGAAAGGAACCGTGATTGTTGAGCCGGGCTGGACCAAATATGATGATTATACGGCAAAGGACAAAGTCTTGCCTGCCCTTGAAATAGGTGACGAGGTGGCAATCAACTTTCAGCCCAAAGAAAAAGAAACAAATCCGCCGAAGCATTATACCATTGAGAGCCTGAATAATTATCTTAAAAATCCTTTTAAAGACGAGAAAGCGGCTGCTTCCGAAAAAGAAGACGAGGATGACACCGAGGATTACAAGGCGATTTTTGAGGGTCTGGAGCTTGGCACTGAGGCGACAAGAACGGGAATTATCGACAATGCCATAAGGAGCAAATATATCGAGCTGAAAAAGGATGTTTACCATATTCTGCCCGGCGGTGAATATTTGATCGAATCCCTGATTCAAATGGATATTTCAATGGATAAGTATAAGACAAGCGCTTTAGGTCAGGCACTGAAAAAAGTTTTTCACAACGAAATGACCGTGGAGAAAAGCGTTGAACTGGCCAAAAAAGAAATTGCCGAAGTATTTAGAGAAACGCCTCAAAACCCGGAGACCGATACATATAACGGGTTCTATGGAGACGAGGTTGGAGCTTGCCCTCTTTGCAGCGGAAAAGTTGTGAAAGGCAGGTATGGCTACGGCTGTATGAATTACAAAGAGGGCTGCAAATTCCGTATAAACGGTGTGATTTGCAAAAGAGTAATTTCACTTTCTAATGCAAAAATGCTCCTTGCATCAGGGAAAACAGCCAAAATACAGGGCTTTACTTCTAAAACCGGAAAGCCGTTTGATGCGGCGCTTAAATTAGAAGCCGGAAAAGTAATTTTTGATTTTTCTTAAAAAATTAATTCAAAAAAACGATGCATTTCATTGCGGATAAATTAACAAAGTGTTCACATATTTTAAATATCCTATTAATATTTGTGATCTATTATAAAAGCATAGAAATTCTTTTTTTCTTCCTCTTAATATATATAAATATCTCTTTCGAGCCTCGGGAAAACCAGAGGCCTTTTTTGATTTGATGGTTTTCTGCTATAATAATACCCATTAATAAAGTAAGGCGGAGATTGACTTGATACGAATACTGTTTGTTTGCCACGGAAATATTTGCCGATCTCCAATGGCGGAATTTGTATTTCGGGATATGGTTCAAAAGAGAGGTTTAGAAGATTCTTTTTTAATAGCCTCAGCAGCTACAAGCAGAGAAGAGCAGGGAAACCCGGTCCATTACGGCACGAGAAACAAGCTTAGAGAATGCGGAATTTTGACGGAAGGAAAATATTCAACACCGCTAAAAAAGCGGGACTATGACAAATACGATTATCTCATTGGCATGGATCAATGGAATATCACGAATATAAAACGCATTATAGGAGGGGACCCTGAGAAAAAGGTGCGGAAGCTTTTGGACTTTACCGAAGACAGCAGGGATATTGCCGACCCCTGGTATACAGGAGACTTTGACAAGACCTATAAAGATGTTTATAGCGGCTGTCAGGCCCTGCTGGACTTCATTTTGGAGCAGTAGATCTACACTTTTTTAAAACCGGAGAACAAAAGACGGAAAGATTAACATGCGGTCTCAGTGGAAATCTCCGCCGGCTTTGTATCCGGCAGGGGCCTGTCCGGTTTTTCCCTGGTTTCCAGCCTTTTGCGGTATTCTGCCGGGCTGCAGCCCATCTGTTTTATAAAGATCTTGTAAAAATAGCTGTAATTATTAAAACCACTCTGTTCGGCGACTTTGTTTATATTCGTTGAACGCATTAAAAGGCATGCAGCCATTTCAATCCGCTTTTCCTGTATATAGCTGCTGATGGTTTTGTTGGTGGTCTGTTTGAAAAGACGGCATATATAGCTTTTGCTGTAATGGACTTCCTTTACCAGCATCGGTAATGAAATTTTTTCGGTCAGATGCTCGTTGATATAATTGATGATTTGGGTGACAACCGTCAGGTTATGGGATACGGTATCATCGCAGTGGATTCCCGAAAAGAAATCGCTGTAGGCATAGGCCAGGAGCAAATGAATGATGGCCTTATCCAGGATGTCATGCCCGTTTTTCAGGTGAACGGTCCGGTACTCATTCATCAGATTCCGGTACTTGGCAAAGGCTTCTTTCCCCAGCGAATAAACCGGCGTAAAGTTTTCACTTTTCTGAAAAATATCCAAAAGATTCGATTTTGATGTTCCATAGGCTATCAAAAGCTCCGGATTGATGTGAGCGACAAAGCATTCATCCTGCCTCTCATCGTCCGGTATCATCATATGGGGCGTAAACATATTTACAATGACGATATCCCCGCGGCTGACAGGATATTCCCTGCCGTCTATCACAAATAGCCCTGTACGGCCGAGGTATACGAAAAATTCATAAAAGTCATGATAATGCAGGCAGCGGGCCGGTTCGTTCTCACGATTATGGAGGTCGCAGCTGCAATCACCGGAAAAAACACTCGCCTTCGAGAGAAATTTACCACTATCCATCGTCGCACCTTTTTCAGATTGAAACCGGCTTTAAGCCGATATGAAAGCTGCCAGTCTGTCTTCAACACTGCGCAAAGCCTGTCAATCACTGTATTTCCTTAATATTTTCAATATGCAATGTGTACAAAATATGAAATATAGTAACCAATAACGTTAATCGAAAGTTACAACTCAATGATTTATACTGATTATAGCATATGCTTTGCATTACATCAATTTAGTAGGAGGTTTATCACTATGAGTACACCTAAAAACAAATTACGCTCGCTGCTTGTTGCAAACAAGCCTTCTGTGGCCACTCGGATCTGGAGCACCTGGCCGACAGCAGTGGAGTCGATGGCAGTCACGGGGAATTTCGATTATTTTGAATTTTTAGCAGAGTATTCCCCCTTTACACAGCCGGATCTTGAGAATTTGGTGCGGGCCGCTGAGCTCCATGGTATAGGTTCTATGATTAAAGTGGACTTTCAGAATGGCCACTACATGGCGCAGCGCGCAGTATCCATGGGTTTCCAGGGCGTTCTCTTCTGTGACCACAAGACTGCTGACGAGGTTCGGGAAAGTATATGGGCCCTCAGTCCGGACAGCCTCCAGGACAAAGGCCGTTTCGGATACCCCAACTCGCGCTGGATCGGATATACACCTCACGGCGCTCAGATGGATTACGCCGCCATGGTGCGCAATATGGTCAAAGCCTTCATGGTTGAAAAGAAGGAGACTGTTGATAATTTCGAAGAAATCTGTTCAGTCCCCGGCGTGGATATGGTTCAGTTCGGACCTTCTGATTTCTCCCTTAGTAATGGCTGGAACATGAGCGAGCACCAGCAGGAACTTCAGAAAGTCGAAGAATACGTCATCAAAACGGCTCTTGCCCATGGGATCGCCCCGCGCTGCGAATGCGACACCATTGATAAGATGAAGTATTATATGGATCTCGGTGTTAAACATTTTTGTATAGGCGATGAATTCAGAATTTTAAATGCATACTGGCGCGGTACCTGCGGAGAAGCTCGTAAAATTGCTGATAAGCTGTGATTGGGGGAATTACTGATGACAAAACAACGTATTATTGTTTCTAAAAAGGTGCCTCATGAATGTCTCGCTCCCTATGAAGCGGATTTTGACTTCACCCTGCCTGAGGATGGAGACCGCTTGAGTTATGAGTATATTCTTGAGCGAATCGCTGAATTTGACGGCTTTTTCGCTATTGATGCCAAGGTGGACAAGCGGGTGCTTGATGCGGCGAAAA
Organism: Ruminiclostridium sp.; assembly: GCA_003535195.1. Lineage (GTDB taxonomy): Bacteria > Bacillota > Clostridia > DSM-8532 > DSM-8532 > DTU059. Next base: position 27,917 of record DOHN01000135.1, read on the forward strand.
AACTCAAGGCAGTTGCCAATTTCGGAGTGGGTTATGATAGAATCGACTGGAAATATGCCACAGAGCTTGGCATACCTGTCCTGAATACCCCAACGACCGTTACCGAGGCCACCGCGGAATTTACCATCGCACTGATTATGGCCGTCATGCGCGGTATTCCCCGCTATAACAACCAAGTTCGCCAGAACATCTGGGATGCGCCGCTCTTTTCTGACGTCAATACAATGGTTGGCGTTAGCACCCTCGGTATCATAGGCTTGGGCCGTATAGGGAAGTCCGTCTGCCGTAAGGCTCAGGGGCTTGGCATGAAGGTGGTCTACTACGACAAATTCCGTGCTTCCGAGGAAATCGAAAAGGAATACAATGTGGTATATAAGCCCTTCGACGAAATACTTGCCCAAAGCGACTGCATTGCAGTGCACGTGCCTTATTTGCCCGAAAACAACCATATGTTCAATGCAGAAACCTTTGCCAAAATGAAACCTTCGGCATATTTTGTAAATACGGCGCGAGGCAAGCTGATGGATGAAGCCGCACTTTGCAGGGCTTTAAAAAATGGTGTTATAAAAGGCGCGGCACTTGATGTTTTCGAACAGGAGCCAAAAGTATACGAGGAACTGCTGTCCCTGGACAATGTCGTCCTGACGCCCCATGTCGCGAGCCTGACCATGCACTCCAGAATGGCCATGTGCGATGAGGCGCTGTCGGGACTAACCAGTGTGTTGAAAGGACGCATTCCCCGTAACGTCGTAAATCCGACTGTTTTCGGCAAATAATAATGGCTATATTTTACAATTTATAACTTTATTAGAATATTAAAAAAAATAAAAAGGTATGACGTATTGTAATTTCTTTTTAATTATTGTATAATCTCATCATAACATCCGACTATTTAAAGTAAGTTGAAACAGACATAATATGTGACTATTTCAGCAACAACTGGTGCGGACATAAGGTTTTACTACATGTCATACAACTTAGGCTATCCTATATTTCTTTCATAGTATTTGGCTATTTTAAGCGGCAACTGACGCAGGCACCTAAAGTATCGCGTACACTCATACAACTAATGATGCGGAAACGTAGAGTTCAATAAAGGAGGCAGAATTTATGGCTTATACAGCTAGCGACCTGCAAAAATTCAGAAAAAGGGCTGTCGGCATCTGGGCGGGCATTCGTGAAATGATTTCTGCGGGTAAGGTAGGCCATTTACAAGAAAGCTGCTTTGCGGTGGATATTACGTCAGCGTTTTGTCTCAAGCTCAGGAAAGAATTCGACGATTCTAAATATCCACAGTCTGACAGGTGTATTTTTAGTGAGGGGCACGCGGCGCTAGCTACGCCTGCTTTACTGCAAAATGAAAACTTGTAGAAAGCCGGAATCGGCAAAAAAAGGATGCATGGAATTATCTGCAGTGAAAACGGATAACGTTCCTTTATCAGAAAAGGTTTCTGCACAAATCATTAAATATATCAAAGAAAACCGGATGCAAAAGGGTGACCGGCTTCCCAATGAGAAAAAGCTTATGGAGCAGCTAAACGTAAGCCGTACCACTATCCGGGAGGCAATGAGAATCTTGAGTTCCCGCAGTATTGTAGTGATTCGGCAGGGAAGTGGTACATATATTTCAAATTTTCCCGGAGTGACAGAGGATCCGTTAGGACTTCAATTCAAGTATGATAAGGAAAAAGTTCTTATGGATCTTCTGGAACTCCGATATTTAATGGAACCTGTCATTGCTTCGTGTAGTGCGCAGCGTGCCAGCAAAGAGGAGGCCAGGGAAATACAGCGCCTGGCATCTAAAGTATCAGAATGCATAAAATCAGGAGTCGACCATGCGGAGCAAGATGTTGAATTTCATTGCAAGATTGCTCAAAGCACAGGTAATGACGTTTTAAATGTGCTATTCCCAGAGATCGTTAATGGGATCCGGATGTTTACTACTTTACTTGGAGACCGGATCATCAAAGGTGTCGTACTAGACCATGAGCGAATTGCCCAGGCCATCATTGATGGAGATGCTGAGGGCGCATACAACGCTATGTTGGTTCA
>DOHN01000135.1:30256-30692 GCA_003535195.1 Ruminiclostridium sp.
CATATGAACAAGGCTTGCTAATATAAATTATCTAAATTATAAGGAGGAACTATTTATGAAGAAGATCTTGTCAATCCTACTTGTTTTGACGCTGCTTATGGCAACTGCCTGTACGGCACCGGCAGGTAAGGAGCCGTCTGCGGCTCCAAGCTCTCAGGCACCTTCAGCCAGCGCGGGCAACAGCGCCGATCCTGGCGGAAAAGTCTTTCGTATCAGTACCTACCTTCAGCTTTCCGGCAATAACGCAGAAGCTGGTAATAACGCTAAGAACGGTATTGACCTGGCAGTAAAGTATATCAATGATAATGGCGGATTCAACGGCGCAACCGTTCAAGTGGATCACTATGACACCACCGGAAGCACCGAGGAAGCTGTAAAAGTTGTACAAAGGGTAATCCAGAACAATAGTGCTGACGCCATTATCGGCTCAGTAAAC
>DOHN01000130.1:0-532 GCA_003535195.1 Ruminiclostridium sp.
ATCGGATATGAAGTTTTCAAAGAGCCGTGGGGAGAATATGAACAACCCCCTCACTACTAATCCGGTTTCGTGAGGGGGTTGAGCCAAATTATTTTTACTTTTCGAGAAGTTTTTTCAGACGAGCCAGGATACGAGCCTTTCTATTATGAATGGTCTTTTGGGCGATACCTGTTTCTCTGGATACTTGATGCTCACTCTTGTTCTGAAAAAACAGAATAAAAATTAGCTCCTGTTCTTCTTTGGTAAGCTGGGCAATGCACTGATGAAGTTTTTCCGCTACCAGCTTGTCCGTAATGACATCCTCCACACGAGGAGAAATGAGGTCTGGAATCGCATCCTCACCATTGGTTTCCTCTGTGTCTAAGGCACTATAATAAAAAACACCATGTGCCGCGTCCTTTTCCTCCAAATGTAGCTCACGGCGTTTCATGCGGTAATAGGTCAAATAGACTTCTTCTGTGACAGGGACGAGTTGACCCTGCACCTTGATCTGATATTCCTTTTTTTCTGCCATATGGCTTGTCCTCCGTTT
>DOHN01000130.1:637-6720 GCA_003535195.1 Ruminiclostridium sp.
TCAGAAGCGGAGGGGAGCGGCAGTGTGGAAGTGATCTGCTTATTTTAGAAGAACAGCACTTTTCCCCTGATATTGGAAAAAACAGTCGGAGTGTGAGTTTTTTTGTCGAAAGAAAAAAGTCAGCACTGCGCCCACGGCGAAATGCTGACTTTTTCAAAACTAAAATATGAAATTGTTTAGGTGGTTGGCAATATGTACGAGCTTTGTCTGCTCTATTTACACCTCGTGTAAGTATAAAACCTCATAGGATACCCCTCTCGCCGGAGCAAGGCGAAAGCCGGTATCCCGATATCCTGTTTATCCGTCAAAAACCGACAGATATAATAAGAGCCTGCCCTCTGGAATGAGGGCAGGCTCCGCATGGTTTTTGGCAGCCAGGCTATCATAGTGCAGTAAAACACCTTAGACCCTATGGCTTTGCGTCCCCACCTTTTGATGGGTTTGCCCTTAGCTGTATTTATTTATGAAAGTTACTTCCTTCACGCTACTTTTGGAGATAAACTTTTGGGACTTAAAAGAGTACGTTATAAAACCCTTATTATCTTAATCCATTTGCCAGCTCTGTAATTTTGCTCTCAATCAAACGGATTGTTTTGATGAACTCTTGATCGTCCTTTCCAGTAGGATCGTCAAGTCCCCAATCCTCACGGTGCTTGCAGGGTAAAAAAGGACACTGAACATTACAGCCCATCGTCACCACAATGTCCACAGGAGGGATATCAGACAAGAGTTTACTATACTGTGTTTGCTCCATATCTATACCATAAAGCTGCTTCATCAGCCGTACAGCATCCCTATTGATTTGCGGTTTGGTTTCTGTTCCGGCTGAATAACACTCCAAAATATCACCTGCAAGATGTCGGCCCAACGCCTCAGCAATCTGGCTACGACAAGAATTATGGACACAAATAAATGCGACTTTTTCCATCTGATCTCCTTTCTTACAACGCAAGTAATTTATCATCCTTAATTTCTTCGGCGCTCCACCTGATAACTGCAAAGTTATCATGGGAGATTTCGCCCACTTTATTTATCCACTCAATTTCATGACTGGCTTTGGCTTTCAAAAGCTGATTGCTTGTTTCGGTAGCGTAAAGGGAAGAATTGATGACCCACCATTTTGTTGCGATCTCGGCGCGCTTCAAATCTTCCTCTAACCGCATGGCTTCAAAGACAGGCGTCGTTTCAGCAAGTGTTACGATGATAACCTCCGTTTCATCGGCATTGCGCAGACGAGGCAGCAACTTTTTGACCGCTTCGGGAATATCCCCTTGTGTACGTTTTACCTCACGGTGATAGCTCTGTGTGGAATCAAGCAACAACAGTGTGTGACCTGTGGGTGCGGTATCAATGACAACAACCTCATTTTCAGCCCGCTCCACAATTTCGGCAAAGGCACGGAATACGGCAATTTCCTGTGTACAAGGGGAGCGTAAATCTTCTTCCACATAAGCAACATCATCTGCTGACATGGTTCCACGTGCTTTAGAAAGCACTTCTTCCTGATAACGATGAAGTTCTTCTTTTTCGTCAATATGGCTCATGGTTATGCCGCTTGTTTCGTTCATGACAAATTTAAGATGGGCAGCGGGATCGGTGGTTGTCAGATGTACCTTTTTCCCTCTGGCCGATAGGCCAAGTGCAATGGCAGCGGCAACTGTCGTTTTCCCAACGCCGCCTTTGCCCATCGTGAAAATGACTTTTTTCCCGCTTGCATCCAAATCATCAATGACCTTGCGGAGCGTGGGAATATCGGCAGCATTCAAGGTGTTGTTGCTCAAGGCAAGGCTATCTTTGACAAGCAAATTGCGGACGTTTTCCATGCCGGTAATATTGTAGGCACGTAGCGGTACAAAATAGGCCGCAATGTCTTTTAGTCCGGCAGGCATATCTGCAAGTGCCTTTTGTTGCTTATTATACAGGCTTTCGGATATGCCATCATCATAGGCGGGTAATACTCCATTCACAATCATAAGCTGATTGCGTACACCCAAATCGGCAAGTTCCTTTGAAGCCCGCTCCGCTTCTTTGAGCGGAGAGCTTTCAAGGCGGGATACGAGGATTAGGGTAGTTAATTTGCTATCCGCCAAAGTATCTACCGCTTCTTTGTACATTTCCTTTTTATCTTCCAAGCCGGAAAGTTGCCCAAGGCAGGAGGCGCCGTGCGTGCTTTCGCTGATAAAGTTGCTCCATGCGCTTGGTAGTTGCAGCATCCTCAGGGTATGCCCGGTAGGGGCGGTGTCAAAGATAATGTGGTCATATTCCTTTGCTGCAGCTTCGTCCGTAATGAAATTTGTAAATTCGTTGAAAGCGGCAATTTCTACCGTACAGGAACCAGAGAGCTGTTCCTCCATGTTGATGATAACCGATTCTGGCAGCTTTCCACGATAGGGTGCGATAACCCCTTCCCTGTATTCTGCTGCTGCCTGTATCGGGTCAAGGTTGGCAACGACAAGCCCCGGCACCTCTGCAATTGGTACGCCTTTGCCATCAAGCTCGGTACTGAATACATCCTGTAAGTTGGAAGCGGGGTCGGTGCTGACAAGCAGCACCTTTTTCCCGTTGTCGGCAAGGGTCACAGCAGTAGCACAAGCGATAGAAGTTTTTCCAACGCCACCCTTGCCGGTATAAAACAGATATTTTGTAAGGTTTAGATGTTGCAGATCAAACTGTTTCATTAGCAGCAACCCTCCGAACAGCAGCACCCGCTATCTCCTTTTTTAGTTTCAACCGCTTCTAAGAACGAGGCAGGAATTTCAAGCCATGCCGCAATTTCCTCATTGGTAGGGTATGCCTTGGTCTTGACGATTTTACCGTCAATGAGAGTGGCGGGTAAAGACTCAACGCCATCACCCATAATCAGCTTGTTGATTTCGGAATTGTTGACAAATGCCTGTGGCGCACTGTTGAGGTTAAAACGGGAGGCGGTGACACCGTTCTTTTGCAGATTGCTCATTACAGTTGAAATGCGGAGCAGTTCGGGATCAATACCGACGCCGCAAAGGCCAGTTTCACAGCACATGGCCGGTTCGTAAATAGACATTGTTTTCATAGAAAAATCACTCCTTAAATTAGTGTTGGATGTTGTATCAGAACAGCCGCAAGCGGTTCCGCAGCAGCTATTTTTACCGCTAAAAAACTTTTCGAGATTGTCTGGCAGAATATAGGCTTCTTCTAATCCTTGAGGTTGCACACCGTAAATGGCCTTTAAGATGCCGTCCACGATCATCGGTACGGGCGGTTGCTCGTAGTTTTTGCCTTCGTAGACGAATACCCGGCAGTCAACGCTATCACCGCATAAATCACCGCAATCCGTGCAGTCGCTTTCTACAAGCTCGTTGCAGATATCCACGCCATTCACACGAATGGTCGGAGAACTCATAAAACGATGTTCCTCCGCAAGCTCCCTCGATGTAATGTTAACCGAATTAATCTTGGCTTCGAGTCCAAGAGTATCAAATACGCCGGACAGGACTTTTAGTGCCTGTTTGAGCGTTTCATCTGTTGCCATGCACCGCTCACAGGTATTTAAATCGAGGTAAAGAAAATCAATGATAAGCTGTTTCATTCTGAAAACCACCCTTTCGTATTATTTGCAATTTTAACCAGTATCAGCATCACTGGCACTTCAGTAAGTACACCCACAATGGTAGCCAATGCCACGGGTGATTGTGCGCCAAATAGGGCGATGGCAACCGCTACGGCAAGTTCAAAAAAGTTTGACGCGCCTATCATCCCGGCAGGAGCGGCAATGTTATGAGGCAGTTTTAGCGCCTTACTTGCCAAGTATGCAATAAAGAAAATCAGGAATGTCTGAATAGTCAGGGGCACGGCAATCAAGATGATGTGCAGCGGATTTTCCAAAATAACATCGCCTTGAAAAGAGAAAATAATAATGAGCGTCAAGAGAAGCCCTGCAATGGTGGTGTTGTTAAACTTCGGCAGAAATGTTTTGTTGAAATATTCCTCACCTTTTCGTTTGATGAGCTGTGTCCGTGTGATGATACCCGCCGTAAGGGGGACGACAACGAACAGTGCTACCGATAAGAGAAGTGTATCCCACGGAATAGAAACACCGCTCACACCAAGCAAAAAAGCTACGATTGGCGCAAAGGCAGGCAGGATAATAAGGTCATTAGTCGCAACCTGTACCACAGTGTAAGCGGGGTCACCTTTTGTCAAATGGCTCCACACAAATACCATTGCCGTACAAGGGGCGGCTCCGAGCAGGATAGCACCAGCTAAATAGTCCTTTGCCAAGTCTGCCGGAATAAGTGTTTTGAATACTACAAAGAAGAACAGGCTTGCAATCCCGAACATGGTGAAAGGCTTAATCAGCCAGTTTGTCACCCAAGTTACAAAAAGCCCTTTGGGATTTTTGCCCACATTCTTAATGCTCTTGAAGTCTACCTTGAGCATCATAGGGAAAATCATCAACCATATTAAAATAGCAATTGGGATAGATACCTGTGCATACTCAAATCGACCTAAAAATGAGGGGACAGCGGGTAAAAACTTGCCGATCAGAATGCCTACTGCCATGCAAAGCAGCACCCACACTGTCAAATACTTTTCAAAAAATCCAATATCTGATTGTTTTTCTGTTTTCATAAAGTTTCACTCCTATCATATAGAAATTTTTCTATGTTACGACTATTTTTTTGTCGGTGTCTGTTCTGTCATGGAACGTGACACCGACACCAGCGACGACAACAGCACATCTATGTATCACCGCCTTTACGATGGCAGATACAATCGGGAGTAGAGCAAAACACCTCGCCTAATTGTTTATAAAAGGCTTGTAGATTTTCATTGTTGAGTGAATAATGTGTCCACTTGCCCTCTGGTCTTGCGTTTACTATACCAGCCTTAATTAGAACTTTCATATCGTGGGAAAGAGTCGGCTGGGTAATATGAAATTCTTCTAAAATCTTGCAAGCACAAAGCTCACCGCAGGAAAGCATATCAACAATACGCAGCCGCTTTGGATCAGCAAGAGCCTTTAGAATTTTTGTACTTTCAATATACTTTTGTTCCATTGTACAACCTCACATAGAATGTTTTCTATATATCAGTATATGCCGTGGATTCAGAAATGTCAATAATTTTTCAATCCTCTTTTCCGTGCCTTCCAATAGCATAGCTTACTTAAAAGTAGTGCGAATCAAGAGTTACACTAAAAATACAGCGAAGTGCCCTGGATAGATTCAAGGCACTTCGCTATGCTTTTCGAGGCATAACATGATAGTTACAGCATATCTCCACAGAAGTTTTTTCTGTATTCCAGATGCTCCTGCTCCAGTCGTTTCCATTCATCATCTGCCGTCTGAAATTCTTCCATAGCTGTTTTCATCTGCGGTGAATCATAGGGTATCTTTTTTTCAACTAATTTCCTAAGTCTTTCTCTGCGCTTTTCCACGGTAAGTCCAAGGGTGTAGAGTTTGCCTGCCTGTCGGATAAGCCTTGCTTTTTCTTTTGCATTCATCATAAACGTCCTCTCTCTGTTACTCTAATCAGATTAACTTTTAGAATACCATAAGATAATCTTATTATCAATAAAAAGATAACCTTTTTGCACGCAATAAGATAGTCTTGTTAGAATTGACGCAGAGGAGGTGGCTGGGATGTTTAATTTACGTTTATTGCGTGAGGAACACAAATTGAGCCAACAAAAACTGGCAGATGAATTTGATATTGCACAGTCGCAAATACAGAATTATGAAACAGGCGGCTATCAGCCGGATATTGAGACATTGAACAAGTACGCAGATTTCTTTGATGTGTCGGTAGATTTTCTTCTTGGCCGTACAGATATACGACGCAAGCTGGAAACGGTAAAAGAATATGACTTGAGCGAGGATGAGCAAAAAATTATAGATCGCTACCGTGGCTTGCGTCCGAGGCAGCGACAAAGTCTCACTCTCTTTCTTGATACTCTGGAAGATAACTAAGCAAAAGCCAGAAAGAAAACATACCTCATTTCAAATCAAATCGACATGCGTAATTTATAATTTTTTTGCAGATATAGATTTCTTGTCGAAACTGAATTCTAATAAGTTGTTCTTTTTCTGTAATAAGCCTTT
>DOHN01000130.1:6873-10189 GCA_003535195.1 Ruminiclostridium sp.
GAGGTTCTGGTGGGTTCACCATGGACCGCACCCCGGTTCAGCAAACAGGCGTAGTTTCCCCTTGGTGGAAGCTGCGCCTGTTTACTTATTCGTGATTATTGATTTTTCAAAATCAGCCTGTTGGAGGTGTTGCTCCCATTCTCTCGATAGCGTGGTTCCTTTTCAATGAGTCCCGCCTTGACCAAATCATGCAGGGCACGCTTGACGGTGCTGCGGGAGAGCTGCAAGTCGGAGGCAATCGTTTTTACCGCGGGCCAGCAGTCAGCTCCTTTGCCTGCCCGGTCACAAAGATATATATAAACAGTCCTCGCCCGATGGGGAAGCTCATCGGGCGAGGCAGTATAAATATGGTCAAAGTAGCTCATGGAAACCTCCTTACGTTTTGAGTACATTGCGGCGGCGCATGGTGTTTTCAGGCGAATCTTCCACCGGGGTATGAAGGGTTCCTGTTCCGGTGGTTGGCTCCGATATCTCCCCGGTTTCTTCGTCCACCATAAAGCAGGTCGTGTGCTTGCGGACGATATTTTCCTCCAGCATCTGCTTATCGGCGTAGACCACCTTTCGGTGCGCCTTCTCCTCCACGGTATAAAGTCCCTCAAAACGGATGCCCCAATCAAGGAAGAGCCGCAGCTTTGTCCGTATGGGATGGGTGCCGGTTTTCATCACGACAAAGCTGCCCTTTGGAATGGATTTGAGTTCATCCGGCGTCATGAGAGGGCGCTCCATCATCTGCAAGGATTGGCTGGGATCATTCTTTCCACGACTTACGCTGCCGCTCATGACGGTGCGGCTGCCCAATGCCTTACTCAGCACCTCGGCGGTCTGGCTGTTGGGAGCGAATCCACCGAAGATGGTGTCCTGGCAGTTGTCCACGATGATTTCCGAACCCTCTTTGCCATAGTTCTTTTCGAGCTGGCCGAAGGATTGTATGATCGGCACCATCCCAAGCCGGCGTGAGCGTGAGGCACTGAAAATTAATTCGAGTGATTCAATGGCTGGAAGCGTTCCAAGCTCATCACAGTAGAACATCACACGGTTTTTCAGTTTGCCTCCGTTCTCATCCGCAACCGCGAGGATCTCCCGGTAGAGCTGCTGGATCATAAGGCTGACCATAAAATACTTGGTCAAATCCTCTTCGGGAAGCACGATAAACAGAGCGGATTTTTGATTACAGAATTTCTCCGCATCAATGGCTGTCTCAAAACAGAGAATCTGTTCCATTTCGGAGTCGAGAAAAGCATTCAAACGGGATAGCACAGTGGAGAGCACCGATGCCATGGCCTGCTCTGCGGAATTTAGGGCCGCTCCTGCAAACCAGCGGGCCTTATGGTCGGAGGGCAGTTTATCCATTAATAGCTGGAACTGACTTTTCCCCTTTACCTTGCTGGGTGCCAGCAAGTCCTGAACCAATTTGAACACGCTGATGATATGGCGGCAGTCCACCTTTTTTCCATCTGCCTCAGTGGGAGGCAGATACTCGGCAATCAGCAGAATCACTGAGGAGAGGAGCCCTTCGGCGGCATCATAAAAAAACTGATTCTGTCCGTAATTTTCACTGCTGGCGTTGATGATGGTTTTGGAGATAATCTTGGCGTATTTCTCTGCTTTCGCCTTTGCCACAAGATTGTTTTCGTCGGCAAGGTACTGATCCATGTAGGTGTTCACAAGATGGAGCATATTGTTGCCGTCTGAGCGGGTGGGGTTTCTGAGATCGATGACCGCCACATGGTAGCCGTAGTAGTCACGGGCGATGGCTCCGTAGTTGCGGTAGAGATCACCCTTGGTGTCGGTAGTCAGGAAGCTCATGCCGGAGGCACAAGCATATTCCAGGTTGGGGTATAAAAAGTATGCTGTTTTCCCGACGCCGGACGCGCCGATCATGAGGCAGTGGACATCGTCAGAGTCCACCATCGCCGTGATCTTATTCTTTGCTCCTACGCATCCAAGAATGATTCCCTGCTCGGTGGCAGTGGGGAGGCATTGGCCCTGCCTCCACAGCTCCGGCTGAAAGGGAATGTGCTGATAGGTATTTTTGATTTCCTGTTTTGATGCGAACCGTGCCGTACCATGCTGTCCGTCGCCCACCGTGCGGGACTTGATTCCGTTGAGCGTGTAATAATGGGCCAAAAGAGAAAGACCGCCGATGACAGAAAACATCACGGCGGCCGCTGCAATTAAAATATAGACTTGAGACGGCATGAAAAGCTCCTTTCTATTCAATTAATTTAGTGGTAAAATATTTGAAGAATTGCAGTGTCTAAATCATACGGGATAGCGATAAATTAAAAATATAGTAGGAAAAAGGTATATTTATGAATCTTAAAGAGAGAGCTAAACAATTAAAAACAGATATTCCTGCTGTTTTCATAGCGTTAAGAAAAAAAGAAACACCAATGACAGCAAAAATCCTTGCCGGAGTGACAATTATATACGCTTTGTCTCCAATTGACCTTATTCCTGATTTTATACCTGTGTTAGGTTATTTGGATGACGTAATTATATTGCCATGTCTTATTGCTATAACAGTACGATTGATTCCGCCTGATATGTTTACGGAATGTCGTATTCAGGCGGAAGGAATATGGGTGGACGGTAAACCTAATAAATGGTATTTTGCATTGCCAATTGTGGCAATATGGCTACTTGTGATTTATCTTATTATAAAAGCAATATGGCTCTGACAAAAACTGCAAACTCACAATCTGTGAGGTAGTGGCTTTCTAAGTAGTGTTCCCATTCATATATCTACTACGAATAAGCGGGGCCTTCAGTAATTTGACAGCTCCGCTTTTCTTATGCCATCGTCATCGTCAGACTTTGCCGCTGTTCCTGTTTCTGTTGCTGCCGCTTAAGCAGGATTGCGCCCTTGAGACCATGGGCGGCAATGTGTTCATAGCACTCTGCCAGCTTTTCCTTTTCACCGGTGGTCACCACACGCTCAAAGCCCCGCAGAGCCATGATGTCGGACTCCAGTAAATCCAGCCGGGTTTCTAGATGCCCTCGATTTTCATAAGTCCTGAAACCACTATGCAGACGGCTTTGCACTGCGGAGATATTCCGGCTGTGATCCATCTGTCGGTACTCCCTCGCAGCAGCAGCCACGGAGAGGCGGCACATTTCCTTCAGACATTCATCCGCTTCTGAAAACTGTCCCCAATGCAGATAGGATCGGGCTTTTACGAGCAGGGCCGACAGGGTGTTAGCGGAACAGTTGGATTTCACAGTCATTGCCGTTTCGGTAAGCTCCCGGCAGATTTCATCCCGAATTAAATGCTGGGGATGTTCCTCGGCAGGGATTGCCGGTAGTCCGTGATTT
>DOHN01000130.1:10404-10803 GCA_003535195.1 Ruminiclostridium sp.
ATATTTCTCCGAGGCTTCGATCCCCGCCTCGTCATGATCCAAACACAGGACTACATGGTTTAGGTTCGGATTCAGTTCCAGCATCTTCAGCATGGCGTATTCGGAAACACCGCAGAGTGCCACATAGCTGTGTTTCTGCCAGTCCTTGGGATGCAGGGTGATGTAAGACAGCAAGTCGATGGGAGCCTCAAACACATAGAGGCTGTTGCTTATGCCGATGTGGTGGAAGCTGTATGCCGGATCGCAGCTATCCACATTCCCCTTGAAGCCGGTTCCCTCGGTATAGAGCCCTCGTTTATGGGCATGGCGGGGAACTCCGTTTTCATCGTATCCCACAAAGACCGCATTATGGTATTCTTTCATGCCATCCTTGGATTTTTCGCAGCTCTCATACAGGAG
>DOHN01000210.1:0-293 GCA_003535195.1 Ruminiclostridium sp.
TGATAAGTTAGTGCCCAGGTGTATGAAAATACTGTTATTACAGCAGTACTTTTGAACTTTTGTTCCTCTAAATTATAATAAAAGTTAAAAATAAAGTCAATAGTATTTACCTATTGTTTTCTTATTGCTTGTTTTTGATAAAGAAAGTATAATATAGATATCATAGATAGAATAAAAGAAAACAACATTTACTTTATCAAATGGAGGCTGTACTATGAAAAAAGAAGCATTGCTTCGTGCAAAAGAGGCATATACCATTGAAGCGGAATGTATTCAGGAAATGCTGGCGTATT